>NZ_JACEQV010000043.1:0-24955 GCF_015356275.1 Pseudoalteromonas sp. PPB1 | reverse complement strand
CCGGAACGCGGGCGGCCAGTGCGTCACTGACAATCACCCACTCCAGAGCGGCATCAGCGATAATCTGCTGGTTGCGGGCTTTGGTGTTGCTGGGTTCAAACGGAATATAAGCTGCCCCGGCTTTGAGCACGCCCAGTAAGCTCACCATCAGGCAGGCACTGCGTGGCATACAAACACCCACCAGATCGCCGGGCTCAACGCCCTGCTCCTGCAAACAGTCAGCCAGTTTAGCCGCCAGCGCATTAAGCTGCGCATAGCTAAGTTGTTCGGTGTCACTGTGCACGGCAATCGCATCCGGTGTCAGCACAGCCTGCTGCTCAAAGCGCTCTGTCAAACTGCGCGCGTCGTAAGCGCTGTGCGTGACTGGCAACTGGGTTTGTAACTGACTAAACTGCGTATCGCTGAGCGCCGTCAAAGTATCAATAGAAGTGGTAAATCCATGCTCAGTGTCCAGACAACGGGCATAGTTTTCTAAGATAATTTCAAGATGTGCCATCATGGTCGTGATGCTTTGTTCACTGTACAAGGCATCATCATATGACCAGCCAATCACGGTCCCCTCCTGACCAAGCTCTGCATGGATATCGATATCACCGCGAATTGTCATGGTCATATCTTCGGGCACATACGGTCTGAACGGCGTGCTTTTCGGCGCCTGTGGGCTGTCAGCTAAACCACTGTCATTACAGGTCAGCTGAATTTGAAATAGCGGCGTATAGCTATTAGAGCGGGTTACATCGAGCTGCTCAACCAGGTGCTCAAAAGGCACATCCTGATTGGCCTGAGCCGACAAATGAACTTGCCGAATATGTTGCAGATAACTGTCCAGGGACTGGGCTTTGAGCTCCACCCGCAATACCAGACGATTTAAGAAACACCCTATTAACTGCGCCACTTCGGCCTGAGCCCGGTTAGCAACGGTGGTGCCCACCACAATATCCCGGCTGGCTGTAAAAGTATGGAGTAGCAATACCAGCGCACTGTGCAGACACATAAAGGGTGATAACTGATAGTGACGGGCAATGGTTACTAATTTTTCCGTCAGTTCAGCACTGAGTGTCTGATTGCATTTTTTGCCACTGAACTTTTTCTTCGCAGGTCTGGGATGATCTGGGGTCAGGCTGTGTAATTCTGGTAAGCCCGTGAGATGTGAACGCCAGTAGGCTAACTGGTCCTGATAGTCCTGCGACTTTGCCCAGTTTTGCTGCCAATAAGCAAAATCACTGTACTGCACCGATAAAGGGGGTAACCCCTGTTCACTGCTGTACAGCGTCATAAATTCATTTTTAAGTATGTCCATCGACCAGGCATCGGACGCGATATGGTGCATGTTAAACAGCAAAATACCATGAGGCTGAGTACCACACGGCGTATCGGTTAGTTTGACATAGTGAATATCCAGCAGTGCATCGTGTTGCAGATCAAATTCCCGTCCGGCATGGGCCAGCGCCAGTGCCTTGACCTCGTCCCGTTGCACGGGTTCCGCCAGCGCGCTCAGATCGGTAAACTGCACCTCATTGCTGACTTGTTCACGTACCAGGCGCCGGGGTCCTTCGTCACTGGCTTCATAGCCCGTTCTGAGAATTTCATGACGCGCGATAATGGTGCGCAACGCACGCGTGGCGCGTGATACATCAAACGGCTGATACACCGAGTACGCCATCGGCATATTGTACTCACTGCCACCGCCTTGTAGTTGATTGACAAACCACAGACGCTGCTGAGCAAACGACAAACTATGTTGTTTTTCTTGCTCTGCCACCGGCTGAATGCGTTCAACCTGCTCAATGGGGGCTGATTGGGACAGCGTTGCAATAATGTCATGCTTATTCGCGCTAATAAGCGCTTTATGCTCTGCGGTCAGGGCCCCTTTCTGGGCTTTGGCCTTGAGCTTGCCATTATCCAGGTAAACTGCTACTCCCTGAGCAACCAGTTCAGCTAATAATTTGTTGATTTCAACCATTCATTCAAGTCCTGTTAGTCGAGACATGCGCCAGAGACTGACTTCATGTTACTTCTGTGGTCACTACATACGACTATTTATAACAGAACCGGGGTGGTGATGACTGCCTGTAAGATTTGACAAGGCCACTGATCTGTCACCTCTCTTGACAACGAAAAGACCCGTAAATCAGGCGGGGTTGAGCGCTTTCATACTGCATTGCTCGAACAGAGTTGTACAACATTTTATCCGTGCAAACACGGCACAGTAGCCTTGATCTCATGCATGAGATCAAGGCTGTCAATCATGAACAGGTATCCGGGTGCCATTGGCACCGGGAATAACGGCTTAGAACTCGACTTCGTCCAGCTCAGCTTCGTTAATTTCACTCAGCTGCAAGTCCAGTATTTTCTTATCCAGGAGCTGCGCCAGTTGATCGATTTGTGCGTGCTCAATGGCTTCTTTAATCGACACAGAGACGTTAAAGGCCTGATGCAGGCGTTGTACCAGCTTCATTAAGCTCAGTGAGTGTCCACCCAGCTCAAAGAAAGACTGATTAACACTGATCCGTGCACCATCGTAATCCAGTAACTCCGCCCAGATATCCCGCAGCTGACACTCAGTCTCTGTGGACGGTGCAACCTGCTTGCTGCCCGATACGCCTTCGCCCGGTTGCGGCAGTGCCTTTTTGTCGATTTTGCCATTCACCGTCAGTGGCCAGTCCTGCATCAGCGTCATTTGTTCAGGTACCATATAAGCGGGTAAGAAAGCCGCGGCTGCGCGCTTGATACGCTCAATCTCCTGTGTATGCTGCTGCTCATCGACACTGTGTTCCAGCTTCAGATAAGCATGCAGAACCTGAGTTCCCTGGCTCTGTCTGGCAATCACTACGGCACTGTCTACATGGGTGATACTGCTTAACTGATGCGTGACTTCACCGAGTTCAATCCTGAAACCCCGGATCTGCACCTGATCATCCATGCGACCGATGAACTGAATTCGCCCATCGCGCTGGTGGCGACCCAGATCTCCGGTTTTATACAGTTTTTCGCAGCCCATACCGACACAGTGCGGGTTGTCGATAAAGCGCTCGGCACTCAAAGCCTCACGGCCCAAATAACCATCGGCAAGCCCGGCCCCTGTGACATACATTTCACCCGCGACCCCCACAGGCACAGGTTGCAGCTGTGCATCAAGAATATAGACAGCCTGATCCGCCAGCGGCCTGCCAATGTGGATCTGATCAATCTCCTGGCGCGCAATAGGCGCAAAGGTGACATGCACTGTGGTCTCGGTGATCCCATACATGTTAATCAATTCGGCCTGTGCATTTGCCGGATGCTGACACCAGCTTTGCAAATGCTGTGTTTGCAGTGCTTCTCCCCCGAATACCACATAGCGTAGTGCCGGCAGGCTGATATCGTGCGCAACCACATGTTCAGCAAACACCCCAAAGGCGCTCGGAGTCTGATTTAATACACTGAGTTGGTGCTGCTGACATAACTCAACAAACGCAGCCGTATCACGAGTCTGATGATGAGTTGGGATCAACAATTTACCACCGTGAATAAGCGCGCCCCAAATCTCCCAGACACTGAAGTCAAATGCATAGGAGTGGAACAAACACCAGGTGTCCTGATTGCTAAACGAAAAGTCCTCCGCCGCACTGGCGAATAAGCGTGCCATATTACGATGAGTCTGAACCACGCCTTTCGGCGCCCCTGTCGACCCTGAAGTATAGATCACATAGGCTGGGTCGCTCAGTAACACTTCGGGTAACACAAGGGTCAAGCCGTGGTCCTGACTCAGCAGTGCCTTGCCATCCAGGCTCACCACCTGACACTGCGCCTCGTCGAGCGCCGCAGCACACTGAGGCTGTGCCAGACACAGTGCAATGTGGGCATCATTAATAATATAGTTCAGACGCTCTGCCGGACTGTTTGGATCTAACGGTACATATGCCCCACCGGCTTTGAGAATTGCCAAAATCCCCACCACAGTGTCGATTGAGCGCTCAACACATAAACCTATCAGGTCACGCTGTTGTATACCATATTCATGAACTAATTGAGCAGCCAGAGTGGTTGCCATTTTATCCAGTTCCGCATAGCTGACGGTTCGATTATCCATGACCAGCGCCGGACGCTCAGGCGTCACGCGGGCATGGTGGTCAAACTGCGCAATTACGCTGTGCAACTGCGCATCGGCATAGGCCATTTTCGGTGCTGCGAGCAGTGCTTGCTGCTCCTGAGGCTGCATAATCTCCATCTCGCCAAGCGATGCTGTGGCATCGAGTGCGATAAGATTTCTCAGTGCCGTATTAAAGTGGCCCAACAAGCCTTCCATATCGGCGCGCTCATACTGATGGCCATGGAAGCTCAGTCGTAAACTCAATACTCCCTGCATCGAGGCGGTCATGGCAACCGGGTAGTTAGTGTATTCAATCGATGCAGCACTGTTCACCTGTAACTGACTTGCTCCGCTGTGCTGCGCCTGAGATCCGGTATCATGCAGATCGGCCGGGAAATTCTCAAACACAAACAAGCTATCGAACATTGCCCCCTGAATACCATGCCCGCCACAGCTTAATATCTCCGGCAACGGCAGGTAACTATGCTGTTCACGCTGACTGTGTGCCTTATGCATTTGTTGTAGCTGAGCACCAATACTGGCCTGATGGTCCAGTTGCACTCTGACCGGCACCGTATTAATAAACAGCCCTATCATTTGCTCCACATTTGCCACTTCCGGCGGACGCCCGGATAAGGTGGTGCCAAAGCATACATCCGATTGCGCACTGTAGCGGTGCAGTGTATAAGCCCACACTAATTGCAGCACAGCATTCGCTGTGACCTGCTGATTTTGCGCAAATTGACTCAGCTGACGGGTAAGCGTTTCATCGCAACTCCATTTGATTTCGTCATAACACGGAACGTCACTGGCCGCAGCAGGTAACTGCAACGTAGTCGGTGCACTAACTCCTGCCAGTTCAGCATCCCAGAAAGCCCGCGCATCATCCCTATTTTGGTTACATAACCATTGAATATAATCCTCGTAATTCGCCGCAGGAGGCAAGGTCAGAGGCTGTCCACCGGTCAGACTCTGATAATAGCCCAGTACCTCGGAGAACAAAGTGGCCTGACACCAGCCATCGGTCAAGACATGGTGATGAGACCAGATAAGCTGGGCTTTTTGCGCGGGCAAACGCACCAGTGTCAGACTCATTAACGGGGCCAGATTAAAATCAAACCCTTTGGCTTTAATGGCGTGATGCAACTCACTGAGCTGGGTTGCCAGTAACTCAGCGGACTTATGTTGCCAGTCAAGTACTTCCATCTCAATGAGCGCATTGTTATGTACCACCTGATGAATATCTGCATCATCAAACACACTGAAGCTGGTGCGTAGGATTGCATGGCGTGCAATCACATTCTGCCAGGCCTGCTGCATGGCAGGTGTGTCCACCTCACCATCAAGCTCAAAGTGTGTCAGCGTGGTATACAGACTGGCATCTTGCTGAAGTAAGTCATGGTAAATCATCCCCTGTTGCATCGGCGTTGCCACATACACTCTTTCTATATCTGAGTATTGAGATTGCAATGAGTCCAGATGGGCCTGTTCCAGTGTCGCAGCCGGGAAATCCTCGACAATCAAAGTCTGACACTCAGCACCAGCTTTGGCCTTGGCTACTAGCTGAAGTAAAACCGCTTTAAACCGGACTGATAATGCCTCAATTTGTGCCTCTGAATAACTTGGCATCGCAAAGCTCAAATCAAATCTCAACTGATTGTCCTGGCTTTGACCATTGACCATTAAGTGATGCAGGTCGGCCGCCTCAGGGGCTGACTCTGCGCCACGCGATTCTTGCGCCATTGCCAAACGGCCCTGCGTGCCCGTCACATTGTCTAGTTTACCCAGATAGTTAAAGACGATTGCCTGATCGACACTACGTTTATCCAAAGCACAGATCTCAGCGTCCTGCCGGATATACTTTAATAATCCATACCCTAGACCATGCATGGGCAATTGTTGCAGCGTCTGTTTTACCGACTTAACGGTTGCGATCAGGTCATCTTGCTGACCCCCGAGGATCAACGGATAAAGATTGGTAAACCAGCCCATTGTTTGAGTCACATCCAGCCCGTCAAACACGGCTTCTTCCCGGCCATGACTTTCCATATCAACACGCAGCAAAGGTCTGTCAAAGGTATTCTGATAAGCCAGCAGGAAAGCACTGAGCATCAGCGTGTCCACATTACTGTGGAATACCTGCTGACAGTCTGCCAGTAATATCCGGGTGTCCGATTCATCCAAAGAGAAGGACACATTATGCCACTGCTCGGCCGCTACTTTGACTGAAGGCTGAGCCGGGAACAATGACAGTCTGTCACGCCAGTAAGTCTGTTGCTCACTCAGTGCCTCGGACTGCGCCAGCGCATTCACCGCTTCGCCCCAGGCCTGATAAGAACTGGTTTTTTCCGCCAGCTGGATAGGTTGTGCAGTTTCAATTGCCTGCAGCGCGGTTTCCAGATCCTGAAGCAAAATACGCCAGGATACCCCGTCCACAACCAGGTGGTGAATGGTCATAAACAGCCGTGCAGGCTTATCATCACCAGCATAAAAATACACAAACTTGCACAATGGCCCCTTTTCTATATCCAGCTGCCGCTGCAAGGCATCGCACCGACGCTCAACCTCAGCACTGAAATCCGCCTCGTCCAGCTCGCTCAAATCAACTATCTGATGCATATTGGCCACCTGCGTGTCGCACAGCGGTACAAAGCTGGCGACCTCTGCAAATCGCAGTCGCAACGCGTCATGGCGCTCAACCAATGCGTTTACCAACTCAGAAAAGTGGCCTGTTAAATTACCCGGCGCGCTGAGTAGTAATGACTGATTATAATGACTTGGCGCAGCCCGGTTTGCCGCAAAGAAGCGCTGCTGGATTGGCAGCAATGGCATCTCCCCGGTCACCGCATCCTGCTGCGCATTGATGCGGGTACTGAATTCAACATGTTCACTCAGGGTTGCAATACTTGGCGTCGCAAACAGCTGTTTCACGTTCAGGTGCAAACCCTGTTGTCTGGCGCGCCCGACCATTTGAATGGCAATGATGGAATCGCCACCCAGCGTAAAGAAGTTATCCTGTATTCCCACCTGCTCTATGCCCAGTAAATCCTGCCAGATATCACACAGCGTAGCTTCGGTGTTGTTTCTCGGTGCGCAATATGCATTTTGCAGCAGTGCCTTATCCGGCTCAGGCAACGCCTTTTTGTTAATTTTTCCGTTCGCCGTCAATGGCCACTCGTCGATGACCACCGCCAGCTTAGGCACCATATATTCTGGCACCTGAGCGGCAAGCTGTGCCAAAGTCGCACCGATAAAGTCACTCTGATCCTCAGTTGTGACGACCTCTGCCGGCTGTATATAAGCAACCAGGTCATTGCCCGATGCACCTTTTTTGGCCACCACAACCGCTGAGTCAATATCAGTCAGCTGACTGAGTCGCTGAGCAATCTCACCCAGCTCAACCCGGAAACCACGAATTTTAATTTGGTCGTCGGCACGACCTACGAAGGCCAAGTTGCCATCGGTCAGGTAGCGCACTAAATCGCCGGTGCGATACAAGCGTTTCGAGCTGCCTGCCACCTCAGGGTCATAAAATGGATTGTCAATAAAGCGCTCAGCCGTCATTTCGGGCTGACCCAGATAGCCACGCGCCAGGCCGTCACCACCGACATACAGCTCGCCTAAGCTACCGTGAGGCAATAAGGTCTGTTTCTGATCCAGTACATAGGTCTGAACATTACACAAAGGTGTGCCAATATGTATAGTGCCATCAATGATTTCACCCACAGTCGCACAGACTGAGGTCTCCGACGGACCGTAAGCATTATAGAAAGGATAATGTGCCCGCCAGCGTGCCACCACATTTTCTTCACAGGCTTCCCCTGCCACAATTAAACATTGCAGCGCCAGATCTGTCTGCAACGTCATGGTCGACAACAACGCCGGTGGCAAAGTCGCATGGGTGATCTGCTGCATTTTTAACAGCTCAGACAGCTGCTGTACGTCCGTACGTTGTGATTCGTCGGCAATCACCAGGGTACCTCCCGGGATCAAGGCCATCAGCCACTCCCAGGTCGCCGCATCAAAACTGATGGATGCAAATTGCAACACTTTACTGTCGGCACAAGTAGCAAAACGAGCTTGCTGGTTGTGAGCCAGGTTCACTGCGCCCTGATGAATAAGCTGCACGCCCTTGGGCTGACCGGTTGAGCCTGAGGTGTAAATCACATAAGCCAGACTGTCGCTACTGATCTCATCCAGAGCCGGGTTGTGCTGCGGATAATCATCAAGCGCCAGAGCTGCAATATCTATAGCAGTGCCCGCTTGTTCGCTCATCAGGCTCTGGGCTACTGCCAGACCACTGCCAAACCCAATCACTTGCCTAAGGCCAGCATCGGCTGCCATATAGCTCAGACGACTGGCCGGATAATCCGGGTCCAGTGGCACGTAGGCCCCACCTGCTTTGAGTATCGCCAGCATGCTCACCATCATCTCCATCGAGCGGCTGCTGCACACCCCAATCAGGGTTTCAGGTGTGATCTGTTGCTCACTCAGCAGGTAATGGGCCAGCTGATTGGCCCGCTTATTTAGCTCGGCGTAACTGATGGATTGGTCCTGGAACACCAGGGCGGTTGCCTCAGGCGCTGCCTCTGCCTGTTGTTCAAATAAATGGTGAATACAGGCCGTGTCGTCGTAGCCTAAGCTGCGCTGACCCTGCGTCAGTAACCTGGCCACTTCATCCGCCGGCAGTACGCTCAGTTCACTTACTGGTTGTGTTTGGGTTGCTTCCGTTAGCTTACTCAGCGCCGTCATCACATACTCTGCGATGCGGCTGATCTCTACCTGCTCATCAATTTGTAAGTCCAGGCTGAACACATGGGCTGCGCCATAATCATTCACCGATAAGTTAAACGGGTAGTTGGTGCGCTCCTGTGCGCTCAGACCCTGAATATCGCTGTCTTTTGCTGGCGTATCGGCTTCATCCCGCTCGGTGTGACGATAGTTCAGCATCGCGCTGAATAACGGACCATCTGAGCCCACCGCGCTGTGTTTCTGCGCCTGTGCCAGCGACACCTGCTCATAAGGCAGCAACGCTTTCAATCGTTTGTCCACGTCTTTAATCAAGTCTGTGACCGAAGATCCCCGTAACTCGACCGCCACGGGTAAGGTGTTGATCAACATCCCCAGCAGGCGTTCTACACCTGCGCCGCCATTCATCCGACCGCTCATCACAGTGCCGAACACCACTTCCTGCTGGTTGCTGCAAGCCCCCAGCACCAGTGCCCAGGCGGCATGGAAAATCGCTGCCGGACTGACTTCATGCTGTTTTGCATAAGCGCGGATGGCCTTGCTCAACGCATCACTCAGAGCCACTTTATGCTCTCGAATAGTATCACCGTTACCCTGAGTATCCTGCAGCCCAAAGGGCAGTGTCGGCTCGCTGATATGGCCCAGCGACTCAGAGAAAAACCCTTCGATGTCGAGCGTTTCCATGCGCGCCAGGGTGTCGCTGATAAACTGACGGTAAGACGCCGGCGCAGGCAAGCTCTGCGCCTTACCTGCGCTGTAACTGTGTAGTTCATCCTGGATCACCGCCATGGCAACATGGTCGATGATCAGGTGGTGTGCCTGTAATAGTGCATAGTGGTAACCCGTGTCCGGGTCCTGACACACCTGAAGGCGTAACAATGGTGCCTGAGCCAGATCCAGCCACTGTGGACCATCGGCCAGTGCGGTGATGGTTTGCTGTGCACTCATGCCCCCGGCACAGGCAAGCTGTGTCACTGGCAGCGTAACTGTGCGCTGTACCACCTGCAATGCCTGACGCTTGCCCTGCCAGAGAATGGCAGTACGCAGCACATCATGACGGGCCAGCAAAAAATTCAGGCTGTCAGTAAACTGAGTCAGTGCCGCATCGCTTTTTAATTCATAAAGGTAATTAGTGACATAGGGGTCGTTATCCGGGTCCATGCTGTGTACGAACAGCACCCCTTCCTGTAACGGTGCCAGCGGATAGATATCCTGAATGTTGGCCATGCCCCCTGGGATCTCGGTGGCGATGTCGTTCAGCTCGGCCTGGCTCAATGAAGCGAGCGGCACCATATCCGGCGTAATGGCGGTGCAACCGGCCGGGATCAGGCTGCGGCTTTCATCTGTGTCGCCTGTAGTGGCACGGCTCAATCCCTGTGCCATTTCCTGTAAGGACTGAGCGGCGAACAGCGCCTGTGCATCCACCTCAAAACCTTGTTGTCTGAGTCGGCTGGCCAGCTGCATAAGCAACAGGGAATGGCCGCCCAGTGTGAAAAAGTTTGCCGTGACGCTAAGCTGCTCAGCAGGCTGTGCCAGCAATTCGCCACACAGCGTCACGATTAATTGCTCGCGCTCCCCCTGCGGCGCCACATAAGTACCCTGCAATGCCGACGTGTCTGCTTCAGGCAGGGCTTTTTTGTTAACTTTACCGTTGGCGGTCAGTGGCCAGTCGTCAATCACCACGCCCAGCTTAGGCACCATGTAATCCGGTAAGGTTTGTGCCAGCGTGGCCAGTGTCTGAGCCATAAACTCTGGCTGTGCTTGCTCTGCGATGGTCTCAACTGGCTGGACATACGCCACCAAATAGGTGCCTGCCGGGCCGTTCTTGGCCAGCACCAGTGCACTGTCTACTTGTGTCTGGCGGCTTAGCTGCTGAGCTATCTCGCCCAGTTCAACCCGGAAGCCGCGAATTTTAATTTGGTCGTCGGCACGGCCCACGAAGGCCAGGTTGCCATCAGCCAGGTAGCGCACTAAATCGCCGGTGCGATACAGTCGCTTCGAGCTGCCTGCCACCTCGGGGTCATAAAATGGATTCTCAATAAAGCGCTCGGCCGTCAGCTCAGGCTGACCCAGATAGCCACGCGCCAGACCGTCGCCACCGACATACAGCTCGCCTAAGCTACGGTGAGGCAATAAGTTCTGTTGCTGATCCAGCACATAGGTCTGAACATTACACAAAGGTGTGCCGATGTGTATGGTGTCATCAATAATTTCACCCACAGTCGCACAGACTGAGGTCTCCGACGGGCCATAAGCATTATAGAAAGGATAATGTGCCCGCCAGCGAGCCACCACATTTTCTTCACAGGCTTCCCCTGCAACAATTAAACATTGCAGCGCCAGATCTGTCTGCAAGGTCATGGTCGATAACAACGCCGGTGGCAAAGTTGCATGGGTGATCTGCTGCGTTTTTAACAGCTCAGACAGCTGCTGTACATCCGTGCGTTGTAACTCGTCGGCAATCACCAGGGTACCACCCGGGATCAAAGCCATCAGCCACTCCCAAGTCGCTGCATCAAAACTGATGGATGCAAATTGCAACACTTTACTGTCGGCACAGGTGGCAAAACGGGCTTGCTGGTTGTGAGCCAGATTCACTGCGCCCTGATGAATAAGCTGCACGCCCTTGGGCTGGCCGGTTGAGCCTGAGGTATAGATCACATAGGCCAGGCTATCGTTACAAATCTCGTCCAGGGCTGGATTGTGTTGTGGATAGTCATCAAGCGTCAGAGCTGCAATATCAATGGCGGTGCCCGCTTGTTCGCTCATCAGGCTCTGAGCCACGGCCAGACCACTGCCATACCCAATCACTTGCTTAAGACCTGCATCGGCTGCCATATAGCTCAGGCGGCTGGCCGGATAATCCGGATCCAGTGGCACATACGCGCCACCGGCTTTGAGTATCGCCAGCATGCTCACCATCATCTCCACCGAACGGCTGCTGCATACCCCTATCAGGGTTTCAGGTGTGATCTGTTGCTCACTTAGCAGGTAATGGGCCAGCTGATTGGCCCGCTGATTTAGCTCGGCGTAACTGATGGATTGGTTCTGGAACAGCAAGGCCGTTGCCTCCGGTGCAGCCTCCACCTGTTGTTCAAATAAAGCGTGAATGCAGCGGCTGGTATCATACTCAAGACGCTGCTGCTCCCCTGTACTGACCAATTGCTGACGCTCAGACTCACACAAGGCCGAAATGTCGCCTAATGGCAGATCCGCTTCACCTTGCGCACTCACCTGACACAGCAAAGCTGCAAAGTTCTGATTCAACCGGGTAATAAAAGTATTAGAAAAAATGCTGCTGTCATACAGCCAGTCCAGCTCAACGCCACCATCGCTGATATTGATATGCATATCAATATCGAACCTGGCAACCACCCGCTCTACTCCAAAAGGCGCCAGTGCCAGTCCGTCAGAGGCCAGTGCAGAAGCCAACATATCGCGGTTCTGATTAATGCCAAACTCGCTTGCTGTGGTGAGCATAATCTGACACAAAGGCGCATATTGTGCGCTACGCGGGATATTAAGGTGCTCTATCAGTTGATCAAATTGCACCTGTTGGTGCTGCTGAGCTGCCAGGTGGACCTCTTTAACGTGCGCCACCAGCTCATGCAAGTTCTGCTGGTCAGTGTCCACACGCAATGGCAGGGTATTGACAAAAAAGCCGATCAGCTTGTCCAGTTGCGGCGAAATGCGGTTCGCCACGGGTGTGCCAATCACGATATCAGTGCTGTTACTATAACGACTCAATAATAACGACAACAAGGCATGCATCAGCATAAACGGTGTGACCTGAAGGCGTAGTGCCAGGGCCAGCAAAGGCTGCGCAACCTTGCTTGCCAGCCGACCCTGAACATGGCCACCGGCATGTTGTTTGGTCGCCGGACGCGTCTGACACAATGGCAGGTCATGCACCAGTGGCGCATCGTCCAGCTGCTGCTGCCAGTAAGACAAGGCGTCATCCAGCGCACCATTCTCTGCGCGTTGCTGCTGCCACAGTGCAAAATCGCCATACTGGATTTCCAGCGGGGCCAGTTCAGCACTTTGCCCGACGTTGAGCTGCTCATACACAGTCACAAACTCACGCAGCAAAATTTGCTGTGACCAGCCATCGGAGGCAATGTGATGGGTATTGAATAACAGCACACCGCTCGTCTCTTCAGTGGCAGGAGCCTTAAAGTAGTCGACCCGGAGCATCAGATCCGCGCTCAGGTCAAAACACTTTGCCGACTCAGTGGCGATCACCTCGGCTATCTGTGACGGCCAGTTATCGACCTGTGACAGATCATGGACCTTTACCCGGCATGGCTGACTGATGTTCACCTGTTGGTAAGCCCCCGTGTCATCCTGATGGTAAGTCGTTCGTAAGATTTCATGCCTTTCAACAATGACATTCAGAACGGCTTCAATCTTTGTCAGATCCGGTTGCCCGCTAACTGTAAACGCCAATGGTTGGTTATACTCGGCCGACCCCTGCTTCAGGCTGTCGATAAACCACAGCCTTTGCTGCGCGTTCGACAAGGGCAGTCGCGTCTTGTCAGCAGGCCGCTGTGGAATGTCGAGGTCATTGTGCTGGTTTGCCAGAAACGCGATGATGTCCGCTTTATGGGCCTGAATTTGCTTTTTCAGCGCCTCTGGAAAAGGTGCTGCGGATTTTTGCTTAAAGCCCAGCTTACCCGCTTCGGTAAACAGTAAAATATCACTGGCAATCGCTTCATCAATAATTTGCTTGGCTATCATAACCACCCCTCCGCCTCTGTGGCTTTTTCTTCCAATGCCTCTTGGGCTTGCTTTTCAGTCACTTTCTGCTGGACGTACTGGGCCAGATCTCGCAGCACCACGCGATTAAAGACCTCATTAAATGCAAGCGAAATGCCCCATTGCTTTTTCAAACTTCCGAGCATTTTTATCAGTAAAATAGAGTTACCACCGAGCTTGAAGAAATGTCCGTCACGACCAATTTCGCGCTCCTGCAACGACAGAATATCGGCCCAGAGTTGGTTAATATGGGCTTCCATTTCCGTCTCTGGCGCTGCATACACCGCGCTTTGCTGAGTTGTTGCCAGTTCCGCCAACTGATTGCTGTCGAGCTTGCCATTGACCGTCAAAGGCCAGTGCTCAATCACCAGATAGTCAGCCGGGATCATGTATTCTGGTAGCTGCTCGGCCAACGCCTGTATCAGACCTTCGGTCATAGCCGCCTCGCCCTGCTGATTTACCAGCAGTGTCCCTTCAGAAGTCAGTTCAATGAAGGCCACCAGTCGCATCTGCGCTTGTTGTTCAACCAACAGAACTTCTGCCTGCTCGACTAACCCCTGCTCTGCTATCTGGCGCTTCACTTCTTCGAGCTCAATTCGGTATCCGTTGAGCTTAACCTGCTCATCGATACGCCCGATAAAAGTCATTTCTGAATTGCCCAGCGTTCTGACCAGATCGCCGGTTTTATATAGCTTGCGGTAACAGGCCGACTGGCCGCTCTGGTAGGCCGGATTATCAATGAACCGCTCGGCACTTAACTGAGGTCGATTAAGATAACCACGGGCCACTCCCGGCCCCGTCAGGTATAGCTCACCGATGGCGTAAGGGGGAACCGGATGACCATCTTCATCCAGCACAATACCTTGCATATTTGTTATCGGTGCGCCCATAGAAATAGGCGTCTGATGGCCTTCCTCGATACACTTCCAGTGACTGCCGACCGTCGTTTCTGTAGGCCCGTACTCGTTTACAAACACTGTCTCAGGCAGGCAGCTGCGTAACTGCGCAATGGTGTCTAAATTGAGCTGCTCTCCACCGAGAATAATGACGTGCTTGTGAGAATTTTGTTGTGTCATTTTAGCGGCTATCAGTTGCAGATGTGCGGGTGTCAGTTTAAATAGCAATGCGGTTTGTGCCGTCTCCAGCGCCTGTACCACCTGTTCACTTGCTTTATCTTCGTCACAGGTCAGGTTAACCACGCCACCTCTGAGTAACGGCATAAACAGGCTTGTTACGGTAGCATCAAAGCTCAGTGATGTACTGACTACACCATCGGTCACTTGTGCTGCTAACTGAGTGTTCAGGTGCGTCAGATAATGATTCAGGTTGGCGTGTTCAATCATCACCCCTTTCGGCTTCCCGGTGGTGCCTGAGGTATAAATCACATAGGCCAGGCTGTCTGCATCCGGTGACGTTTGTCTGGCGCTGCGCGCAACAAGGTCTGCTTCGTCGCACTGCGTCATATCGAGATACGGGACTGCACTTTGCCCGGCAGCAGTTTGCAGGGCGCTCGTACCTGCACGACCCAATACTGCAATCGCGCAACTGTCTTCAAGCATAAACTGGATCCGTTGTTGTGGATGTGCCGGATCAATCGGCAGGTAGGCACACCCCGCTTTCCAGATAGCCAAAATGGCAACCAGAGTATCGAGTGTGCGGCTGGCTTCAATGGCAATGATCTTGTCACGACCACCGTAGTTCTGTGCTATCAGCCAGTCAGCCAGCTTGTTCGCCCGCGCATCCAAAGCCGCATAGCTCAGACTGTGTTGTTGGTGCTGTGCAGCCACACGCTCAGGTGCGAACTGCGCAATCTGTGAAACCTGCTCCAGGATTGAATGCGTTGCTGATGACGAGGTATTTATCTCCGGTGTCAGTGTGTTCCCGGCCATACTGGCGTAGAGCGCTTTCAGTGTCGTATCAGAAGCCGTTAATGGCTGGCTCAGATGAGTCAGGACGTTGCACAGATCATCCGCCAGTTGGCCGACATGGTGCTCAGTGAACAGCCCCCGATCATAAGCCCAGTAACAACTGACTCCGCTCTCGGTCATCTTCAGCGCTAAGTCTAAGTCATATTTAATTGTGACCGCACTGTGAGTCAGTGGCTCCAGTTTAATACCCGGCAGGCCTGGCGCGTCGGACTGCTGATAATCATTGTCGGTGTCGACTATGATTTGAAATAAGGGTGTCTGGCCTGGTGTTCGGGTGGGTGTCAGTGCCTGGACCAGGGCTTCAAACGGCACTTCCTGATTCAATTGTGCGTCGATGTGCACCTGTCTGACATGGTGTAAATAATCCGCCAGAGACGCCTGTTCCGTGTTGACCCGATAGACCAGCGTATTGACGAAGAAACCAATCAGGTTATGTAACTGTGGGTTCTGGCGATTCGCCTGCGGACTGCCAATAACAATATCATGGCTCCGACTGTGACGGGAAAACACCAGTGCCAGAGCGGCATGCAATAGCATAAAGGTGGTCATATCAAAGCGACTTGCCAGCGTCTGCAAGCCCTGTTTGACTGTTTCAGGCAGGACTCTGTTCAGTATCCCCCCCTGCCCTCTGGCCTGGCTATCACGCGGACCATCCAGAGGCAGACTATGAGTATGCGGCAGGCCATCCAGCTGCGCGCGCCAGTAGTCTAACTGCTTAGCTGATTTATCTGAGTTATATTGATGCTGCCACTGGGCAAAGTCGGCATATTGAATGTCCATCGCAGTCAGCTGTGCTGCTTCCCCTTTAATCAGGCTCTCATACAGGGTTGTGAATTCTTTGACTAGCAAGGCCATCGACCAGCCATCCGTCGCGATATGGTGGAGGGTTAACAGCAATAAAGTCACCGGCTCAGCCCCCCCCGTCAGCGCTATCGCGCGACACCGGATCGGCAATTCATTCTGCAGATCAAAACCGCGCTGTGCTTCTTCATTGACGATATACTGTATTTTCGCATCATCCAGCTGGGCTGCTGGCAACGTCTCACGATGAATGCTCAGCTGAGCATCGTGATGGATCACCTGACGGAGTGTCTCCTGCGCATCTGTTGAATACGTCGTTTTGAGGATCAGGTGGCGATCCATAATGCCATTCAGTGCTTGTTGTGCCAGCTCGACATCAAACTTACCGGTGATTTTTAAGTTAACAGGCACATTGTAATTGGCTTGGCTATCACTTTGCTCTGAAAACCACAACGCCTGTTGAGAGAATGACAAAGGCATGGCTTCGGTATGTGGTTGCACAGTAATCTGATCAGCCGGGCTTTCGCTGCTGGCCATTGCCAGATAGTACTCCTTCAATTGCGTTTTATTCGCAATGATCTGCTCACGCAGGTCGGCCGAGATGACTTTAGGTAACTTCACGACAAGGTTATTGTCTTTGATTTTGAGTTTAACGCCAGCTGCGATGAGCTGATCGACTAATGCTGTTATATTCACTTCGCTATTCCTGACTTAATGCGGTTGATTACGGCTAAGGGAAACCCTGAATTACAGTTGAGAGAAACTGATGGGATCGCCAAAACACACCAAAATTTTTCTGGCACCCTGATACGGGTTTCGGGCATGAGCTTTTAATATATTGTCGACCAGCATGACATCACCTTGCTGCCAGTCGAACTGCTGATGATTGGCCTGATAGACCTGAAGTATCTGGGCCATGGTCTGATCGGAAATTCTGTCGCCATTGCCAAAGTAGCAGTTGCGCGGATAATCGGCCTCATCGTCAAACATAATGGCCAAGTTTTCCTTGAGATCCTCATTCAAACAACTGAAATGCCAATGCTGTGCCTGAGTAACCCAACAAGGTGCCTGAGTGGCAGGATGGATAACCACGGCCGGTCGAATCGCGCGCGTGGTTAATTGCTCGCCGCGCCACTCAAACTCCAGTGCCTGATCTCGACATTTTGCCTCTACCTCAGCCTTATTCTCCGTTTGAAAAATGGTTTTCCAGCCCAGCCCAACAAAGTCGTCGGCCTGGTAGTTACGGACATACATGACCTGTTTGTCGATAAACTCCTGAACTAGATCGGCGGGTAACTGGGACAGCACAGAGCGGGCATCGGCTATCGGTGTTTGCCCACCGCTCAGCGCGGGTTGTTCGCAGGCAAAAATCGCACGGCCGGGAAAGCGTTGATTAAAGGTATTTTCATTGTGCCAAAGAAGGAATTCAGACTCTGAGTATTCAACCGGTCGTTGCACATTACCATTGGTGCTTGCCGGACGATGCTCGGTATTATTGGTCAGCACCTGTGTCATAAAACAGGCAGCCAGTTGTTCGACCTGAGCGGGTGAGCCAAAGTTACCACCACGCAGCAGTACCGCCCCGGCATCCGCCAGGTGTTGCTCAATCGTGTCTTGCAAAGCAACGACTTGCTCATACGGTGCACTATCCTGATGTAACTGTATCACTACCGGACTGTGTGCCTGGTCGTTTAATTTTGCGACCTCGGGCATAGTGATAGTCAAAGCCATACGGGTTCCTTTTTGTCATTATAAGTCGGTGCGCCATGACTCCCATGACGCACCGATAAATCAATTTAAAGTACGAGTAGCTCCCCCTCATACTCATCATCATCGTCTTGTTCCATCCACAGCAGGTGCTCAATGCGCTTGGCCATGCTCTGAATGTCTGAACTTTGGTACAACTCACGCAGTTGCAATGCTGCACCAAATTCGCTGCGCAATTTATTCAGCAACAACATCAGGGACAAGGAGTTGCCTCCCAGTGAGAAGAAGCTCTCAACCACGCTGATGTGCTCCTCCGAGGTTTGCAAAACCTCAGACCAAATCTGCACTAAACGCACTTCTGTCTCACTGACCGGCTGCACCGCCACTGAGGAGAGTTCAGTTAGCGATGGTTCCGGCAGCGCTTTCTTATCCAGCTTACCGTTTGCCGACAATGGCCAGTCAGTCATCACCAGATACTGACTGGGCAGCATATACTCAGGCAATTGACCCGCCAGGCTGCGCTTGATTGCTGCCAGCTTGCGTTCATTATCCTGAAGCTGCGACTCACTCGAGGCAAATTTGATCTCATGCATGAGATCAAATTTGACATAAGCCACCAACTGCAGCTGCCCGGCCAACTCTTTCGCCTGCACAACAGCAGAATCGACTTCAGGCAATTGCAACAACTGACTCTCAATATCACCCACTTCAATTCTGAAGCCTCGGATCTTGATTTGCTCGTCAACACGTCCGCAATATTCGAGATAATCTTCGCCGATATACCGAGCCAAGTCACCTGTCTTATACATCAGGTTATATTGCGAATTTTCGTCTTCAAATGGATTGACAACAAAGCTCTTTTGAGTTAGCTCATCTCGATTTAGGTATCCTTTAGAAACACTTGGTCCGGCAATATACAGCTCGCCCATCGCACCTTTAGGAACAAGCCCTAACTCTTTGTTTAGTATATACACTTTGGTATTTGGAAGCGGTCTACCTATGGGCATAGTGGCACCGATTTGGTCACGCTGAGCCGTGACATTCAATGCAATTGCCCCGACGGTTGCTTCTGTCGGACCATAATGGTTATAGATAACACTGTTTGGAAATTTAGCCTGCAGTTGATCATAAAGTTCCAGCGGGAAGGCTTCACCACCAATCACGAAAGTGTGAGTCAGCTGACACACCTCTTCGCCCATAAAGGCCACCAGAGCTTTACCATGATGCGGTGTCATGCGCAGCAGATAAGGCTGTTCCTGTAATTCGTGTTTCATGCTTTCAAAGCGCGCTTCGCCGGCCAGGATATTGACCGATGTACCGCTGATCAACGGCAGGAATAAGCTAGGTACACTGATATCGAAGGCATAAGACGTAACCAGTAATGACGACTGCGGCTGCGCATAATATCTGTGCTGTACCGACTGTAAATAGTCACACACATTAGAGTGACGCAGCTGAACGCCTTTTGGTTTGCCCGTGGTGCCCGACGTGTAGATAACATAAGCCAGATCACCGGCACTGACAGTCTGTTGTGGGTTATCCCGCTTACCCTGGCCGCTCAGCTGAGCTTCAAGTGCCGCGACCTCAAGGCGTGCACAGCTTTGCGGCAAGGTTGCGATACGCTCAGGGTCGGTAAACACCACGTCTAACTGCGCATCGTCTATGATCTGTTGATTACGATGCAGCGTGTTGTGATGATCGAAGGGCACATAGGCAGCTCCGGCTTTGAGTACTGCCAGCATAGTGACCAGAATATACTCCGAGCGCTCTACACAAATACCGACACGCTGTCCCGGTGCAATCCCGTACTCGTCAATCAGATGATGTGCGAATTGGTTACTCAGCGTATTCAGTGCCTCATAACTCAAGGAGCGCTGAGGTCCTGTCAGGGCGATCGCCTGCGGCTGCTGCTGTGCCTGTTGCTCAAACAAAGTATGGATGCACAGCTGTGTATCATAGTCTTGCTCTGTTTGATTCAGTGATACCAGCAACTCTTGGCGCTCTGCCTGTGACAGCATATTGAGGGTGCCCGGCACCCTGGTCAGAATCTCTTGCGGCTCAGACGCCGTCAGTACGCTCAACAGCTCACCCAAGTGACGGTTGAGGGTCTCGATACGCGCCGCACTGAACAGGGCTGTGTCATAAGTCCAGCAGATATCGACACCCGACTCGCTCAACGCCATATGCACATCGAGATCAAACTTGGCCACCACAGAGTCCTCTGCCAGTGGGCTCAACTGCGCATCACCCAGAGACAACACCGACTCATCCATCCCCGTATTCAAACCATAATCTGTCTGGGTGCGCAACATGACCTGGAACAGCGGCGTATGTGCCGTGCTGCGTGGTACATTGAGTTGTTCAACCAATTGCTCAAACGGCACATCCTGATTTGACTGGGCATCGAGGTGCACGCTCTTAACATGTGCCAGATACTCAGCCAGTGTCGCCTGATCAGTATTGACATTTAGCACTAAGGTATTAACAAAGAAACCAATTAGAGGCTCCAGCTCGGCCTGAGTACGGTTGGCAACCGGGGTACCTATCACAATATTCTGTGCATTACTGTGTCTGGATAATAACAATGACAGTGCCCCATGCAGCAGCATAAACGGCGTCAACCCTTCAGCCTTAGCCAGTGCAGCCAGCCCTTGTGCAACCTCTTTACTAAGCGAGCCTGTTACCTGCGCCCCCTGATGTTGCTTCACTTCCGGACGTGGGTGATCCAAAGGCAGACTGTGCACCGGTGGTACATCGGCCAGCTGTTGCTGCCAATATCCCAGTTGCTGCTCCAGCACTGCCTCACTTAAGTATGCCCGCTGCCATTGTGCATAATCGGCGTACTGAATGGTCAGCGGTGCCAGCGGATTACCCTGACCCTGACTGTAGGCCTGATACAAGGCCACAAACTCTTTCACCAGCACCTGCATTGACCAGCCATCCGAGGCAATATGGTGCATGTTAAACAGCAGCACCCCACTGCTCTGTGAAGTATGCAGATACCCTGCACGCACCATCACATCTTTGGTCAAATCAAATGGTTGACTTAGTAGCTGTGCCATCGCCCCGGCAATCGCCTGTTGTTGCTGTGCCGGGTTGTACATACGGATATCTTCATAGCCAAGACTAAATTGTGCTTCATCCAGGATCAGCTGCTCAGCACCGTGCTCACCATCACGGTACACCGTTCTGAGCACTTCATGTCGGGCAATGATGGTTTGCAGTGCCGCTTCAACCACGGCCAACTCCAGCTCCCCTTCAACTTCAAAAGCTGCTGGCATATTGTATTGTGCCGAGTCACTGTGTAACTGATCGATAAACCATAGACGTTGCTGCGCAAACGACTGTGGCAATGCACTATACTGGCCCAGTTGCTCATCCTGTATGGTGATTCTGGGCAGGGCTTTAACGCCTTCGCGCACCGCTTGCCCGCGACGAGCCATAATTTCTTCAGCCTGCTCCGCAACGGTAGCGGCATTGAACAGGGTTTTCACTGGCAGCTCAACACCCAGCTGCTCACGCAGTCCCGCAGCCAGTCTGACAGATAACAGCGAGTGGCCTCCTAAGTGGAAGAAGTTCGCCGTGGTACTGATGGTTTCCGGTGCCATGTCGAGCAACTCAGCCCAGATCTGACAAATGGCACGTTCAGTCTCACAGGCAGGTGCCACATATTCACCCTGCAATGCCATAGTATCTGCCTCAGGCAGGGCCTTTTTATTAATTTTGCCGTTGGCTGTCAAAGGCCACTCAGCGACCACCACACCCAACTTGGGCACCATATAGTCGGGCACCTGACTGGCCAATTCGGCCAATGCACCTTGAGTAAATTCATTGTCAGATAGCTCGCTAACGGCCTGAGCTGGCTGCAAATAAGCAACCAGATAGGTGCCGATGGCGCCTGTTTTAGCAACCACCAGGGCAGATTCAACACCCGTTTGCTGACTCAGCTGCTGGGCAATTTCACCCAGCTCAACACGGAAGCCGCGGATCTTGATCTGATCATCAGTACGGCCAATAAAGGCCAGGTTACCATCGGCCTGATAACGCACCAGGTCACCGGTTCGGTATAAACGCTCAGAGCTGCCGGGCACACTGGCATCATAAAAAGGATTGTCGATGAAACGCTCAGCCGTCAGCTGTGGCTGATTCAGATAACCACGTGCCAGGCCGTCACCACCAACATACAGTTCACCGGCACAGCCAAATGGCACCAGGCTTTGATGCTCATCCAAAATCAGGGTTTGCACATTATACAAAGGACGCCCGATATGAATGCTGTTATCCGTAATTTCACCCACCGTAGCGCACACAGAGGTCTCCGACGGACCATAGGCATTAAAGAAGCGATAATGGCGTCTCCAACGCTCTACAACCTGCTCTTCACAAGCTTCACCCGCCACAATCAGGCACTGCAAGGCTAAGTCTGTTTGTAACGCCATGGTGCTCAACAAGGCCGGTGGCAAGGTTGCGTGCGTAATGGCTTGTTGTTTCAGTACCTCACTTAACTTACCCCCTTCGGTGCGAGCCTGCTCATCACAGATCACCAGGGTGGCGCCATTAAGTAGAGCCATGACCCAATCCCAGGTCGCGGCATCAAAGCTGATTGATGCAAATTGTAATACCCGACTGGCAGGCGTGATATCGAACAGCACCTGCTGATTGGCAGCAAGGTTCACCGCACCTTTGTGGCTCAGCCCCACGCCTTTTGGACGCCCCGTTGAACCTGAAGTATAAATCACATAGGCCAGCGAGTGATTCGATTTAAGGATTCCCAGCGGCTGTTCGTCTGACGCTGCGGCCTCTGACAGGTTGCTGACATTGAGGTTAGCGATGTCTCTGTCCTGACACAGTGCGTCAGTCACTTCAACACCCCGACCATAACTTAAGATCTGAGCGACTTTGGCGTCATCGACCATGTACTCCAGGCGCTCCATCGGATAATCCGGATCCAGCGGTAAGTAAGCACCGCCCGCTTTAAGGATAGCCAGCATCGCAATGATCATGTCTGCCGAGCGCTCCATACACAGGCCGACTATCGTATCAGGTACGATTTGGTGCTGCGCAACCAAATAGCTGGCAAGCTGCTCTGCACGATCGTTCAGCGCCTGATAGCTCAGCACAGACTCACCAAATTGCAGCGCCGGTGCGTCAGGCTGTGCCGCAACATGACGCTCAAAAATGCTGTTAATGCAGGCCTCATCATCATAACTACGCTGTGTCTGGTTGCGGCCAAAGATCAGCTCCTGGCTCTGTTGCTCACTCAGCATCGGCAAACGTGCCACCGATTGCTCAGTCATATCAGCCTGTGCCAGATTAGTCAGTGTATTCGCCAGGTGACTCATTAAGCTGTCAATGTATTGCGCACTGAATAAGTGATTATCGAAGTTGATTTTCAGTTTGCCGCCGTGCTCGTTGACTGACATAAAAATGTCCAGATCAAACTTCACTGTGACCTGTGGATCTTCTATCGGCTTAAGTTGCGCATCACCCAGTCGCGTAGACTGAGTTTTGGGTGCATCCAGACCATAATCGTTGTCCGTCAGCAACATAATCTGAAACAGCGGGCTTTGGCTGGTGTTGGTTTCTATGTCCAGGTGCTCAACCAGCTGCTCAAATGGAATATCCTGATTTTCCTGCGCAGCAATATGAGTCTGTTTAACATGTTCAAAGAAAGCCGCGAGGGTTTTGTCACTGGTGTTCAATCTCAGTACCAGTGAGTTAACAAAAAACCCTATCAGCGACGTCAAATCAGCATGCTGACGGTTGGCCACCGGGGTACCAATCACAATATCATGGCTGTTGCTGTGACGTGAAAGCACAATCGCCAGCGCGCCGTGTAACAACATAAACGGAGTGATCTCAAGGGTGCTGGCCAGCTCGGTCAGACGGCGACTGACTGACTGAGACAAGGTCATCTCCAGTGACTCTCCAGTGTGGTTTTTCATCTCCCCTCGGCGTCCCTGTAGCGGTAAACCATGCACAGTTGGTACACCATCTAATTGCTTTTTCCAGTAGTCCAGCTGACTTACCCCTGCATCTCCTGCCAACCAATTGCGTTGCCAGTGGGCATAATCAGCATACTGAATGGGCAGGGGTGCCAGTTGGGCCTGCTGACCAGACAGATGCGCCGTATACAGGGCCGTAAACTCTTTGACCAGTAATTGCATTGACCAGCCGTCTGATACGATATGCGGCATATTCAACGCCAGCACACCGCTTTGATCCGACAAGATCAGATAGCGCGCCGATAACATTTGTGCCTCTTGCAGCACAAAGGCGTGTTGACTAAAGGTGATGAGGTTTTGCTCTAAAGCTTCAGCCTGCGCCGACGTCTCCAGGGTACTGAGATCGAAACGCTCAACCTGACAATCGTAAGGAGCCTGTGCCTGTTGATAGATCTCTCCCTGTACCTCTGAATATGAACTGCGCAGTACTTCGTGGCGCGCAACTATGGTGTTCAGTGCAGCTTCAACAGCGTCCAGGTCCAGCTCACCGCTCACTTCAAATGCAGCTGGCATGTTGTATTGCGCCGAGCCACCCTGTAAGCGGTCGATGAACCACAGTCGTTGCTGCGCAAAGGATGCGGCCATGCGACCATCTTGCGGACGAGCCTGCACCTCTATGCGCTGTGCTGTGCTGCCTCCCTGTGCCTGTTTATGCTCAACCTGTTGCGCCTGGCTGGCGATGCTCGCATGTTCAAACAACTCGCTGATACTGAATTCAACCCCGAAGGCCTGTTTGATTGCCGCCACCAAACGCACCGACAACAAAGAATGTCCGCCCAGCTTAAAGAAGCTGCTGTCTACGCTTATCTGCTCCGGCGTTAACTTTAATAATGAAGACCACAGCTCAACCAGCTGCTGCTCTGTTGCTGTGCGTGGCGCAACGTGTTGGGCCGCGGCTTTTTCCTGCGGGTCTGGCAGTGCTTTTTTGTCCAGTTTAC
>NZ_JACEQV010000042.1:0-25207 GCF_015356275.1 Pseudoalteromonas sp. PPB1 | reverse complement strand
TTTGCGCAATCTAAGTTTAACCACCCTATGATTGAGCTGACCATTGCTAAGGCATACATCAGACAAAATAACCCGGCAGGGGCAAAATCCAGCCTGCTACGAGCGCAAAAAACGTACCCTGATGATGGCTACGAACCAGGCGGTCGGAGGTTCACTCTCCAAAAAAAGACGTCCCGCCGTCCGCCACTTCTACTTTGTAGAAGTGAGCAATCAACCGACGAAAGTCGTTTTTTGTGTCTGTATTTTGGGATAATGGTTTCAGCTGGATAGAGTACCTGACTACAAACCCGGCAGTTGAGGCCGAATTTGTAGGATTTCTTCCGTCGTAAATATTTGCAAAGGTGAGCCATCGCACCGCACAATCTCGATACCGTTTGCTTTCCCCTGAGGACTTTTGTGCGCCAGACTATCTATGCTTTTCTGATGCTGATGATTGCCATCAGTGTGCTCCTTTGCTCATTTCAAACACGGGCGATTACGGTTGCTGCCGAGCGCGGTGATCAGTATCTGCCAATGCTGAAAGGCAAACGGGTGGGTCTGGTGGTGAATCAAAGTGCCCGAGTATATGATCAACACTTACTGGATTATCTGACAGACAACCAGGTGAATGTGGTCCGGATCTTTGCGCCAGAGCATGGATTTCGGGGCAACAAAGGAGTAGGTGTTTACATCACGGATGGTAAAGACACAAAAACAGGTGTGCCTATCGTCTCCTTGTACGGTACGAATAAGAAGCCAAAGCCAGCACAGTTGGCAGATATTGATGTTTTAGTATTTGATATTCAGGATGTGGGTGTACGCTTTTACACCTATCTCAGCACATTGTTTCTAACGATGGAGGCCGCGCAGCAAAATGGTGTCAGCTTTCTGGTGCTGGACCGACCTAATCCGAATATCGCTTATGTTGATGGTCCGGTTCTGGATGAGCGCTTCCGCTCTTTTGTCGGTATGCTGCCTGTGCCTGTATTGCATGGTATGACGTTGGGTGAGTTAGCTTTGATGAGTGTAGGGGAAGAGTGGCTAGATGGTGGTGCAAAGCTTGATCTGACGGTTATCCCGGTTGCCAGTTACAGTGCAAAAGATGACTATACGTTACCTATTGCACCTAGTCCTAACCTGCCGAATCAACGTGCTATTTATTTGTACCCTTCATTATGCTTATTTGAGGCCACGCGCGTCTCAGTAGGTCGAGGCAGTGATTTTCCGTTTCAGGTGTTTGGTCATGATCAGGTCCCGCTCGGGGCCTTGGCATTCTCGCCACGGTCTATACCCGGTGCAGCCATGCACCCTAAGTTAAAAGGTAAAACCGTTTATGCAAGAGATTTACGGCAATCTCAACAACGCGGCCTGTCATTAGACTGGCTAGTGCAGGCACACAGTGCATTTGAGCTGTATCCTGAGGCGTTGATTAACTCACCGAGCTTCTTTGACAAACTAGCAGGAACCGATGTCATCCGTCTGGCACTGACACAAGGTCTGAAAGCACATCAGATAGAAGCAATCTGGGCGCAGGAAGTACAGGCGTTTAAGACACGCCGCCTGCCTTACCTGCTTTATGAGCGGGAATAAAACGATCTCAGTCGTTAAAAATCGCGCGCATATTATCATTTGCCCGCTCAACCCGGCGTTGCCAGTGCAAGTTTGACTGAGCCAAGGCAACAAAGAGCGTATCAATGAGGTAGCATTGGGATGCCCGGGTGAGTATGGCGCTGTGATTAATCGGCTCAGCCTCTTGTACGGTAAACAAGACATGCTCCGCCATCTCACTGAGCTGAGAGTCGCCATAACGCGTGATAGCAAATACGCGACACTCATTGCGCTTTGCCTGTTCGGCCAGTTTAAGAAGTGCTTTTGTCTGGCCTGAATTGCTGATCACAACTAGCAGATCCTCTTTGCCCATCGACGCAACATAGCTGGCTGCATTAAATTCATCGCTGTGACACACCGCAGAAATGCCTACTTTTTGTAGTTTAAAGGCAAAATCTTGCGCAACAGACCAGGATGCACCTTTGGCGCAGATCAGCACTTTGCGCGCCGCTTTTAAGGCCTGCACCGTGCGCTCAAATTCTGAGCCATTATTGAGTTTCTGAGTTGCACTCAGCGTTTTGTGTTGATTGGCGATGAGCTTTTCGCTGATATCAGCCAACGAATCGCTTTGCTCAAACTGTGTCGAGCGGGATGTCTGCTCGGAAGTTTGCTCATTCAGTGCATCCACAACCGCGAGTTTGAAAGCCGGAAAACCCCGGTACCCCAATTTTTGTGCAAACTTTACGACACTGGACTGACTAACGCCGGCTGCCTTGGCCAGTTCAATGGACGATAAGGTACGGATCTGGGTCCCCGAACTAAGGGTAAAGTCGGCGAGTTTTGCCTCACTTTGTGAGAGAGTTGGCCTTAATGCCTTTATTTTAATAAAAGTAGACATGCGCTTCACTTGGTAACCTGTACTAACAGAGATGTCCATATTATAGGTTCAAAGTGAACAATGTAATAGATCAGAAAGATATATTATTGCGCTTTTTAATCTGGTTGGTCCCTAAAAAAGTTCTTTTTGTTGCGTTTGTAAATTCAGCTGCGAAAAGCTTGGTTTTTTCCTCTCAACTAATTAAGCTAACGGGTTTACAGCCTGATCTAATAATTAGTAATAGGGAACCTATGTCCTGGTATTCGATTTTACCGCCTTTGATAGCTATTGCCGTGGTGTTTTGGCGCAAAGAGGTCATTGTGGCGCTGATCCTGGCGTTGATCTCTTCAGAATTTCTACTCGCGCTAAACGGTGGTGGTAACGCGCTATTTTCCACCTTTATTAATAGTATTGAGCGTATTGTGAGCGTTGCTACCTCTCCCGGCAACAGTCGAATTTTACTGTTTAGTATCGTGATTGGTGCGCTACTGGCTTATATCAGAGAATCAGGTGGCGTCGGTGCGACAGTGAATAAACTGCTGAATATTGGCGTTGCAAAAAATAAGCGCCAGGTTGGCCTGTTGACCATGTTCACGGGGATGGCGGTATTTATTGAGTCAAACATGAGTGTGCTGACCTCAGGGATCGTATCCCGGGGCTTGTTTGACAAATTTAAAATGAGTCGCGCACGTTTGGCGTATATTATCGACAGCACCAGTGCACCTGTGTGTATTCTTATTCTGCTTAACGGCTGGGGCGCGTATGTGCTGGGTCTGTTAAGTAATTATGAGCTGGAGCAATCGGCGGTCAGTATTTTGTGGGGCAGTGTGGCATTTAATTTTTATGCCATCATTGCTTTGTTGATAGTGTTTTACACCATAGTGTTTGACAAAGTACATGGCCCAATGAAAGTGGCAGAACACGCGCTGGCAAAGCAAGACCAGGAAATTGACAAAGGTCCGGCTGCCAGTAAAGCGCGCTTTATGTTAGTGCCTCTGGCGACGCTTATCGTCAGTATGCTGGGTTTTATGTTGTGGACAGGTGGGGGTGAACTGGCTCAAGGCAGTGGCTCTAAATCGGTTTTGTATGCCACAGTGCTGGCAACGGCGGTAGCCTACTTACTGCTGCTCAAAGCTCGCCACTTTACGCATCAGCAACTGGTTGATGTAGGCTTCAAAGGTATGGGAGAACTGCTGCCTTTAGTGAGTATCGTATTGTTGTCACTGACGCTGGGTGCCAGCTTAAAAGAGTTGGGTACTGGGGTGTTTGTCGCGTCGTTAGTAGGTGATTACTTACCCGTTTACTTTATTGTACCAGTGCTGTTTTTAACAGGGGCTGTGATGTCTTTTACGACAGGAACATCCTGGGGCACCTTTGCCATTCTTATCCCGATAGGGGTGCCATTGATCCAAACTTTGGGACTGCCTCCATCGCTGGTTGTCGGCGCGATACTCAGTGGCGGGATTTTTGGTGATCACTGCTCGCCGATTTCAGATACCAGCGCTGTGTCAGCATTGGCATCTGGCTGCGATCTGCTGACTCACGTAAAAACGCAACTTCCTTATGCGATGGTCGGTGGCGTGCTGGCACTGATCAGCTTCTTCGTCGCCAGTATCGTAATGATTTAAGAATCGCCTTTCGCCAGCCTTGTTCTAAGGCTGGCGAGCTTAAGGGCAGGCATACACTTTGCCCGGTACCGCTGTGATGGTCGTTAAATGACCATCCGTGTTCTTATCCAATGCTAACATTTGACCCGGTGATATGCCTGACAACTCAGTGTCGTCTCGTAGTGCTGCGAGCACTGAATGTTTAATTTCCAAAAGCGTTTTGTTGCGGCAGTCGGCAACAAACCAGGTATTGGCGTCACTGTGCACCAGTCGTCCATAAAAGCGTTGTTCGCTCAGTTGTTGATGCTGCTGTTTAAATTGCTTATCTAAGTTCTGTTTTTGTGCTCGAAGCTGAGTAACGTAGTGACCCTGTTCGACACTATGGGTTTCAACCTGTTCATAATCATCAAAACTCAAGGCGTACAAAGCTTGTACTGATTGCTGGCCGTGTTCCTGAGATAGCATTACTGTGGCCAGCATTATGAGTGCTCCGCATGCTAAAACCCATTGGCCCCTTTGCCACCAGCTGATCTGTTTCGCTGTGGTATTAGCTGCGCGACAAACTTGCTTGAGCTGGCGCTGCTCAAGTGCCGTAGGTCTGTGCTGCTGTTTTGCGTGGAGATAGGCCTGTTTAAGCCGATCTTCCTGCGATTTGTCACTCATCATCGTCTCCTAATGCGTGCTTAAGCGCCGTGCGGGCATAACGAAGGCGCGTTTTAATGGTTTCCTGTGGGGCGTCAGTGATACTGGCGATTTGTTGCAATGAAAAACCTTCCAGTTGCAGGCTTATGGCTTCTCTTTGCTGTAGTGGTAGTAATAAAATTGCATCGTACAAGGATTGATGGGACCGTACAGTGCGCTCCTTTGGAACAGACAGCTGCTGTTCCGGGTGTTCCATATAGGTAAGCCGGTTTTGTTTACGCAATTCGTCGATCAGTGCGTTCCGGGCCAGCTTGAATAAAAAGGCTTTCGGTGCCTGGCTGGTGTGATAGGCCTGACGTTTTTCAACGACGGTTAGCCAGATTTTTTGGCACACGTCTTTGGCCAGTTCGCTGTCACTTTGGGTCAGCAAAAAGTGATATAAATCGTGGTTATACTTGTCTATCGCCAGTTCCAGATACTTGTTGTCTCCGCTCAATTTAAACTCATATAAAGGGTCGGCAGGCTCGGGTTCGTTTGCCGACAGCCAGTTTTTCAAAGCAAGTAGCATAGGCAGGTCCTTGTTTTTATTGTCTGTGCCTGGTTGCACCAGGTAAATAAACCCGGTGCCCAGTCTAGATATTAATTCTGGTTGAGCTTGAACTCCAGCACGACTTTTTGTCCGGGCTGTCGCTGGGGCTGACCGTTCACCACTTGAGGGCGGTATTTCCAGCGCTTTAAGGCTTTTAATGCCTCACGGTTGAACACACGTTTGGGTTCAGCATTGGCGACTCTAGCGTCGACTACTTCGCCTGTTTCAGAAATTGTAAAGTGCAGCTCAACCCACCCTTGCGTACCATCACGTGCAGCGACAGTCGGGTAACGAGGCTCAATTCTGACGATGGGCGTTGCCTGCATATCTGTTGGTTTCATCGATGAGCCCATTTGTATAGGGCCTGTTTCGACAACTGGCGCACTGCCAAGCCCGTTTAACGCCACGGTTGGCGTTTCTGCATTTACCGTTGGCTTAGGCGGGGCTTTTGGCACAGGTTTAGGCGGAGGGGGCAGTTTTTGGATTGTCTCAACAGGTGTATCTTGCTTTACTTCGGGAAGAAAAACGGGTGTATAGGTAATGGGGGCCTGTTTAAACTCAAGATCCTGACTGATTAAGTGCTGCATAAAAGCAAAGGCAGCAAAGGTGACGCCGCAGGCGCCCAAAAACGACAGTAATACCTTGTTCAGGGTCTGGTAAGGGCGAGGCGATTGTTCTGCTAGAAATTGACCGTTCATAAGCATGCTCCTTGATGATTTATCAGTAAAACGGTACTGAGGTCAAAAAGGGGTGAACTAGTTAGCGATTTTTTTTCCGATTACGTTAGAATGCGCAAAATAACTGAACAGACCTACCTGATTATCTGGTCATCATAACAGGCCAAGCAGGGCGTAACAGCCTAGCCTGCGTGATAGTTTTACAGTATGTGGGAGAAAAGATGCAACTACTGGATATAGATAAAACACGTTACAGGAAACACCTGAACATAGTGATCGCAGCCTGCATTGCGGCCCTGGTCGCTGGCAGCTTAGGGTTTGCCCGGATTTTGATTGTGGCTTTTCCGGATCCGGATGGGAGTCACTTCCATTGGAACCTGACTGGGGTTGTGCTGACGTGTGTGATAATCGCTGCGGTACTCAAACAGGTGCAGTATCACCCGTTCATGTATGAAGTGAACTATGTCTGGCAGCTCAAACAGGCGCTGAATAAGGTTACCCGAAAAATGGCCAAAGTTAAGGTGGCCGCACAGCAGGGTGATGTCGATGCCATGCTTGCCATGCACTTTAGTTACAGTGGTTCGCGTCAATTATGGCAGCTTGACGATAATACGTTGACGATGGAAGAGCTGGGCATCTGGCAGGCAGAGCTCGATGCGCTGACCAAGCAATATCAGGTAACACTGGATTTGGCCCGGTACGATTCGGCTTTGTTAGATAAGTTCTGAGGGCTATTCAATAAGAAGGGTGGCTCAGTCAGAGTAATGCTGAGCCATGCAACTGTGCTCAATTGGAATAAAAGGTAAAGTTATTCCTGGAGGTCTTTTTAATGCTGTACATTGCGACGTCAGCACATTCCACCAGGCCTTTTAGATTTTCTGCATGCTGAGGGAAGTGCGCAATACCGATACTGGCACCCACCACCAGCTCGGTCTGTCCTTCACGATGTTCAAATGGCATAGGCTGATTGATTGCTTCGAGCAGTGCCTGAGCAAGACGAGTAAGCTCTTGTTGTGTTATATCCAGCCGGGCAACCAAAAATTCATCTCCCCCCCAGCGGCAAACCAGGTCTGTGGTGCCCATCGTGTTAGATAATTGACTTGCTACGTGCTTGAGCAGCGCATCTCCAGCATTGTGACCATACACGTCGTTGATTGGTTTAAACTTGTCTAAGTCTATGAGCAGCAGGCTAAATGTACATTGATTGTCTATCCAGTCGAGTAGCATGAGCTCTGCACCGTAGCGATTATACAGTCCAGTGAGGCTGTCCCTTTGCGCGCGCTTGTTGAGCTGGTTGAGCATGGTCTTACGCAGAGTAATGTCGGCAAGGAACACCTGAAAATACCATTTTCCGTCGCTCAGTGTGTTGAGTACAATAATGCTCAACCATACGGTGGTTTGAGTCAGTGGGTTTATGAATTCAAATTCAGACTGCATCACTTGTTTTTGTTTGATGCTGTTTTCAGTGAAGGTGTAAAGAATATCCGGGGTTTTACAGTACAGTCCCAGATTCTCCGGAAATCGTTCATCTATGTCTACGCCCATACCAACGAGCAGATCTTTTGCTGCATCGTTGATCAACAAAATATCTCCTTCATCTTTAACCAGTAAGGTGGGCGAAGATGACTGCTCGAACATCAACCGAAAGCGTTTTTCCAGCTCCACCACTTCTGCTCTGAGGTTGCGCTCTTGCTCGAATAGCACCTCGGCTTTGTCCAGTAGGGTATTGATCCCGAGTTCAATACGACCTATCTCGTTATGATGGGCGTGCTTGTCTATTTTTAGGCGCTGAGCACTGCCTGGAAGGATCTTTGCTAATTGTTTGCCGAGGTGATTCAAGGGTCGGGTGACTTGCCAATAAACTAGGGTCGTCAGTAAGATTATGATAGGCAGGATCACGACCAACATGGTTCTGACGCCGCCCAGCGCGATATTTTGCGCATTCTGTTCAATAATTTGGGTGTTTGGTGCGATATGTATTAGGCCAATGTGCTCTGACAGAAAAAACGGATTGACCAGTTTGATCTGAATACTGCCCGGACCGCTGTGTAAGATGCTCTTGGCCAGTAAAGTATCTTTACTGACGAGCGCAGCTGATAAAATAATATCGTTGCTCACCAGCCCGTTAACGACTTCTGTGGCCAAATCTTTGTCTTCAAGGTAAGCGGCGATAGATGCTGTAGACGACACCGTTTTTCCTATTTGCATAACTGTGTCGCTGGCCCGTGCCAGCTCTTCATCAAACACGTGCCGATAATAGAGCTTTGCGTAGATCACACTGAAAAGCAGCGTCACCAGACTCAGTAAAAGGGTTAGCCGTGTGATCAAACTGTGTTTATTGAACAAAACGATACACCACTTTGACGTCCTCAGTAACCGCAGTTGCGGGCACATAACCAATTGCATCGGGCGTAGATGCGACTTCTTCAAGTATAGCGTCGATTGATTGATATGCTTGTGGGAAAGAGGCCTTACCACTAAATTTTACCTGTGACCAGTATGCATTTATCTGATTAATAGGGCGCCCTGTTAATGATGTCAGAAAAATAGTGCGTAAAGGATGCCCTTGTTCATAGTCCAGGACGTTAGCCAAGGTGCCGTCCGGGAAGGCGGTATATTTGCCCATATAGAGATCGACCAGCTGGTGCTGGGAAATCTGCTGATTAGGGTTGTCCTTGTGCACAATTACCACCAGAGGGTCGTTCGCGTCAGTGGTAAAACAAATGAACAGCGACAGGCTCAAGGCCATTCTGAATAATTTTTTCAGCCCTGTCAGGGTATGCTGAATGCTTGATAGTACTTGCAGCCGCATCAGAACACCCAATTCAGACTGAGTCCAAGTGACTGAAAATATCTGTCATGATCTCCAGACGACAAGTTCTTGTGGAGGTAAAAGGCCGATGGTAAGTGGTTGGCCTGGGTGTGATCAAGTTGGATTTTCGCTGCCAGCGTGGAGGTTAGATCGCGTCGCCAGCTTAACGACCAGGTATGTTGATCTATCAGGTAAAAATTGGTGTGACGGATCACACCATGATAGAGCGCATCGAGCAGAGGTGTCGTCAGCAAAGGCCCCGGATCAACACGGTTGTTAGATTTTGCAGCACTGAGAGTTAGTAACCAAGTGTCGTTGTCCAGGTGCGTGCCGACACTGATGTATCCGGCTTTTAAATGATTGAGCACCTCAGAGTTTGAGTCGATATAGGCGAGCTCACTTTGTAAAATCCAATGGCTGTCGTCGTAGTGGGCTCCGAGTGTAAAGTAATTAAACCGTTTGCCTTTAATTTGCAAGGATTCAATCAATGCCTGGCGTGTAGGCCAGACAGCGTTTGGTATTTGTTGTAAAGCGCTGAGCAATTGAATCTGTTGCTCATTAGTGTTACCAGCCTGAGTGGTGGTGAAATTGCTGCGCAGCAGCCAATTTTGGGTTTGCAACGACAGGCCCATGCCATATATAGATTTCAGCTCAACATCCCAGATGAAATCTTCGTCACTGATTATCGGTGCATTTGAACGTCCGGCGAACACTTTGTAAGTCAGGACACTTTGTTCGAGTGGATAGGTATAAGTGACATCAATGCCATCCAGGCTTTGATGTGGTACAACCGCGTAAAACTCAGTGGGGGGGTGACCATAATTAAACGCAAAGCCAATATCTCGGTACTCAGTCATCATATAGAGATCGAGTCCGGTACGACCAATGCGAAATTGCCAGTTAGGTGTCAGGGTGTAGCGAGCAAAAGCCATTTGAATAAGGTAATCAAGCTTGTACTCTTTGCGTTCTTTGAGCACGGTTTGCGCCACCCACTGCAGTTGCGAAGACGATTGCCACTCGAACTGTAAGCCAATGGAGGAGTTGGCAAAGCTGGGCTCACCTAAATAGCTGGCGTCGGGTTGCGAGATCACATGTCGGATCCCGGCTGTTTGGGAGTTACTGATGTTGATATCTAATGTGGCAAAGCCATCCACTTTTAGCTGATCTGCTTGCGTAGGTAGCGCAAGGCACCAGATCAGGGATAAAAACATCACAATTTTCGAGCGCATCAGTTACCATTAAGATATTATTTCAGTAGAAAATGCACTAGTGCGAGTGGCACCGGGCAGTTCTGATATCAAACCTGCTTAATTAAGTAGCCAATCATACAATGAGGAAACCTCGGCGATAATGCTGCAAAAAATTGCTATTCATTTGTTCTAAATGAGAAATTTTTAATCCATTAGCGCCTGAGCTATGCTCTCGAGTTGGTTGCAAATTAACCTAGTCTGATATTAATAGCCTAGCGGTGTTCGGTGTATTTGCCAGTATTTAGTCTGAGGACTTGTAACTGGGTGGCTTAGCCACCATATAGTCTGTTACAGTATTTTTTGTGATATTATCACATTTTTGCAATTAGGTATTTTGTAGTCGTGGCACAAGTAAGAGCAAGAGTTGAGCTGAATGTTGGGCAGCGTAGTCATATCCCCGCAGAAATCGTCTCATTTGAAGGGTTACAGGACGGCCAGGAACACGTTGCCCTGGTGTTTAATCGTGCCGATAGCGAGCAGTCAGTGCCGCTGATTAGAATGCATTCTGAATGTTTAACGGGTGACGTATTCCACTCGTCACGGTGTGATTGTGGTGAACAACTGAATGAGAGTATTGAAGCGATGCATCAGCAGGGGGGGGTGCTTTTATATCTCCGTCAGGAGGGCAGAGGGATTGGGCTATATAATAAGATCGACGCATACGTGCTCCAGTCTCAGGGCATGAATACCTATGAAGCGAATAACCACCTTGGGTTTGATGATGACTTGCGTGACTTTTCGGATGCGGTACTGATGTTGCAGGCACTTGGCCTGGATCACGTTCGGCTGATGACCAATAATCCCCGTAAGCTTAACGCGCTCAGAGATGCCGGGATTGAGGTTGAGGAAGTGGTGGGCACGCATGCACATGTTAAAGTGGGCGTGGCCGGAAATAAAAATTACCTCGAGACCAAAGTAAAACATGGCTCGCACATGTTAGACATTAAAAAGATCAAAAAGCCAGACGAAATCTAGGTCGTAGGCAACACGCTGGTCAGTTGGTTTTGTCGATTGACCAGTATCGACTCAGATGTTGTAGGTAACGAGTTGAAAATTCCCCCATCTGACCTTTTAAGTCCTTCCTTGACCCAGTATAATCGGTCTGTTTCACAATGAATTGATGAATATGCCAACAGAATTTAAAACGTTTACCGCAGGGTTTGGCTTGCAGTGGCTTAAAGCCGGGTGGATTATTTTCAAGTCCCAACCTTTTACCTTTGTCATGATGTACCTGCTCATGGTTGTAGTGAGCCTGGTGCCTTTCGTCTTTCCGCCATTACAGCTCGTGGCTGTACTGGCGTCGCCTTTTTTGACCGCGGGATTTTATCTGGCAGTGGTGAAAAAACAACAGGGTGAAGCGATTACCTTGGCCGACATTTTAGTGCCCTTTTCAACTAAAGGCCGGCGCCTGAATTTGTTTCGCTTTGGTTTGTACCAAATGGGTATTGCGCTGTTACTGAGTGCTTTGCTGGGCGTCTTATTTGGTCCTGCACTGGAAGTATTACAAAGCGTGAATGAACAGAGTGATGAAGCGCAAGTGTTGGCGCAAGTCATTGCACAGGTTACCTTTGCGGACATTGCGATTTTTGTTGTTATACAATCGCTGGCGATGATGGCCTTTGCCTATGCGCTACCCTTAGTATTTTTCCGTGATGAACCCCGTATTATTCAGGCGATGAAGCAGTCTTTGTTGGTGTTTTATCACAACATGGCACCTCTGACAGTATTTGGGCTTTTGGTAGCGCTGTTAATGCTGCTTTCTATCCCTATGTCGTTGGTCCCGCTATTGGTGGTGATGCCCATTGCATACATTGGGTTTTTTGTCTCGTTTCAGGCCATCATGTCTGTCTCTGAGCCGCCTGCATCAAGTGACGATACGCCACCGCAGCAGCAACAGCAAAGTGGCCGGTTTGACGCCTGATGGATCAACATGAGCATGAGAAAAAGCTGAAGAACTATGCGCTTTGGCTTTTGTCCAGGCAGGAGTATTCGCGTCAGCTAATTGCTCAGAAGTTACGGGCAAAAGAGGCTGAAGAGGCGTATATCACACGTTTACTTGACTGGCTTGAGTCGCTTGGTTACCTGGATGACAAGCGCTATTGCGCCAGTTTCTTGTCGCAGCAAGTGGCCAAGGGACTAGGTGAAAAACGTGTTATGATGGATGCGCAGCGCAAAGGTGTCGACAAATCATATTTACAACACTTAATAGAAGAACAAGAAGTCGACTGGTTTAGCGTGGCGTTGCGTGCCTACGAGAAAAAGTACAGCCGGTCGACAATTCAATTGGATTATAAAGAGAAGTCAAAACGAATTCGCTACATGATGTCGCGCGGATTTCGTTATGACGAAATAGATTATGCTATCGAGGCACACTCACACGGTGAGTAATGCCTGTTACTACAGCAGCAATAAAGGGTAATGAGCACATGCAGCAGATGACGACCGCACAGATAAGGCAGAGCTTTCTTGACTACTTTGCCAAACAACAACACCAGGTGGTGCCTTCAAGTTCACTGATCCCGGGAAATGACGCTACGTTGTTATTTACCAATGCCGGTATGGTGCAGTTTAAAGATGTTTTTCTGGGCGGTGAAAAGCGTCCTTACAATCGGGCGACTAGTTCACAGCGCTGTGTGCGTGCCGGGGGTAAACATAATGACCTGGAAAATGTTGGCTATACCGCGCGTCACCACACCTTTTTCGAAATGCTGGGCAACTTTAGCTTTGGTGATTACTTCAAGAAAGATGCGATTCGCTTTGCCTGGGAATTTCTGACTGAAGAAATCAAACTACCCAAAGATAAACTTCTGGTCACTGTTTATCACAATGACGAAGAAGCCTATGACATTTGGTCAAAAGAGATGGGTGTTCCGGAAGATAAAATCATACGCATTGATACCTCGGATAACTTCTGGTCGATGGGTGATACCGGTCCATGTGGCCCTTGTTCAGAAATATTCTTTGACCATGGTGAAGAGATCTGGGGTGGACCGCCGGGGTCGCCAGAAGAAGACGGTGATCGTTTCATCGAAATCTGGAACCTGGTCTTTATGCAATACAACCGTCATGCCGATGGCACCATGGAGCCGCTACCTAAGCAATCTGTCGACACCGGCATGGGTCTTGAGCGTATTTCAGCGATCATGCAAGGTGTGCATTCAAACTATGAAATTGATTTGTTCCAGGCGTTGATTGCGGCAGCTGCAAAAGTAACGGGTGCACAGGATCTTGAAGATAAATCATTACGCGTTATCGCGGACCATATCCGGTCTTGTGCATTTTTGATTGCTGATGGTGTGATGCCATCCAACGAAGGGCGTGGTTATGTGCTGCGTCGTATCATTCGTCGCGCAGTTCGCCACGGTAATAAATTAGGCGCGAAGGGCGCATTCTTCCATCAGCTGGTGAGCGCATTGAGTGAGCAAATGGGTGAAGCTTATCCTGAGCTGGTTAAACAAGGTGCCATCATCGAGAAGGTACTGCGTATTGAAGAAGAGCAGTTTGGTAAGACACTAGACCGCGGTCTGGCTATCCTGGAAGAGCACCTGGCTTCATTAGAAGGCGATGTGATCCCAGGTGATGTGGTGTTCAAATTGTACGATACCTATGGTTTCCCGGCAGATTTGACAGCAGATGTGGCGCGTGAACGCTTTATGACCATCGATGAACGTGGCTTTAAAGAGTGCATGGAAACTCAGCGTAAGATGGCTCAGCAGGCGGGTAAGTTTGGTGCCGATTACAACGAACAGCTGAAATCTGAGAAGTCATCCGACTTTAAAGGCTACGATGCGACACATTATACCGGTACTGTGGTGGAGCTGTTCAAAGAAGGCCAGTCTGTTTCTGTGCTTGAAGAAGGTGACAACGGCATTGTGGTGTTGGACCGCACACCGTTTTACGCTGAGTCAGGTGGTCAGGTCGGTGATACCGGTAGCCTGAAAGTCGCGGCCGGCGAGTTCGTAGTAACAGATACGCAAAAGCTTGGCAATGCCATTGCCCATCATGGTCGTGTTACAGGTCGTATTGGTGTTAATGATAAGGCCGATGCTCAGGTTGATGCTGCACGTCGTGAAGACATCAAGAAAAACCACACGGCAACGCACATTTTGCACGAAGCACTGCGTCAGGCATTAGGCGAACATGTTGCACAGAAAGGCTCATTGGTCATGGCTGATAAGCTGCGCTTTGACTTTTCACACTTCGAAGGGGTCAACAAAGCGCAATTGCGTGAGATTGAGGATGCTGTCAACGCACAGATCCGTACTAACTTCGCGCTGAATACCGAGTTAATGGACATAGACGCGGCGAAAGAGAAGGGCGCCATGGCGCTGTTTGGTGAGAAGTACGACGATGAAGTACGTGTCGTGTCGATTGGTGACTACTCTATTGAGCTGTGCGGTGGTACACACGTGTCTCGTGCTGGTGATATTGGTTTGTTCAAGATTGTCTCAGAAGGCGGTATTGCTGCGGGTGTGCGTCGTATCGAAGCCGTAACGGGTGCTGAAGCTATTGCTTATGTTGCTAATCAGGAACAAACGCTAGCAGAAATTGCAGCTTTGGTGAAAGGCGACAACAGCAGTGCGCTGGACAAAGTAGCAGCCCTGATTGAAAAAGCCAAAGGTTTAGAAAAGCAGGTGTCTCAGCTGAACGATAAGCTGGCAAGTGCCGCTGGAGCGTCCTTACTTGAATCTGCAACGGACATCAATGGCATTAAAGTGTTGGTTGCTAACGTAGCAGGTACTGAGTCTAAAGCGTTACGTGGCATGGTCGATGACCTGAAAAACAAGATGGGCTCAGGGGTTATCGCTCTGGGTGTGGCAAATGGTGACAAAGTTAGCCTGATCGCTGGTGTCACTAAAGATTTGGTTGGACGTGTGAAAGCCGGTGACCTGGTGAATCATATGGCTGCACAGGTAGGTGGCAAGGGCGGTGGCCGTCCTGATATGGCCCAGGCTGGCGGTTCAGAGCCACAAAATCTGGATGCTGCATTGGCCAGTGTTTCAGCGTGGCTGGCCGAGAAAACTCAGTAACACGTGGCACTGATCGTTCAAAAATTTGGTGGCACTTCGGTAGGCTCGGTTGAGCGTATCGAAGCTGTCGCTGACCTGGTGGTCAAGACCCGACAAGCTGGTCATCAAGTAGTGGTTGTGTTGTCAGCCATGTCAGGTGAAACCAATCGTCTGATTAATCTGGCCAGACAGATAGACACGCAACCCAGCCCCAGAGAACTCGATGTCCTGCTGACCACCGGTGAGCAGGTATCTATCGCTTTACTGGCAATGGCCATTATTAAACGGGGCCATTCCGCCATCAGTTTACTGGCCGATCAAGTCGGTATTGTCACAGACAATATGTTTGGTCGTGCCCGTATTGCTGATATAGATACTTCACGTTTACGTCAAGAGCTGCAACAGCACCACATTAGTATCATTGCCGGTTTTCAGGGCCGTGACCTTGAAGGTAATATCACGACTTTAGGGCGTGGCGGGACGGATACCAGCGCTGTTGAAATTGCCGCTGCGTTGGGGGCTGATGAGTGTCAGATTTACACCGATGTAGACGGTGTTTATACCTGTGATCCCCGGATTGAACCAAAAGCGCGTCGTATGACTCGGGTTACATTCGAGGAAATGCTGGAGCTTGCAAGCCTGGGGGCTAAGGTGTTGCAGATCCGCTCTGTCGAAGCGGCCGGGCGTTATACCCTACCATTACGTGTTTTATCTACCTTTAAACCAGATGCCGGGACCTTGATAACTTACGAGGAAAGCCCCATGAATAAGAAAGTGGTATCGGGGATTGCACATCAAAAAGATGAATGTCTGCTGATGGTTAAACAGGCATCCGACAGTCCCACAACCCTGGCTAAAATCTTGTCACTTCTAGGTGAATATGCGATAGAAGTCGACATGATCAGTCAAATGAATCAACATACTGGCAAAATAGACTATGCTTTAACTGTGCACAGCAATGATCATCTGCAGGCGCTGGATTTGCTCAGGACGCATCAGCACACGTTTGGCGCAGTTGAAATCGTCAGTAACACTGCGGTTGTAAAAATCTCAGCGGTAGGGGTGGGTTTAAAGTCGCACTCTGCTAATGTCGGCACATTCTTTTCGGCGCTGGCGGCAGAGAATATTTCACCTTTGTTAGTTGCAACCTCGGAAATAAAGATTTCAGTATTAATCGATGAGCGATACCTTGAGTTGGCTGTACGTGCTCTGCATGACGCTTTTAAACTGGAAAGTGACGATTAGGCAATAATTTTGCTTACTTTTACGGAAACTTTTCATTAAAATGACCAAGACGCGGAATCTTTTAAATTTTGGAATAACAGGAGCAAGAGAATGCTAATTCTAACTCGCCGTGTAGGCGAAACTCTAATGATAGGTGATGAAGTAACTGTAACCGTATTAGGTGTTAAAGGAAATCAAGTTCGTATTGGCGTTAACGCCCCTAAAGATGTTTCTGTACACCGTGAAGAGATCTACATGCGTATTCAGGCTGAAAAGTCTAACCCGACTACGGGTAATATGTAATACCTGATTCCCGGACAACAGCCCGGTAGAATTCGAAAAGGTAGCCACTCAGTCGTGGCTATTTTTTTTGCTCAAAATAAACTCTAAGGCTTCCGCGGAGAGGGCTTTTTTAGAGATGTACTGGTTTGTACCCGCACGCACCAGCACCACGCCCAGTTGGGTTTCTGCTACCTTATTCACTTCTGACCAGAGGATCTGATAGGACTTATACGGATTGGTCGCCGTGATCCCCTGTGTATCAATTTGTAGCGTTATTTTACTGCCACTGGCCCGCGTCACCATTTGTCTTGCTACCCACCAAGGGCGTCGATAGTAATGTGCAATACACTCTAAAACGGCAAGTAAAATCAAAAAGTTGCCTAGATAGGCGTTGTCCAGGCCGTAGATAGCGACACAGCCTAAAATAAATAAAAATGCCACCAGGGCATATTTGGGTTTGCTGACATTGCTGTAAGGCAAAGATTGATCAAAACACTCACGAAAGTAATCTTTATCCAGCGTAAACTCGCAGTGAAACACACACATAACTCCAGTTATTTCATCTCTCCATTATACCCCGAAATAATCGACTTGCGCAGGCTTTACGTAAACTGCAGATCGCTGCTTACAGCATTTGTTAACATGTCTCAAAAACTTACTTTTGGTCATACCAATTGTATGTTTCTGTTGAAGGGAAGTCTGAGGGTGAATGTTTTTTATGCCACTTGCCTATTCTCACCAGGTATCTTGACTATTTTTCATATTTATTTGGCTGTTTTCATTAAATTTTCATTTGGAATATCGTAACAGTTTGAAATTTAGTATGAATTCTTATTGGTAATACCAATTTACACGCTGGTTTACAAAGCAGTCGGTTTTGTTATGATGGTTGCATAATTATCTATAAATTGTGGCTATCTATTGTATCTGCATGATGTCACGCAAAAAAATGTTAACAACAAGGGGAGAGCAGAGATGGACATAACCGCCTTACTGGCTCAGGCAGCCAGCTTAATGCTGACCGGCATGGTCGGGGTGTTTGTATTCTTGTCTATTTTGATTGTTGCGGTGAAAGGGTTATCTAAATTTGCCGCGCCAAAAGAAGCGCAAACACAGCCCAGCTCAAGGGCAACTAAATCGCAGGCTTCAGACGCAGGAAAAATACCAGGCGAGCACCTGGCCGCCATTAGCGCAGCGATTTCGCAATACCGTAACCAGCACTTCCAATCAGAAAAATAATTCAAGGGGTCACTTATGTCACAGCTCAAACTTACAGAATTGGTGCTACGCGACGCACATCAGTCCTTACTGGCCACACGTATGCGCCTGGAAGATATGTTGCCCATTGCTGAGCAATTGGATCAGGTCGGGTATTGGTCAGTTGAATCCTGGGGCGGGGCGACTTTTGATGCCTGTATTCGTTACCTGGGTGAAGATCCCTGGTATCGGATCCGCGCCCTGAAAGAAGCGATGCCAAACACCAAGCAACAGATGCTGTTGAGGGGACAAAACCTGCTGGGTTATCGCCATTACGCTGATGATGTGGTCGAAAAATTTGTTGAGCGTGCCCATCACAACGGTGTTGACGTGTTCCGTATCTTCGACGCCATGAACGATGTGCGTAATCTGGAAACAGCTATCCGTGCTGCGATCAAAGTTGGTGCACATGCACAGGGCACTATCTCGTATACGGTCAGTCCGGTACATACTCTGGACATGTGGTTAGCGCAGGCAAAACAACTTGAACAAATGGGATGTCATTCAATTTGTATCAAAGACATGGCAGGGTTACTGAAACCTTATGACGCAGAAGTTCTGATCCGTGAATTGAAGAATACGGTGTCTGTGCCGATTGCTATGCAATGCCACGCTACGACAGGCCTGAGCACAGCGACCTACCAAAAAGCGGTGGATGCAGGCATTGATATGCTGGATACCGCGATCTCTTCCATGAGTATGACCTATGGTCACAGTGCCACCGAAACTTTAGTGTCTATTGTCGAGGGGACTGAGCGAGATACCGGGCTGGATTTATTGCAGCTTGAGGAGATAGCAGCTTATTTCCGTGATGTCCGTAAAAAGTATGCAGCCTTTGAGGGCAGTCTTAAAGGTGTAGATGGCCGTATTTTATCGGCACAAGTACCAGGTGGTATGTTGACCAATATGGAAAATCAGCTCAAAGAGCAAGGGGCTGATGACCGTTTAGATGAGGTACTTAAGGAGATCCCATCTGTGCGCCAGGATCTGGGCTACTTACCTTTGGTGACACCAACCTCTCAGATTGTTGGTACTCAGGCCGTTCTGAATGTGTTAACCGGAGAGCGTTACAAATCCATCACCAAAGAAACGGCGGGTGTACTTAAAGGTGAGTACGGGAAAACACCTGCGCCGGTTGACGCTGCGCTTCAACAACGCGTATTGGACGGTGCACAAGCCATCACATGTCGTCCTGCTGATTTGATAGAGCCAGAGCTGGCTGAGCTTGAGCGTGACTTAGTCGAAAAAGCCAAAGGTCTGGATCTTGCGCTGAGTGATGCGGTGATTGATGATGTGCTGACTTACGCCTTGTTCCCACAAGTTGGTCTTAAATTCCTACAAAATCGTGACAACCCGGCGGCATTTGAACCTAAACCTGAGTTGGTTCAACCAACTCAACCGACCCCTGCGCCCGTACAAGTGAGTAAACCTCAACAAGAGCGTTACAGTGTGCAAGTGGAAGGCAAGGTATATAACGTAGTGGTTGCCCCTGGCGGAGAGCTCAAAGAAGTTGAGGTTAAGGACAGCGAGCTGATGCCTCAGTCTGCCTCGATCAGCAGCGGTGAAACGCTGAACGCACCACTGGCAGGCAATATTTTTAAATTGCATGCCCGACAGGGTGATGTGGTCGAGCAGGGCGATCTGGTCTTGATCATGGAAGCAATGAAAATGGAGACCGAAGTGCGTGCCACGCATAGCGGTAAAATCGCCGATATCCTGGTTAACGAAGGAGATTCAGTGTCGGCTGGTGATGCCATCGTCGCACTGGCATAGGAGATTGGGTATGGATGGACTATTAAATCTATGGTCGGCCACCGGGCTGGCCAACATGACCTTACCTGCACTGGCCATGATTGCCGTCGGCTGTGGTTTGCTTTATCTGGCAATAGCAAAGCGATTTGAGCCGTTGTTATTGGTCCCGATTGGCTTTGGCGCAATCCTGACCAACATCCCGGTTGCGGGCCTGGCAGATCCGGGCGGCCTGCTGTATTACGTTTACTATATTGGGATCGACAGTGGTATTTTTCCGCTCTTGATCTTTATGGGGGTTGGTGCGCTCACGGACTTTAGTGCACTGATCGCGAACCCCAGAATGTTGCTGCTGGGTGCTGCTGCGCAGTTTGGTATTTTTGCGACCCTGTTTGGCGCGATATTACTTAACTACGTCCCCGGGTTTGAATTTACGTTGCAAGATGCTTCAGCGATAGCCATCATCGGGGGCGCGGATGGCCCAACTGCCATCTTCCTGGCATCCAGGCTTTCACCTGAGTTGCTGGGCGCCATTGCCGTAGCTGCCTACTCTTACATGGCGCTGGTACCGATCATTCAGCCACCGATTATGCGCTTACTGACCACCGAAGAAGAGCGTAATATTGCCATGCCTCAGCTAAGAGCAGTTTCAAAGCAGGAGAAAATTTTGTTTCCGCTCGGCGTGTTGACTCTGACCTTATTATTCCTGCCGGCTGCAACGCCGCTGGTTGGGATGTTTTGTCTGGGTAACTTAATGCGCGAATCTGGGGTGGTTGATCGCCTGAGTAACTCAGCCCAGAACGAAATTATCAATATCACGACGATTTTCCTGGGGTTAGCGGTGGGCTCTAAGCTGGCGGCAGATGAGTTTTTGACGGTCGAGACCATCGGGATCCTGGTGTTGGGGGCCGCAGCGTTTAGTATTGGCACGGCATCCGGGGTTTATATGGCCAAAGTGATGAATCGTTTTGCAGGTGATAGTCCAATCAATCCACTGGTTGGTGCAGCTGGGGTATCTGCGGTGCCCATGGCTGCCAGGGTCGTCAATAAAGTCGGTTTAGAAAGCAATCCACACAACTTTTTATTAATGCATGCTATGGGACCAAATGTCGCAGGGGTACTGGGAAGTGCCGTTGCTGCGGGTATCTTGCTTGCACTTGTCGGTTAGCACTCTCCAACCTGTTGCGCGAAGTACTGCTTCGCGCTTTTTTCTTTTTATATACTTGTTTCTTATTTGACAATAGCTGACACTTGGCAAACTCAGCACGGCTGTGGCATGGTATCGCTATCAACATAAGGAGCGCGTAGTAATGAATGTTTTGATTATTTTAGGGAGCCTGATTATTGCTTTGTTAGTCTTGATCCCACTTCTGGAAAAGTATCAAAGCCGAATGGGACTGGATAAGATGCAGAAGTACGCCAAGTATATATTGCCCCTGGTCATGGTCTCCATAGTGATCCGTCTAATCTACGGTATGGTCCAAGGGTAGAAGAGTGCGCTCAGCAGCTGCTTGCTTACTGAGCGCGATGCTGAATTAACCCGCTTGTGTCTGCAAGTAGCGTTGAATGAACTCAGTGGCCCGCTGATAGTGTGTTTCCAGGGCATCTCGTAAATGGATCAGGTCGTCACTGGTCAATTCCTCTCCTTTACAGCGCTGTTCAAACTCAGCGGCCATGTCAGCCACGCCGTGTGCACCAATGGTTTTAGATATGGACTTGAGCTGGTGACACGCTTCAATAATCTCTTCCTGGCTCATTGAGATCACAGCGCCATTGATGTCTCTGGCCAGTTCACTGCTTTGTTCCAGATACATGCGGAAAAAGCGCAGGCGTTTATTGGCGTCATGATTGACATATTTGTCCAGCTGCGCCAGATCAATCGGCTCATCAGGCTCTGTTTGCTGAGGCTCAGGAGCCTGTGCTGTTGCATCTGATTGTGTCTCAGGCTCAATCTCCTCGGGCTCCACCGTTTGTTGTGGTGCAGTCGGTTCGCTATGGGACAACGTTGGCTCAACCGGTGTTTGTGCCTGTGTCTCAGGTGTGCTTGGCTTTGCGTTGCCAGTTTGTTGTTGGCCTGAGTTGCCAATAGACTGTTGCCAGGTATCCAAAGTGGCTTCGAGTACATTGAGTTCAACAGGTTTGGTTATATAGTCATTCATACCGGCTGCGAGACAACGGTCACGCTCGCCTTTGAGTGCATTTGCGGTAATGGCAATAATGTACGGCTGAGCATTGATGTCTTCTGCTTGTTCTGCTTCCTCACGGATTTTGGCAACCATGTCATAGCCGGACATTTTAGGCATATGTAAATCGGTGAGAATAATGGGGTAATGGGCCTGTTGCCAGCGGGCCAGACCTTCCTCGCCATTTTCTGCAACTTCAACACCATAGCCAAGTAAATGTAATTGATCCGTCAACACCTGTTGGTTGAGGACATTATCTTCCACCAGCAGCACCAGTTTGTTGGCAGCTCTTGCGTCCTCGACATTCAGGTATTTGTTTAATGAACGTGATGGCTTGAGCTTTTTCGGCTTATGCAGACCCGCAGCGACTAAAATGGCGGTCATAAAGCTAGATTTACACAAAGGCGCAGCATTGAGATAGAAAATACGGTCGTGGTTTAAGGCCGGTTCATCCATTGTACTGAGTACAATGACTTGCTGGTTATTGTGTTCAATGGAGTAGAGCAGGTCGCGTAACTGACCATTGACTTTGTCCATGCCATCCAGACCGTCCAGAACCCAGATCACATCGCTGTCGTACTGATATTCGCTGAGTTCGTCAGCCTCTCTTAGTACGACTGTGTCGGCCCCCATGAAGGACAAGTAGCGGGCAACAATATTACGACGTGCCTGAGCATGGGTCAGCACCACCACTCTTTGGCTATTTAGAACGGCTTTGTTTGCGTAGGCTATCTGACCTTTTACACTAAACGGGAGTTCCACAACGAATTCACTGCCCATACCGATATCAGAGCTGACATGAATTGAGCCCAGCATGAGTTCAACCAGGCTTTTACAAATAGATAAGCCCAGACCCGTACCGCCGTATTCCCGAGTAATGGAGCCTTCTGCCTGAATGAAGGGGTTAAAAATTTCCCGCAGTTGTGCTTGTGTCATGCCCTTACCGTTATCTGTGACGGTAAAGCGCAGGGTGTAGTGCTCAGAAGTGTTTTGTGCGACTTCAACGGAGATTTTAACAAAGCCGCGTCTGGCATCATCGGTGGTTGTGAATTTAATGGCATTACTACATAGATTGTATAAAACCTGACGAACACGCACGGCATCACCAACCAGGTTGTTTGGAATATCCGGTGCAACAGCCAATTGCAGGTCTAATTTACGTTTTCTGGCCACAGAAGACAGCACTCGCGCCACCTCCTCAATGGTTTCAGCCACTGAAAAGACACTGTTGTCCATCTGCAGCTTACCGGCTTCAATTTTAGAAAAGTCGAGAATATCATCCAGTATGCCCAGCAATGAAAAAGCGGAATCACGAATAATGGTGGTCAGGCGGTGTTGCGCGCCGTCCAGTTCAGTCTGGCGTAATAGATCAATCGTACCAATGACACCATTCATTGGTGTTCTAATTTCATGGCTCATGGTGGCCAGGAACGTGGTTTTGGCTTCACTGGCACGCTCTGCATTCAGCGTGGCCTTTTCCAGTGCCAGGGTTCTGGCTTGTACTTCTGATTCTAAACTGGTTTGTAATTGCTTGAGCTCTCTTTGTGCTGCCTGGTTTCCCTGAATGATGTCACGGATCTGATTAATTAACTGATTAATGCCTACAGCGGTTTTCGATAGCCCAAAACTGAGTTTTTCAGTCACATGGATATCATAGGACTTTTGATCCAGCAGGTGTTGCAGTTCTTCATTGAGTTCTGTGAGGTCTTTACTGAGACGACCAATAATTTGGCGCTTGAGGAAAATACCAAAAGCGATTGTTAGTAGTAAAGCACACACAGCTAAGCTGATGCTGGTTACTGGCGAAGCGTTCGATACCGGTTGTTGGGGGGCGTATCTTAAAATGAGTTCACCGACAGGCAAATCATCTAACACGAGTGGCTGGTGAACGACAAACTCACCACCCTGATCGACCTTAGCTTGTCTTTTTATTGGCGCAATGCTCTGGTCATTGGTTTGATATACCAGGCTGGCTTGTCCAATGCCACTGTCACTATATAGATACAATTCTATGTCGGGGTTGCTGGCTTCAAATGCAGAAAGAATTTGTTTGGCATAGTTATAGCCCAGCTTCATCATGGTATTGGATAAAGGTGTTGAAATATCTTTTGCCAGCAGTACCAGGTCAGGTCGTTGGGTGGAGTCCGCTTGTTTCTGATCTACATCAGGCCAGGTAAAGGCCGCGGCAGCAGAAATGACTGCAATAATGATGGTAACGACAATAAATAGGGGTACAAAGCCCTTTATGTTCGTATTAGACGAGTTTTCCATTATATGATTCCGAACCCAACTTTTGTGCTATGTTTCTTTGTTGGTTGCAATCCTACCACCTATGCTGGATGAATTCTCCCCGTTTTTGCTCACTACAGCAGATAAAACGACGCCATAAAGTGCTTCGAAATACCAAATACAGAGGGAAATTTAAGCGATTAGACGGGTTTTGTCGGAATAGTGGTCAGTCGAACGCAGAGATTAAAAAAAAGTTGACTTAACAAGGCAAAACCCGTTTAATACGCCGCACGCCCAGATAGCTCAGTCGGTAGAGCAGAGGATTGAAAATCCTCGTGTCGGTGGTTCGATTCCGCCTCTGGGCACCAGTATTAAGGTGCGCCTGACTCAATCAGTTGGGTGAGATTAGACCGAAGCAACGCTTCGCAGCTAATCGAACGCGAGACAGGACGTCGAGCCGGAACGCTGCTTCAGGATGAATTATACAGCACAATATAACCAGTTTTAGCCCAGATAGCTCAGTTGGGCGAAACAAGACCGAAGCATCGCTTCGCAGCTTGTTGAGGTGGAGTCAGGACGACGACAGGCCACCGCTTCATGGACGAAAGAGTAGCACAATATAACCAGTTTTAGCCCAGATAGCTCAGTCGGTAGAGCAGAGGATTGAAAATCCTCGTGTCGGTGGTTCGATTCCGCCTCTGGGCACCATTATTCAAAAGCCTCGCATTAGCGGGGCTTTTTTGTTTTCGAACGCTGTTTGAATTGTGGCGGCGTAATCGAACACGCCTACGGGTGGTTCGATGATGAAGTACGTCCTTGTATTTCACCGCAAGCGGCCAGCTAAAGCTGTTCAAAGTGGTTCCGGACCACTTTGTCCGCCTCTGGGCACCATTATTCAAAAGCCTCGCACTAGCGTTTTTGCCTTTGTATGGACAACCATAGAAATTCGCAAGTTGTAAAAGTTAATTAAATAAAACATGCTTGAACGAGATAATATTGTGTAATTTTCCAACGATAGACTTCACTCATATAGCTGTATCTAAGATAGCATTACTTTGGTGAGATATTTCTTCGAAAAGTTGCGATCATGCAAAGGAAGAGAGGGTATCTGCTATAAGAGGGCGTGTTAATTGTCTTGTTATGCGAGCGTTAATTGCTTTCTTAATGTGTACTAGCTCAGACTTGACCTGACAGTTACCCGTTTTTCAATCGGTGATTGTCAGTCTAGATTTGGGCTAAATTCTTTTCAGCCCAGAGCGATTTCCCATCTAATAATGTTTCAAGTGGCGTTCT
>NZ_JACEQV010000041.1:0-27067 GCF_015356275.1 Pseudoalteromonas sp. PPB1 | reverse complement strand
GAATTTCCTGGTGAACATAGCATTTTGGAACCACCTGACCCCATGCCGAACTCAGTAGTGAAACGAAATAGCGCCGATGATAGTGTGGGGTTTCCCATGTGAAAGTAGGACATCGCCAGGGCCTAATAAAAGAAACCCGTTGCAGTAATGCAGCGGGTTTTTTGCTATGTGCGATTTAAAAAAGTTGTAGACAGAGCGGTGTTGTCTATTCCTCCATTAAGCTGGTATCTAGCAGTCTTTGGGGACACTTCCCTGTGGAGGGCTTCTTTTTGCGCTGTGAATAGGTCTGCGTTCTCTACAATAGCTCATTTCACCTTGCGCAAAGGCCGCGCTAAAGCACGACTTTGCACGATAGCTGTGAAGCGGTGCTTCGGTCGCAATTCACCCATGAATATCATCGACATTCGTACTTCCATGTACGTCAAACCCGTTGCAGCAATGCAGCGGGTTTTTTGCTGTGTGCGATTTAAAAAGCTGTAAATAGAATAGCATCGACATGCGTACTTCCATGTACGTCAAATCCGTTGCAGTAATGCAACGGGTTTTTTGCTATGTGCGATTTAAAAAAGTTGTATAATACCAATTTCACTTAATACCTAGTCTATTTGAAGGAGCAAATAGGACGCTAACAGTGTTAAAAATTTCTCATTTAGAACAACTAAATAGCAAAGTTTTTGCCTTGTTATCGACCCTATTTTCTCGCCTCAAAATAGATCACTTAATTAAGCAAATTGGTATAACTGCCTGCTCACAAAGCCCACACCACCGTTATCCCGCACTTGATGCGGGAACTACTCACAGGCTGCACGGAGAGTATATGAATGACATGCCGACCCGGTGGTCATTCTCATAAGTCGGTATGTGAATACCTCTCTTACTTATATGATTGATCAAAAATAATTGCCCCTATTTTAAATAAATTTAAATCTCCTCAGTTTTAATTTCTCAGGCCTTCACCTTCTAATGCCTAAAGAATGAAGGTATTAAAATGCTTTATTTTACTATATATGTGAATTAAAATTTCAAGTGGGATCTTGCTTTGCTGGGTTTTTGGGAATAAATATGCTTGATCTGTTCTTTTCGACCATGTTAAAACATAGGCAATTCATCAACAGGACCAATGCCCACATGCAAATTATTACGTTGTCACTATCGCTTAACCTCTTACTGCTTAGCTGTAAGAGCGGGGCGTAGTTGCGCGTAAGGGCAGCAACACGATAAACCCCGCACACTGTGCGGGGTTTTTTTATGCTTAAACGAGGACATCAGGTATGCAAGATAAGGTTTGGATATTCGACACGACATTAAGAGATGGAGAGCAGGCGCTTAAAGCCAGTCTGACGGAAGAAGATAAAATTCTGCTCGCGCATACCATTAGTCGTTTAAATGTGGATGTGATGGAAGTTGGTTTTCCGGTCTCAAGCCCGGCTGACTTTCGAGCCGTACAGCGTATCGCAAGAGAGATTACCGGACCGAGCATCTGTGGTTTGGCACGCGCTGTCAGCAAAGACATTGAGGCTTGTGGAGAAGCACTAAGGCCAGCAGAGAAGCGCCGTATTCATACATTTATTGCGACCAGCCCCCTGCACCTGGAACATAAACTCAGAATGTCGCTGGATGATGCGACCGAGATGGCGGTGAAATCGATCAAGCTGGCACGCAACTATACCGATGATGTCGAGTTTTCGTGTGAAGATGCTGGTCGCACCCCTTATGGCGATTTATGCCGCATTGTTGAGCGGGCAATCGATGCCGGCGCCAGCACCATTAACTTGCCTGATACGGTGGGTTATGTCACGCCAGATGAGTATGCAGCAATGATCCATCATATTCGTCACAATGTCCCAAATATCGACAAGGCGCGCCTGAGCGTCCATTGCCATAACGATCTTGGCCTGGCTGTCGCAAACTCTATCGCTGCGGTGCAGGCTGGTGCGAGACAAATCGAATGTACCATTAATGGTATTGGTGAGCGTGCGGGTAATTGCTCATTAGAAGAAGCGGCGATGATCTTAAAAATGCGCGAAGACCACTTGCAGGTGAGCTGTGATATTCGCAGTGAAGAGATTTACCGCGCATCACGTCAGGTTGCCAAGATTTGCAATATGCCAGTACAACCGAACAAAGCGATTGTTGGCGAAAACGCCTTTGCGCACAGCTCAGGGATCCATCAGGATGGGGTGCTAAAAGCACAAAATACCTATGAGATTATGTCACCCGAAACTGTCGGCGTTCCCAATAATCAGCTAAATATGACGTCGCGTTCTGGTCGCCATGTGATTGAACATCGACTGAGCGAATTGGGTTATCAGCAATCTGACTACGATATGGACTCTCTCTATGACAGCTTCCTGGCCTTGGCCGATCAAAAGGGCACTGTATATGACTATGACTTGGAAGCGATGATCCACTTCAATCAGATCACCGATAAAGATGATTTTTACCAGTTGCAATTTGTGAATGCGTCATCGAATTCTCAGTCGATCGCCAGCGCAACTGTTGGGATTGCTATGGGTGAGCAATTAAAACAGGAAGCTGCTACGGGTAATGGTCCGGTGGAAGCCGCATTTCTGGCACTTGAGCGTATTACTGGGAAGACAATTGATATTGTCGAGTACAACCTGGATGCAACCGGGCAGGGGGCCAGCTCACTGGGGCAGGTCGATATGATAGCCAAATACGATGGTCGCCAGTACCACGGTACTGGGCTGGCAGCCGATGTGGTGGAAGCGTCTGTGCACGCCATGATCCACGTTTATAACTTAATTCACCGAGCCGCCAAGGTCTCGAGTTTGAAACAACAAAGGAAAGCAGGATGAGTCAATCAAATTATCAGATAGCAGTATTAGCCGGCGATGGCATTGGACCTGAGGTGATGGCTGCCGCTGAGCTGGTGCTAGATAAAGTCAGTGAGGTATTTGGTATTGGCTTAGAGCGCCAACATCATGCCATAGGCGGCGCGGCCATTGATGCGTATGGTGTTGCGTTGCCCGATACAACTTTGGCTGCCTGCGAAGCATCAGATGCGATTCTGTTTGGTTCTGTTGGCGGACCTAAATGGGAACATTTGCCTCCTCAGGAGCAGCCAGAACGCGCTTCTTTGTTGCCGCTGCGAAAGCATTTCGGGCTGTTTTGTAATCTGCGTCCGGCGCAATTATTGCCAGCGCTGAGCGCCGCCTCTCCATTAAGGGCTGATATTAGCCAGCAGGGCTTTGATATTTTGTGCGTGCGTGAGTTAACCGGTGGCATTTATTTTGGCGATAAAGGTCGTGAAGGCAGTGGTGCAGAAGAAGCCGCATTTGATACTCAACGTTACAGCCGTAAGGAAATAGAACGTATTGCTCGTTTTGCATTCGAAGCAGCCCGACTAAGAAGCAACCGGGTCACATCGGTTGATAAAGCCAACGTACTGGCATCGAGTGTTTTATGGCGTGAAGTGGTGTGTGACATCAGCAAAGATTATCCGGATGTTGAACTGGAACATATTTATATTGATAACGCGGCAATGCAACTGGTGAAGCAACCTGGGCAGTTCGACGTACTTTTGTGTGACAACTTGTTTGGCGACATTCTGTCAGATGAATGTGCCATGATCACCGGCTCCATGGGCTTGCTACCGTCAGCTAGTCTGAATCAGTCTGGGTTTGGCTTGTATGAACCAGCGGGCGGATCGGCGCCAGATATTGCCGGAAAAGGTATTGCTAACCCAATTGCGCAAATCCTCAGCGCAGCCCTGATGTTGCGTTACTCGTTGGCACAGGATGAAGCGGCAAGACGTATAGAAAAGGCCGTCGCAGAAGCCGTTGCAGCTGGTGTGGGGACTCCGGATATCTATCCACAAGGGGGCTACACTACGTTGGATGTGGCTCATGCAATTGTCGAGCGGATCTAAGCGGATTTCAGATTAACAACAGGATGTAGCAAGTGGCACATACATTATACGACAAAATCTGGCAGGCCCATGTGGTCGCCAGTATTAACGAACAAACCGATTTACTCTATATCGACAGGCATCTGGTACATGAAGTGACCTCGCCGCAGGCATTTGCTGGCTTACGTGAAAAAAATCGCGCGGTACGTTGCCCGCATAAAACCTTTGCGACCATGGATCACAATGTGTCGACCAAAAGTCGCTCTATTGATGCGGCAAGTGAAGTCAGTAAAAACCAGCTTCAGGCTCTGGCACAGAACTGTCAGGAGTTCGGCATTGAGCTTTATGATCTGAGCTCAGTGAATCAAGGCATTGTGCATGTGATGGGCCCTGAGCAGGGGATCACCTTGCCTGGCACAACGATCGTCTGCGGTGACAGTCATACCTCAACGCATGGTGCATTTGGTGCATTGGCCCATGGGATCGGTACCTCTGAGGTAGAGCATGTGTTGGCAACTCAGACTCTTCAGCAGAAGAAAGCAAAATCATTGAAAATTGAGATCACAGGCACATTGCGGCCCACTGTCACAGCCAAGGATCTGATCATGGCTGTGATCGGTAAACTGGGGACTGCCGGGGGCACGGGCTTCGTCGCGGAGTTTTGCGGTACGGCTATTGAGGCCTTGTCTATGGAAGCGCGGATGACACTGTGCAATATGAGTATTGAAATGGGCGCTAAGGCTGGATTGATCGCGCCGGATCAGACGACGTATGATTATCTTAAAGGTCGCCCGTTCGCACCGCAGGGCGAAGAGTTTGATCAGGCCGTCACCTACTGGCAAACTCTGCACACCGATCCCGACGCAGTCTTTGATAGCGAAGTGATCATCAGTGCTGATGAGATCCAACCTCAGGTCACCTGGGGCACCAGCCCTGAGCAAGTGATCGGGATTGATGAGGCCATTCCGGATCCGGAAACTGAACCGGATCTGATCAAAGCTGAGGCTATGCGCAGTGCATTGCGTTACATGGGACTTCGTGCAGGCCAGAAGCTGACCGATGCGAAAGTGGATACGGTGTTTATTGGCTCTTGTACTAACAGCCGCATTGAAGATTTGCGTGCCGCGGCTCAGGTTGTAGCAGGCAAACAGGTTGCCAGTGGCGTTGAAGCGCTCATTGTGCCGGGGTCAGGTTTGGTCAAGCAACAGGCTGAACGCGAAGGGCTAGCGGACATTTTTACGGCAGCCGGCTTTGAATGGCGTGAACCGGGTTGCTCTATGTGCCTGGCAATGAATGACGATCGACTTGGGATGGGTAAACGCTGTGCGTCAACCTCCAATCGCAATTTCGAAGGGCGTCAGGGTCGCGGTGGCAGAACCCACTTAGTGAGCCCTGCAATGGCCGCGGCTGCTGCGATTGCGGGTCACTTTACTGATATTCAAGGAGAGCAGGCATGAGCGTCTTTCACTGCGGTTTGTTAGCACCGCTGGATAAAAATAATGTCGATACTGATCAAATCATTCCTAAGCAATTTTTAACATCCACCAGCCGGGACGGCTTTGACAAGGCGCTTTTTTACGATTGGCGCTACACAGATCTGGGAGAGCCGGATCCGGAGTTTATCCTTAACGCGCCTCAATATCAGGGGGCCAGTGTACTGCTGACACGGGATAACTTTGGCTGCGGATCATCGCGTGAACACGCCCCCTGGGCATTAAAACAATACGGTTTTACGGTGATCCTGGCACAGAGTTTTGCTGATATCTTTTTCAACAATTGCGGCAATAATCAGATGCTGTGCATTAGCCTGCCTGCAAGCACCCTGGATAGCCTGTTTGGCTTGTGTGAACGTCAGGCCGATATTCAGATTGAAGTTGATCTGGCAGCTCAGCAGTTACGCAGTGAGCATTTTGCGCCGATCGCGTTCGATGTCCGTCCGGATATCAAAGCTCGTTTGCTCAGTGGATTGGACTTTATCGGTGAAACTGAGCAGCTAAATACCCAGATAGACAAGTTTGAACAGCAACTTCAGGCAGCGCGTCCCTGGCAGTAGCTGTTCGATCGCCGCATTTAATTGGCAAAGGCCGCGAAGTGGATTACGCTGCGGCCTTTATTATTTTTAGGAACATTGATATGAAACTCGTTTATGCAGCCGCTTTACTTGTCAGTGGCACTGTAATGGCGCGTCCGGCTCCTTTAGTGTCTATTCCCACGCATGATGCGTTTTTTGATCAACTCAAGCAACATTGTGGTAAAGCATATGAGGGTAAAGTGACGGTCGATAATCAGGGACCCAGTGCGTTCAGCGATGCGCGCTTGATCATGCATGTGCGTCGTTGTAACGATCAGGAGCTGCAAATTCCGTTTCATGTTGGAAAAAATGCCTCGCGCACCTGGATCATTACCAAGACTGGTAGCGGTCTGAGCCTGAAGCACGACCACCGTCATAAAGATGGCAGTGATGATGAATCGACTATGTATGGTGGCCATACTGTCGATGCGGGCTACGACAACGTGCAATCTTTTCCTGCTGATCAGTACTCTAAAGAGTTATTTGTGAAGCGCGGTATTCCGCAATCAGTGGGCAACACCTGGCAGATGTATATTTACGATGAGCGTTTCACCTATCGCCTGGTCAGAGAAGGGCGTGAGTTCAGAGTCGACTTTGACCTGACCAAGCCGGTTCAGGCACCTAAAGCACCCTGGGGTTATCAGGACTAATTGGGTTACACAGCTCAGTGTGAATACTGAGCTGTGTGATTATTTCGGGTTTTTCACGCAACGTACTTCTACTTGCAGGTCGGGCTCGTACGCTCTTGGGTAAGTCGGTAAACGGTCAAAACTCTGCACGCCTGCGAGCAGTACCAGCTGTGGCAAACGACCCTGGCACAACCGTTGACTATGCCTGAGTAAAAACACACTTTGTTGCAAAAAGTGTTGATAACTATCCGATTTTATCTGTAAATAGTAGTGATCGTCATTATACTTAATTTGGTCATAGTGCACTTTGTGATCAAAGTCATACAACTTTTCGACGACGCCATTAGGTGGCGGCGTGTAGCTGCTGCAGGCACTGGCAAGTAAAGTGAGTGCAACTACTGGTAGCGTGCAACGTACTTGTTTAATCACCTGTGTTGTCATAAAGCCGAGCTGTGCCATATAAAACCTGATAATCCATCTTCGTCTTGATGAAGTGTAACATATTTGGGAGGTGCGCTTGTTTGCACAACTGAGAAAGTTCATAAATAACCTGGCTCAACAGCCAGAGTCTCAACAGGCACCTGACTTTACGACAGCATTGGCTGCATTGATGGTGGAGATTATGCGCGCCGATGGTGAAACCCACGCGGATGAATGCCATATGATTGCTCGGCTGCTGACCCAACATAGTGGCATTTCAACACAGGCCAGCGAGCTCATTCGCGATCAGGCCATCTCTATGGTAGATGAAGCGATTGATTTGCATCGATTTGTGCGTGTTGTGAACGCACATACCGGGGAACTTGAGCGTATCGAAGTGATTGAATTACTGTGGTTAGTGGCCTATGCCGATGGTCGTTTAGATCCCCACGAAGAACATATGGTCCGAAAAATCGCAGGCCTGCTGTACGTGGCACATGCTGACTTTATCTCAGCCAAACTCACTGCCCGTCAACAGCTCGGGCTCACTGATTAGTGAGTGAGCTGCGCGGTACCTAACTCGGTTTTGCAGGACTGAATGGCTTCTTTGATCAGGAAATTCACCAGTGTAGGTGAAATACTGTACATCTGAGCAATTTCTTTTTGCTTTAACCGTCCGTCACGATAAAAGCTCACCACGTTCTGATGGCGCTTAGACAGCTTCGCAATGGTGTGATTCACTTTTTCTGAGAGCTGTGCATCAATGAAGCGGGTTTCAATATTAGACTCTTCATCATCAAAGTGCTCACCATGCACAGATTCCATATCAACCAGACTTTCTCGACTTTGTTTGCGCAACATGTCAATGGCAATATTGCGGGCAACCTGATAGCAAAAACTCTTCGAATTTTTAACCTGGCAGTTCTGACAGGCTGACATACCAGACAAGCGAATAAAGGTATCTTGTAACGCATCCTCAGCGAGATAGGGGCAACGCAGAATGTTGTTTAAATAAGCAAGTAGCTTGGCTTCGTTTTCTGCAATGACATTTGACCACTTTTCACACGACTGCGGCACGGTAAGTTCTCCTGGTGTATTTGATTTAGATCCGTTATGGCGAATGATAATAGTTATCACTATTATGTTATTTCCTTTTGTCTTTTGTCGTCAAGTAGTTTTCTACTCCCGTTTGGCTCTTTAGTGGGTTCTTGATAGCGCACACCTTGCGAATCATGCCTGTGCTGGTTTACCTGCAGACCTGAGATAACGCGGTGTTGTGGATTGAACGCATTGGGGTGGTTTTTTGTTTTTATCTCGCGTCTAGCAGGGGAAGCCCCTCATTCTCTTTTCTGGGGCTTTTGCGTATTTTTAAACAAAAGGATTAATATGAAATCATTTACACTGGGCTTTGCAGGGCTCGCTATTTTGATGGGCAGCACACAGGCTGCCCCACTTTTCCCCCCAGCCCTGACAAACCCGCATAGCAACGAAGCTGTAAGCGTCACCCGCACCCAATTCGGTATCGCCCATGTCAAAGCACACAGTTTGTATGGGTTGGGCTATGGTAATGCTTATGCCCAGGCGCAAGATCATAGTTGTCTGTTGGCTGACGGTTACTTGCGACTGCGCGGAGAGCGGGCGCAATATCTTGGTGCACATCGTAATGAGGGAGATAATTACTTCCTGATGTCGGATATTGGCTATCGTATTCTGGACCTGCCCGGTCGAGCCACACAGCAATATTCGAGTTTATCGGCGAGTACGCGTGCATTGGCGGAAGGCTTTGCTGCGGGATACAATCAGTATCTTGAGGAAGTGGCCGCGGGTAACGCGCAACTGGACGAGATTTGTCGCGATGCTCCCTGGGTTAAGCCGATAACGGCACAGGATGTGATTGCTAACGTATTGCTTATGGGTGTGCAGGGCAGTGTGGGTAGGCTACTACCACAGCTAGTGCAGGCAGGGCCAGATAGTGAGACAACCCCAGCACAACAGAGTTACTCGATGACACTGACACCCGCTGAGCAGCTCACACAGGGGTCAAATGGTTGGGCGATTGGTAAAGCCCTGAGCCACAATGGACGAGGTATGGTGCTTGCCAACCCTCATTTTCCGTTCAATGGTAATTTTCGCTTCTGGACACATCACGCCACTGTACCCGGTGAGCTGGATGTGATGGGGGCGTCCGTTCTCGGGATGCCTGGTGTGGTCAATATCGGCTTTAACCGCAACCTGGCCTGGACCCACACCTATTCAACGGCACTACATCATGTGTTTTATGAACTGACGCTGGACCCGGACAACCCACGCCGATATCGTTATAAAGGTCAGTGGCATACGATGCGCGAACGTCACATCCAGGTTCCGGTTAAAACGGCTACTGGGATGCAAACGCACACCCATACTGCGTATGCCACACAGTTTGGTTTAATGCTTGAAGATCCTGAGCGCTTCCCCTGGCAGGGTGGGGTTGCCTATGCCGTCAGTGATGTAAATCTGGATAACTTCTCAGCAATAGACCATTGGTTGTCATACAACCGGGCCGCATCAGTAGCGCAATTGCGCGAAGCATCAAGGCGGTTTAATGGCTTGTCTTTTAATAATACGCTGGCAGCGGATAAATATGGTAATGCCTTCTATACCGACGACTCCAATGTCCCTAACCTTTCAGCGGCTGCTCTAAACTGGTTACAGACTGACCCAAAATCTGCTGCTATTTTTGCCGCCACAGGTCAGGTGGTGTTGCCTGGCGATCGTGAAGAGATGATGTTTGATGGTGCCGTTGAGCTGGCCGAGGCACCGTCACTTAGCCGTCGTGATTATGTGCAAAACTCCAATGATTCTTTCTGGCTGAGCAATGCCTCACAACCACTGCGCAATGTCTCTCCTTTGTATGGTCCGGTGGATGTACAACAAACGGAGCGTAGTCGGTATGCTTATGCGTTATTGCGCTCAGGGTCAGGACGAGATGGTCGTTTCAACCTGGACGAACTGGAGCATATCATGCTCGGTAACGGCAGTTATTTTGCCAGTGAGCGCGGTGTTATCGCCGGCTTATGCCAGCAATATGCGGGCCAACGTTGGGCTTTGAATGAACAGCTTGAAGTTGATGTAGATCCCGCCTGTGCGGCGTTCGCACAATGGGATGGACGCTTTGACCTGACATCGAAAGCGGCACATCTGGCGCGCGAATTTTTCCGTGTGCTCGACAGGCGTCAGGATTTTGTGGTGCCGTTTAATCCCAGGTTTCCAACTACCACACCGCACACAATTAAATCTGACCCTGAGATCCTGAAAAAATTGCTCCGTGCTGCGGCTGATCTGCAGCACTATGGTTTTGCACTGGATGCGCCATTTGCTGAGATCCAGTATTTGCAAAAGGGCACGGAGCGTTTGTCGTGGGCTGGGCCTGAACATCAAAGTGGCGGGTTCAATGTGTTTGCAACCCACAATACGATGGATCTGACCAGTTTTGCCGCGCAGCCATCGGCGCCACTTACCAGTGTGGTTGATGGGCGACCATTATGGTCTGGACTACGTGAGGCAGGCTATGGTGTGAACTTTGGTTCTAGCTGGATGATGGTGGTGGGCTTTGATGACAATGGTCCGGTTGCCCGCGGTTTGCTGAGTTATTCGCAAAGTGCCAATCGTGACTCAGAGCATTTTAGTGACAGTAGCCGCCATTATAGTGCGCAACAGGGGTTGGTCGAATTGCCATTTTATCCCTGGCAGGTGTCAATCAATAAGCTCAGTACGACCAAACTGATCGTGAAAAAAGACTAAAAAACCCGGACTGTCGCGCGTCACTATGCCGACAGTCTGATTTTTGGAGAAAACGATGAGCTTTGATAACGAAAATGGCACCTTCAAGGTCCTGATTAACCAGGAAGAACAATATTCACTTTGGCCCAGTTATAAAAGCGTGCCCGGTGGCTGGCAAGATGTGGGTGTTGAAGGCGATAAAGAGACTTGCCTGGCTTACATCAATGCGCACTGGACTGATATGCGTCCATTAAGCCTTCGCCAGGCGATGGATCAGTAAGTTTCCCGGCGCCGCCTGAACAGTTTAGATGCTGAACAGCGCCAGTGCGCGGCTAATATCCACCGCACTGCCTTGCCACACTGCCAGTTTATTCACGGAGTACCCCATGACCGCCACGACGATAATGGATCGCCTTGCCCACCATGCAGCACAACAGCCACAACAAACCGCGCTGATCTGCGTAGATAAAAAAGCACACACACGCTGGAGTTTTCAGGCGTTGTATGAACAGAGTTTACAGCTGGCAGGGCATCTGCAGCACCACGTCAGTGCGGGTGATCGTGCCTTGATCCTGATGGATACCGGCATTGAATATGTGACCAGCTTTCTTGCTTGTCAGCATTTGGGCGTGACTGCCATACCTAGTTTTCCACCCGAGTCGACGAAAGCGCAACATATTGCCCGTACCGTGGGGATTGCCGAAGATGCCAGTGCTCGCCTGGTGCTGACAACTTCGCGATTCACAGAAACAGTCGCGGGTATGTGCGAGGCACTGGATGGGATTGTTATGCAGGTGGTAGACGAATTAAACACGCCTGCGCCTGAAGCGCCACGCCACTCAGCGCACAGTGACGAGATTGCCTTCTTACAGTACACCTCGGGCTCAACCGCCAAACCAAAAGGCGTGATGGTCAGTCATGGTAATTTGCTGGCCAATGAAGCGGTGATCACCGAACGAATGCAAACAACTCAATCCGATGTGATGGTCAGTTGGTTGCCGCTGTTTCATGATATGGGACTGATAGGTGGACTGTTGCAGCCTATCTACGTCGGTTATCCGTTGGTGTTGTGTTCACCGCGTTTCTTTATGGAACGTCCGGCTCGCTGGCTACAACTGATCGGTGAATATGGCGGCACTGTCTCTGGCGGTCCCGACTTTTCTTTCCGCCTGTGTCTGGAGCGGATCCGTGACAAGCAGCTGGCAGATTTGGATCTGAGCACTTGGCGCGTTGCGTTCTCGGGTGCAGAACCAATCCGCCACGATACCCTGTTGGATTTCGCGGAGCGTTTTGCACCGCAGGGCATGCAAGCGTCGGCCATTTACCCATGCTATGGTCTGGCTGAGGGTACTTTGATGGTGACTGGCACAGAGGCCGGTGGTGGTGCCGTGATCCGTGCCTTTGACAATCAGGGACTGGCATCGGGCCGGGCAGAAGTAGTCGATGCCCGTGATCTCCGGGACAGTGACGCATACTGCCATCAGGTTGGCTGTGGCCAGGTTGCCAGCAACCACCTGCTCAGGATCACGTGTCCGCAATCGCATCGCGCACTGGCTGATGGTGAAATTGGTGAGATCTGGTCTGCCGGACCCAGTATTGCACTGGGCTACTGGCAGAATGAGCAAGCCACCCAGGATACGTTTGTTGAGCTCGATGGCCATCGCTGGCTGAGAACTGGTGATGTTGGTTACGTATTCGACGGTCAACTTTACATCTCAGGTCGACAAAAAGACTTGATCATTATGAATGGCCACAATGTTTATCCGCAGGATATTGAGCGGGCTATTGAGGCTGAACTGAGCTTTGTGCGCAAAGGTCGGGTGTCGGCGTTTCCGGTGCCCAGTGAAGACAGTGGCGAAGGCATTGGCCTTGCAATCGAAACCAGCAACAGCTATCGCAATGAGGTTCCCGCACAGCAAACAGCGTTAATTGTACGTGACTTTATTACTGAGCATTTTGCTGCCTGTCCGGAGCTGGTATTGCTGTTAGATCAGGGGGGCTTGCCAAAAACTTCCAGTGGTAAGCTTCAGCGCAGTGCCTGTTTGAAGTTACGTAACGCCAATGAACTGGCCAGTTATGGTGATTTTGACCTGACTCAGCTGCAACAGCTCACGGCGCAAGGCTCATTGCCAGGCAACGCACACTGGGATGAGTTGACCCAGCAGCTGGCACAATGCTGGCAAAGTGTGCTGCGTTATCCGGTTAATCATGATGATGCGGATTTCTTTGCGCTGGGAGGCAGCTCAATCAAAGCGGCGCAATTACTGGCGCGAGTCCAGAGTGAACTGGATTGTCAGCTCGACCCCAGTAGTTTATTTGCAGCGCATCGCTTTGGTGATTTCTGCCAACGTGTAAGAGACGTAAAAGATGCACCTAGCGTGCAGATCACCCCTCAACAGTTGAGCGATTACCCGCTCAGCGCACAGCAGCAAAGACAATTATTCTTATGGCAACTGGAGCCCAATAGCAGCGCTTACCACATTGGTGCGACCATGCAGTTAGCCGGTAAAGTGGATCCGCAACGACTTGAGCAGGCCTGTGCTCAGGTGCTGGCCCAACAACCCGCGTTGCAACAAGCCTATTTTAAAACGACGGATGGCCAGTGGCGTCAGCGCACTGCTGCACAGCCCTTACAGTGGCAATTTCATGATCTATGCAATGCCGCAGATGCGAGCACTCAGGCTGACGTATTACAGCGCACTTGCTATGAAACGCCGTTGTCGCTGGGCGACGGAGAGAATTTCCGTGCTGCATTGATCAGTGAGTCTGACCAGGCACATCGCCTGGTGCTGGTCATGCACCATATTGCCAGTGATGCCTGGAGCTTCGATTTGTTGTTGGGGGCGATCTCGCGTCACTATAACGCGTTGTGTAACAACGCCGAGGATGGCGGTGTGCTTGAATATAATGACATCCAGTATGGGGACTTTGCACTATGGCAGCAGGAGTGGCTGACCTCTGAAGCTGCCGCGACGCAGCTGAACTACTGGCAGGAACGGCTGGATGGCCAAGGGGATGAGGAGTTACTGGCACCCGAGCAGGCGAGACGCAGTGATTTGGCAGCGCCAATGGGCGTGATGCGTTTTACCTTGGATCACAAACACACCGATAAGCTGCAACAGCTTGCACATAGTCGAAGTGCCAGTCTGTTCATGCTGTTATTGAGTAGTTTGCAGGTGTTGTTTTATCGCCTCAGTGGCAAACGTCAGCCGCAGATTGGCGTGGCGGTTGCCAACCGTAACCTTGCGCAGTTACACAATCTGGTTGGCTTTTTCATCAATACTCAGGTGATCCGTGGCTCGGTATCACCGGAGCAAAGTTTTACTCAGTTGCTGGAAGCTTGCAAACAAACGGCACTGGACGCACAGCGTTATCAGGACTATCCGTTTGAAAAGCTGGTGGAAGTGCTGAATCCACAGCGTGCATTGGGACAGACGCCACTGTTTCAGGTGATGTTTAACCATCTTGAGCAGGATGTGGCGAAGACACTGACGCTGGCCGACTGTACCACAGTCGATGCGCAATCGTTGCAACAGCAGGCGCAGTTTGACCTCAGTATCGACTCACGGCTGGATGAGCAGGGTCAGCTGAGCATTGAACTACAGTACAATCAGGCGCTCTATCAACAGAGCACCATTGCACGCTTGTCCGAGGCGTATCAGCAACTGCTTAATCAGCTGCCACAACAAGCACAGTTGGCAATTGGTAATCTGTCTTTAGGCGCTGAGCAGGCACAATTACCTGAGGCAGCAACGGGGGCTGTAGCTTCGGCGCCGGCTGCTCAGTGGCTGACATCGGTCAGCGAGTATGCTGCTAGTAACCCGGATGCAACCGCGGTGATCTTTGACGATCAACATTATAGCTATGAGTGGCTGGAGCAAACGGCCAACCGGCTGGCCCATGGCCTGATTGGCCAAGGTCTGGGTGGTCAGGTGATCGGGATTATGCAGGCACGAAAACCCCTGATGCTGGCCTCGGTGCTGGCCTGTTTAAAGGCCAGTGCTGCCTACTTGCCATTGGACCCTAACTTCCCGCAAACGAAGCTGGCACACATGGTCAATGACAGTGGTTGTGCCGCTATCTTGGGTGAACAGACTGACATCACCTTGCCTGTGCCTTGTATTTCTCCACTGGTGTTACTCAGTGAATATCACGAACACAGCACTGCACCGGTTGTGGTCCATCATGCCCGGTCTCTGGCCTATTTAAACTACACCTCTGGCTCGACGGGTCAGGCGAAAGGCGTGGCGATTGAGCATCAGGCGCTGGCCAGCTACATAGAGTCGGCAAAAGTCTTTATTGCATTGAGTCATCAAGACGTTGTACTGCAATTTGCCACCATTAATTTTGATGCCTTTGTGGAGCAAGTGTTCCCCAGCTGGGCTGTCGGTGCTGCTGTGGTATTGCGTGGTGATACGTTGTGGGACGCTGAGACCCTTTATCAACAGGCGCAGCGTCACGGTATTACCGTGATGGATCTCAGTGCCGCTTATTGGCGCAGCATTGCCGCCAGTTGGGCGCGAATGGCGACCACCACGCCATTGTCACTGCCTAATTTGCGTCAGGTACACTCAGGCGGTGAGGCGATGTCAGAGCAGGGCATTGCGGACTGGCGCGCAGCGGGTCTGGGTGAGGTTCGCCTGCTGAATACCTATGGACCGACAGAAATTGTGGTTGAGGCTGCTATTCATGATTGCCGCACGCTGAATGCGGGCGAGGTTGTGCCGCTGGGTCATGCCCTGAATGGACGCCGTCTTTATGTATTGGACAACAACCTTCAGCCTGTGGCCGAAGGTCAGGTGGGCGAGCTGTATATCGGCGGAGATATCCTGGCGCGCGGGTACTGGCAACGTCCGGCACAGACGGCAACCAGCTTTATCGCCGATCCGTTTGCGGATACTGGTGCTCGTATGTACGCCAGTGGTGATCTGGTTAGCTGGCAAAATGGTGCGCTGCATTATCATGGTCGCAGCGACCATCAGGTTAAAATTCGCGGCTTCCGGGTTGAACTGGGTGAGATTGAGACCCGTCTGACACAGCTGCCAGATGTGGATGTGGCAGTGGTGATCACCGAGCAGCAGGCGCAAGCTTTAAGTCTGATAGCCTATGTACAAAGCGACCGTCATGATGATCTAGACTATGTAGTCAGGCTCAAGCGAGCGCTGGCTGAGCAGCTACCTGATTACATGGTCCCGGCGCAGATTGTGGCACTGGCACAGTTGCCCATCAATGCCAGCGGCAAGCTGGAGCGCCAGCAACTACCAAAAGTAACATCCGCGCAGGCCCCGTCAGTCAGCACGGCTGCCAATCAGACCGAGCAGGCACTGGAAGCGGTCTGGGCGAAGCATCTGGCGATGAGTCAGGTTGATCGCAATGCGAACTTCTTCGATTTAGGAGGGCATTCGTTACTGCTGATGGCGGTCTTCGACGATTTGAAGCCACAGTTTGCTCAGTTACAACTGACCGACTTATTTGCCTATCCCAGCATTGCGAGCCTGGCAGCATATCTGGACCAGTCACAAACAACACAGTCACAAACAAACAGCGCCCCGAGTGGCGCCCGGCAGCGTCGCGGCATGGGCGCCGTCGCTGCCCGCAAACGTAAAGTAAGAGAATCATAATCATGTCAGAACAGCATTATAGTGAACTGGATATTGCCATCGTCGGGATGGCCGGGCGTTTCCCTGATGCGGATAACGTCGATGCCTTGTGGCAAAATATTCGTGCCGGCCGTTGCGCAGTCCAAAGTTACGACGACGAGGCGCTGCGTCGTGCCGGCGTGAGTGAGTCTGACCTGAGCGACCCGGATTATGTGAAACGCGGCATTCCGTTTGACGGGCTGGCACAGTTTGATGCCGAGTTTTTTGGCTACACGCCAAAAGAAGCCGAACAGCTGGACCCACAGCAGCGTCACTTTTTGCAAACTTGCTGGCATGCCATGGCGCATGCCGGACTGGCACAGGGTGAGCTGACCGGCGTCTATGCCGGATGTGGTGTCCCTGCCTACCTGATGCAAAATCTGCTGCAAGGACAGTCACGTGATATCACCAGCCTGCTGGCGCTCACCAATGGTAACGACAAAGATTCATTGGCTACGCGGGTGAGCTACGAGCTAGATCTCAAAGGTCCGGCTGTCACCGTTCAGACTGCTTGCTCAACCTCACTGGTTGCGGTGCATATGGCGTGTCGTGCGTTACAAAACTTTGAGTGCGACTCAGCCCTGGCAGGCGGCGTGTGGCTCAATCTGACTCAGGATCAGGGGTATCATGCCCCGGCTGGTGGTAGCTTGTCGCCATCTGGTCAGTTGAGTGCTTTTGGTGAGCAGGCAGATGGTATTTTGATCGGCAGTGGTAGTGCCGCGGTGGTATTAAAGCGCCTGGCAGAAGCGCAGGAAGACGGCGACCACATTCTGGCAGTGATCAAAGGCTCAGCCATCAACAATGATGGCCGAGATAAGGTCGGTTATACGGCACCGAGCGTGAATGGTCAGGCCAACGCCATTATGGCTGCACTGGAGTTTGCAGACATTGACCCGCAAAGTGTGGGGTATATTGAAGCCCATGGCACCGGTACTGAACTGGGCGACCCAATCGAAATTACTGCGCTGAGTCAGGCTTATGCCGGTGATGCAAAGCAATATTGTGCAATTGGTTCTGCTAAAACCAATCTTGGCCACTTGGATGCCGCGGCTGGGGTAACGGGTCTTATTAAGGCCGTTCAGGCGCTACGTCACCAGGAATTGCCGCCCAGTCTGCACAGTCAGCCTTTGAACAGCAAAATTGATTTTGCCAATAGTCCCTTCTACGTCAATACCGAGCTAAAACCCTGGCACAGTGAAGGCGTTCGTCGTGCGGCAGTAAGCTCCCTAGGCATGGGGGGCACCAACGCCCATGTGATCCTGGAAGAATACAATCAGCCAGATACCGAGCACAGCGCGGACTCGGCATGGCAAGTCCTGCCTATCAGTGCCAGCAGTCAAAGTGCTTTGGTTCGTCAGACTCAGGCGCTGGCCGATACATTGCAACGCTCACCAGAGCAGTTTGCACAGTTGGCCGCACAGTTACAGCATAAACGCAGTGCGCTGGCGGTGCGTTATGCTTGTGTGGCAGAAAATGCCGAGCAGGCCATCGCACAGTTACTGCGTGAGCCACAGGGCGATAAAGCGGTAGCGCCTCGGGTGGCACTGATGTTCTCGGGGCAGGGGTCTCAGTATGTCACCATGGCACAGCCGTTACTGCGCGAAGTGCCGGCATTTAAGGCCGCCTTTGATGAGGTAATGAGCTATTTCCCTGACACGTTGCAGCAAGAGCTACACAGTGTATTTTCACCCGCAGACAGCGAGATCCTGACGGCTAACCAGTTACTGAATCAGACTCGCATTACTCAACCTGCTTTATTTGTCGTGGCTTATACTATGGCGAAATGCTATGAGGCCCATGGTGTGGTGATCAGTGCCATGCTGGGTCATAGCATTGGCGAATATGCGGCAGCTTGTCTGGCTGGAGTAATGACGCTGGAGGTTGCAACCAAACTGGTGGCAGCTCGTGGCGAAGTATTGCAAAACATGGCGCCGGGCACCATGCTTTCGGTGATGGCCAATGGCGATGCCATTGCTCCTTACCTCAATGATGCGTTGGACATAGCAGCACTGAACAGCCCGACTAATACTGTGATTGCCGGTACGCGAGAAGCGATTAAGGCTTTACAGAGTGAGTTAAAAGCCGCCGATATTGCCGCGACGCGTCTGCATGTGTCACATGCTTTCCACAGTCATCTGACTGAATCAGTCTTGCCTGACTTTGCCAGTACGCTGGAACAAGTACTGAGTGCATCGCCGCTTCAGACGCCAAATGTCCCGTTTGTGTCTAACGTCAGTGGCACCTGGATCACAGCAGAGCAGGCCTGCTCTGCTCAATACTGGCTCGACCATATTCGTCAGCCGGTGAACTTTGTGGCTGGCGTAAAGGTGCTTGCAGAAAACGCGGATGTCTTGATTGAAGCCGGACCGGGCGACACTTTACAAAAACTGGCCAAGCAATCAGTGAGTGAAGAGAAGGTTGTATTGCACTCCGTGTCTCACGCACGCGACCTCAAGGCCCCGTTGCCACCATTTGGCAAAACTTTGGCTAAGCTATGGCAGTTGGGCTGTGCGGTTGATTTTGCTCAGTTAACAGTACGTCCACATGGCCAGTTAAATCTGTTGCCGGAATATGTGTTTGCCGACACAGAGTATTGGGTTGAACCCGGTGTAACCGCCTCGGCGGTCCCAGTTGCGAGCACTAGCGCAGGTCAGCAAGGTGCGCAGTTGTATGCCCCACAATGGCAGCAATGTGTTGCGCCTCAAGCCGCTGCGTCATTGACCGGCAAGCGGGTGCTGTTGCTGGCAGCGGATATCCCTTTGGTATCACAGCTGAGTGCGGCATTGATGCAGGCAGGTGCTGAGTTGACACAGGTCTGGCAGGGAGACACCTTTTCAGCCATAGAAGAGAAGACTTATCGCCTGAACTTGCAAGATGGTACGCAATTGAGTGAACTGAGTCAGGCCGTGGGTGACTTTGACCAGGTGGTAGACACCCGCTTTATGTTACCTCAGTCGTCCGGTACTTTGGCTTACAACACGTTGTTGCCTGTGGTGCAGTGGTTGATGTCGCTTGGCGGACGTCCGCTGAGTATCGTCGCGACTGAGCTATTTAATGTGTTGGGTGATGACACGGTCAGTGCAGAAAAGGCCTCAATGTTAGGGCTCACGCGGGTTGCACCTTTGGAACTGGCCTCACAAACCTGTCAGGTATTGGCACTGACACAGGAGATGGCAAACAACCCGAGCAATAAATTAACCGGCCGTCTGGTGGCCGATCTGGTCCATGGTGACGAGGAAATCGCTTATCGGGGCACACATCGTTTTGCTTTGACGCAAACTGAGGTGAGCGCGCAAAGCGTGGCTGGTTCTGTACCTGGGGTAACCTTAATCACAGGTGGTCTGGGTGGCATCGGTCTGGCGCTGGCGAAGCACCTGGCCGGACAGGGCCATACCTTGGTGCTGCAAACGCGTCAGCAAATGGCTGAGCCTGCACAGTGGGCACAGTTGAGCGAAGATGAGCAGCAGCCACAGAAACTGCGTGAGCGTTATCAGCAACTGCATGCGTTGCAGCAAAGTGGTGCCAGGCTTACCGTGATCAGCGCCGACGTAACGGATATGGCGCAGATGCAAGCGGCGCTTACTCAAGCGCAGGCTGAAGTGGGCACCGTCACTCAGGTGATCCATGCTGCGGGTCTGCCCGGCGGTGGCTTGCTCACGGAGATCTCTGCGGCGCAGGCACAGCAAAGTGCCGCGGCCAAAGTGCAGGGCACACAAACGCTATTGCAGCTGTTTGCCGATACGCCGTTGACGCGCATGGTGCTGTGCTCCTGTCTGGCCTCAATCGTGGGTGCATTTGCGCAAAGTGATTACTGTGGCGCTAATAGTTATCTGGATGCAGTCGCACAACAAGACCACCCATTTACCGTGCAGGTACTCAACTGGGATGCCTGGCTGAACACGGGGATGACGGCCAATATTACGCTGGCAGATGGACTGGGACTAAGCCACAGTGAGGCATGTCAGTTGTTTGATGCCGCACTAAGCTTGGAGCTGGCTCAGGTTTACTGTACCAGTACCGAATGGTCGCAATTGTGTGCAGCTACTCGGGCGACGGAGCAGGCGCTGCTGGCACGACTGAACAAACCCAAAGGTCATGCTCGTCCTGAGCTGGCGGTGGAATACGAAGCACCAGAAAGTGAGCTGGAACACAAACTGGTGGCCTTGTGGGCCGAATATCTGGGCTTTGAACAGATCGGTATTTTCGACAGCATGCTGGAGTTGGGCGGCGATTCGCTGGTGGCGATCCAGATGCTGGCCAAGGCCAAGCAAATGTTTTCGGTTGAGCTGGAGCCGGCCGCTTTCTTTGAAGATCCGACCATAGACAACCTGGCCTTTATGATTGAAGAGCAGCTGGTTGCTCAGTTGCAGACACACTAACTTCCCCCTGCGGCCTCACCTTGAGGCCGCACTCTTATCCAGGCTGATCTGTTCTCTTTGCATTTTTTAATGAATTACTTGGTCGCAAGGCTTGCGATCTTTTTTGTGATATTATAACATTTCCATATTGTTATAATATAACGTTGAGATGTAAGGTAGTATTCATGATTTTCAGAGCAAAGGTCCTGGCAGCGGCAGTATCAGCCGTGTTGTTGTCCGCATGTGGTGGTACAGAGCACAATGTAACACGCACAGCACAGCCAGCCGTCGCTGAGGAAGCAAAGGCGACTGAGTCTGAAAAAGAAGCTGATCATGACGAGCATGACCACGATGAGGGCGTGACCGATGTTGCTGGTCGTCTGGTGGTTAGCACTGCTGACAGTAATGTACTGCATGTTTACTCAACCTCAGATCAGGCCTTGATTGAATCAATTGGCCTGACGCATATACCTGATTACTTATATGGTTCGGAGAATCATCGGTATGCGATTTCTGTACAACGTACGGATGGCATAGTGGAGTTCTTAGATGGTGGTTTATACCAGGAAGCGCATGACGATCATTTCCATGCCCATCAGGACGCGCCGGCAGCGGTATCCTTCCATCTGGAATCGGTGAAACCGACTCATGTCACGGTCAATGAAGGCGGTATCGCGGTCTTCTCTGATGGCGATGAGGCAAGTCAGCAAAGCGCTTCCGTGGCGGTCTTTAATGAGTCGCACATCAGCGGACAGAACACAGAAGTTGCGGTGCTGGAGTACAGTACTCATATGCATGGCGCAGCCCAGGCACGCGGTGAGCACCTGATCAGCACATTGCGCGACAGCAGCAGTGAGTCAACACTGCCTTCGCAAATAGGCTTGTTCCATGCGCATGGCGACCATTTTGATAGTGAAAAAGTTTTTGATGTAAGCTGTCCCGGATTGCACGGCAGTGCACAAAATGAAGAAACAATCGTCTTTGGTTGTACTGATGGTGTGGTCCTGATCACCCAAGGAGGCCAGGCCTTCGGTGCAACCAAAATCGCAAACCCCGAGAGCTTTGTTGAAGGCCAGCGTGTTGGCGCTTTGAAAGGTCATCATCACAGTGACCAGTATATTGCGAAAGTGGCTGACCAGTTGTTTATGCTGGACACGCATGACGCTGAGTTAGAAGCGCTGGAGTGGCAAGTAACCAATGACCATAGCATCAGCGATTATGGGTTCAGTGCCAGTGGTGAGCACATTATTGTCATGGATAGCGCAGGTAAGCTGAATGTCTTTGCAGCGCACGAACATGATGGTGAACATCACTGGGAAGCCGAGCATGAAGTGATGGTTAGTGAGACCGCATTGGCCACCGGACAAAGCTTCTCATTGGCATTTTCTCAGGCTGAAGAGGCGGTATTTGTCAGCGATTCGGCGAATAAACTGATTAAGAAATTCGATTTGGAAGCCGGTGAATGGTCACAGACCTTTGAGCTGGATATTGTTCCAAGCAGGCTAGTGTGGCTGGGGATCGCCAAAAGTGAAGCGGCGCACGACGAGCATGAACACTAATACCAATTTGCTTAATTAAGTGTTCAATCTTGAGGCGAGAAAATATCGTCGATAACAAGGCAAAAATTTTGCTATTTAGTTGTTCTAAATTAGAAATTTTTAACACCGTTAGCGTCATATTTGCTCCTTCAAATTGAACAGGTATTAAGTGAAATTGGTATATTTTGCCATAACCTTTTTTGTAGTGTTAGTAAGCCATCTCGGGTCAAACCAGGTGGCTTTTTTCTTGCCCGTAGATTGGCACTGGGACCGATTTGTGAGACGCTGCCTGCTCTATACGAATAGTAAACAGGACATATCATGCAGATCCGCACCGCAACCCAAGAAGACCTGCCAACTTTAAGCCAATTAGAGCAAGCCGTGATTGCCGCCGAGCGACCTTTTAATAAAGCCATTAAAGCAAAGGGCGCCTATTATTATGACTTGCCAGCGCTACTTGCCTGTCCTGACAGTTTGCTGGTTGTCGGTGAGCAAGATAGTAAGATTGTGGCCACAGGGTATGTGCAACACCGACAGTCGAAAGCTCAGCTGGCGCATGAGCGCCATGGTTATCTGGGTTTTATGTATGTCGATCCCGATTATCGCGGTCAGGGCCTGAATCAGGCGATCATGACCTATCTGATGAACTGGAGTAAGCAGCATGAGATCCGTGACTTTTACCTGGATGTTTACAGTGATAATCAGGCCGCGATACGGGCCTATGAGAAAGCGGGGTTCAGTCCTTGTTTGCTGGAGATGAAAGTGCACCTGAGCGAAGAATAGGGAAAGTTATTTCCCAGTTTGTGACGATTACATTATCTTTTTGATAATAATTATTATTTTTACTAAATTTGCTGATTTTTGCTTCGTCTGGTTGTCGGAAATACAACTAGGATGAAATAATGAACAAACTCAAATACAGCATTCTGCCGCTCGCCCTTGCCGTTTCACAAGCCGTTATGGCCGACGATGACGCTGAAGTCAAATCGATTGAACAGATCGTGGTCTATGGTGAGAATAGTCGCAATTCACTAAAAGATACCACTTCTTCCATCGCGGTGATCGATGAAGAGCAGCTGAAAAGTGGTCAGGTTAATTCTTACCTGGATGCTTTGCAGGGCATTGCAAACGTGGTCGTGACAGGTGGCTTACCAGCCATTCGGGGTCAGCAAGGCCAGGGTGTATCGCAAGGGTTTGGGTCATTTTCATCGGGCGCAAAGCCACGTATTTCTATTATGCGCGATGGCGTGGCAGAGCCGTATGTTGCCAAAGTCAGCGGCGATCTGGGTTTGTGGGATGTGGAGCAGATCGAAGTGTTACGTGGTCCACAGTCTTCTAACAGTGGTCGTAACAGCAGTGGGGGTGTGGTCTATATCAAAACCAAAGAGCCTTCACTGACCGATATCGAAGCGGGTGTGCGAGTAGGTTATTCCGATCTGAACGAGCAAAGTGAGCTGGCAGGTGTGGTATCTATCCCACTGCTGGAAGATCAGCTTGGCGTGCGTGCCAGTGTGCAGCGCGTTGTAGGCGATCTGCATCACACTTTCCAATACGATCAGGGCTACCCATTTGATCCAAATGCTTATGACAGTACCCGTGCAGATATTAAAGTGAAGTGGCAGCCAGCTGGCATACAGGGCCTGGACATGTTACTGCATTATGTGGACAGCGAAGACACAGGTGAGCGCGACTGGACCGTTGAAGGGCCTGAAATTGCACCGATTTCAGACTGGGTGGTCGGTTACGAACGGGTTCGTAACCCGGCAACCGGCCTGTTCGTTGCGCTGGGGTCTGGTGCCAGAGACAAAACGTCGGATTATAAGCGTTGGTCATTGCGTACCCGATATGAGATCAACAGTCAGTTTGACTTTGAACTGATGGTATCAGATACCGATTACAGTTATATCTTTGAGCAATATCCCACCTATTGGTTTGTGCGTATGGAAGAAGAAGGACGCACTTATGATGCTAAGATTTCTTATGACGGTGATGCGGGCATCAGCGGCTACCTTGGCTACTATCACAACGAGCGCGATCAAGCATTTTTCCGTGAAAGCTGGTATCAGGGCACTGACGACAGCAGCTCAAAGGCCATTTATGGTGAGCTGACCTTCGCATTAACTGACACCACGCGCTTGGTCGCTGGTGGTCGTGTGACCGACGAATCACAATTTAGGATCTTTGATGGTTTTGGTTTAGGGCCTCAGGGTCTGCGTTTTGACATTGATGTTGATAACCGCATTTACTTACCTAAGTTGGCAGTGTTGCACGACCTGGGCGAGACCACGACGCTAAGCGCCAGCTTCAGAAAGGGCTATACCTCTGGTGGCGGTGATTTCCACTGGTTTACCCGCACCAATTACACCTTTGAGCCGGAATACGTCGATACGTTTGAGTTGGGCGCACGTGCCACGCTGTTGGACGGCGAACTGTCGGTATCAGCGAACCTGTTCTATAACGATTACTCTAATTACCAGCTGCTAGGCCGTGGTCCAAGTGGTGATGCGCGAGACAGTAAAGTGCTGAATCTGGCACAGGTTGAAAGTTATGGTTTGGAAACCGAAGCGCGCCTGGCAGTAACCGAGGATCTGACCTTATCTGCTAGCCTGGGGTTGCTGGACAGCAACATCGACGAAGCCAATGCGCAAAACCGAGATTCCGAAGGCCTGGACTTGCCTATGGCGGCAGACGTCACTCTGGGGTTTGGTGCCGAGTACTGGCTGGCTGAGCAGCTACAACTGACTGCTCGTAGTAACTATGTCGGCGAGTATTACAGTAAGCTGGGTGGTAAGGATATTCACTTAGCTGGTGATTATACCGAGGTTAACTTCTCTGTAGCGTACGTGACTGAGCAATGGCGCATTAATGCCTACGTGAACAACGCCTTTGATAATGAAAGCCTGCTACGTGGTGAGCGTCATGACGGCATGACTGAGCAATATAAACACCTTGCAGGTGAATTCCGTTACGCGCGTTTAAGCGACCCAAGAACGGTAGGGATCTCCTTTAGCTATACGCTGTAATCCCTGTGCTGCCCGGGCTGGAATAACAGCCGCCCGGGCCTGTCAGTGTGGCACTTTCCCTTCCTTCGCCACGCTGGAAAAATTTCCCCTTCAAGGTGGATTTTTGCCACCGCCATTCGTCTTGCAGTCATATTTTAGAATCCCAATTTAGCTGACTGCAGTGGAGCCAGAATGTCACAGCAAAGACGTACCAGAAGAAATCGCGCCATTTCGTCCCTCTCTAGTGAAGATCAACAACGCCTGCAGGCCCGTATTGCAGAGGCCTCGGAAACGACCGGCCAACTGACGGTGAGTGTAGCCCCCGGTGAGCAGGTGCCGCTGACTGCCGCACAGCAGATTTTGTGGTATGCCTGGAAAATGGACCCGGCAGATGCGTCTTACAACCTGGCTGGCGCTTTACATTTTGATGGCCAGTTGCAGCCATCGCGCGTGAAACAGGCATTCGATGTGCTGCTGGCTAAACATTCTGGTTTACGTATTCGATTTGTTGAAGCCGCTGAGCAGGTCTATCAGATTGATGGTCAATATCAGCAACTGGACGTGACTGAACTGACGGTGCACGACGAACAGCCGGACGATCCGATCCGTGCCTTTGTGGAGCAGCCGTTCGATTTATGCCAGGCGCCTTTGCTGCGCATTGCGATTGCCACACGGGGCACGCAAACCAGCCTCATCGTGACTATGCATCACATCATTACCGATGGCACCTCGATGCAGCAATTGCTGGATGAGTTTGTTGCGCTGTATGGTGCACAAGGCACAGCCGATCGGACTCCGGTACCGGGCTTTTTAGAATTTGCTAAATGGGAGCAACAGCAGGAACGCTCCGAGTTATTTGCCACACAACTGGCAAACTGGTTGCCACACTTAGTGGAGACCGATGACACCCTTAGACTGCCGGCCCGCGACCACCAGCGCCATGACCTGAATTATCAGGTTGGCTTTGAAACCCACCCGGTGCCAGGGGCGTTGTGGCAAAAGATCAGCGCAATGGCAACGCAATATCAAATTACCCCATATCTGATTCTACTGACGGCATGGCAAACCTTACTGGCCCGGCTCAGTGGTGGGCAGCATATTCGGGTGGGTGTACCTATAGCTAATCGTCACCGCAGTGAAACGCAAAACGTGGTGGGCTATTTTGTTAATACTCAGGTGATGCCAATCCTGGTGGGTGACAGCGACAGTTTTCAACAACTACTGGAAAAGAATACCGCAATGAGCCGGGTGGCGCAGAGTAACCAGGACTTACCAATCGACAAGCTGGTTGAAGCGATAAAGCCAGCGCGACAGCGCGGTGTGCATCCGGTTTTCCAGGTGATGTTTAACTACCTGCGCCGTGACAAGCGTAATTTTAGCCAGCTTGAGTCACTGACCCTGTCTGGCACGCAAATGTACCGCTTTGGTATGCCGTTTGACTTGCAACTGGATGTGATTGAAGACATCACTGATGGCACCACCCTGAACCTGGTGTTTGCCAGTGAGTTGTATGATGCGGATTTTGCGGTGCAATGTCTGACACAGCTAGTCTCTTTGCTGGATACCTGCCTGAGTGACCCAGATCAGCCTGTCAATAATGTCTCCTTGTTGCAAAGCGCACAAACTCAGGCCTTGCTGGACACTGGCACGGGCACCCCGGCGTTTGACTATCAGCGTCCAATCACGACACTGATCAGTGAACAAAGTGTGCGTACGCCCGAGGCGGTGGCGCTGCGCTTTGCCCAGCAGAGCATGACTTATGCTGAGCTGGAGCAGG
>NZ_JACEQV010000040.1:0-28151 GCF_015356275.1 Pseudoalteromonas sp. PPB1 | reverse complement strand
TGGATTGTTAGTATGTAACATGAGAGTTACTCCTTAGTTGTTTTGAACAAAGATTCGACACCTTTATCAAAACGGGTAACTCTCAATTTTTCAAATCGAAATGTCAGGTCTGGTCGGAACTAATTCAAATTAAGCTCTGATTGCCTTAGAGTTGACACCACTCACTAGGGAGATCGTGTTTGTCTTTCCTCAATTTTGGCAACTGATCTATCAAGCTCCGTGACTAGCTCAAATATTGCTCCTCTTTGCATTCTCCCGTTTATTTCCTGCCGTTTTATCATTAATTGCTGAGAGAGGTCTTTAAGAATACTTAGTTCTGCTCGGTCTTTCTCAGGTTGATTACTGATGTTGTACCTTTCTTTTATGAGGCCCGCAAATTCAATAACCTCCCAGTTACTCCATTTAGTAACGGCATCTGAGAACCTTTTAGCATCGAAGATATCAAAAAATGGGGTATGTTCAATTTTTCCTCTATGGCTAGTGTAGGTTTGTCGCCAGTTTTGTAAGAATACGTTTTTGAGTTGCCTACGTTGATACACTTCAGCACGTTCATATATTATTGCCATAGCTACCTGAAACTCTTTGGTAGATAGTTGCTCTGAACAGATTCGCCAGGGTAAGTATCTGTCTCTGATTACTGTGTCTAAGTTAATTACTTCATTTTCATGCATTCTATTAATCAGCTTTTGGGAGACATCTGCGGAACAAGTGTTGTCGAAGTATCCTTTTCCTTGCAACATTAGGTATCTATCACAGCAGGTTATCCAGTCATCCCAATTTACTCTGTACTCTTTGAAGAGTAACTCTTCAACCTTGCTAATACCTTTTTCAAATTCTTCCTCTGATTCAAACGAATAAAAGCCACTCAGTTTTATGATATCAATATGATGATAAATTCTCGGAAGTTGAAAACGGTCAATGTAATCTTTATCGGAAACATCAGGTAGCACGTTAGTAAAACAATATTCAACTAAACTAATATTAAACTTTAAATTAAAGGTTTGAAAAAGGTAGTATAACTGTTTGCAAGCAGCACTTTCTTTACTTTCATCCTTTACGGTTCCTCTATCGTCCTTTTGAGTTTTATCTCTTATCTCCAACTCTTTCTCTAATAGAGTCTTATGCCATTCTTGACTGGATTTTCCTATCTGTAAAAAAGCACCTAAATTAAGTGTATGTGTGTAGCAGAACAGAGTAGTCAGAACTATGTGTTGCGCTAGAATTTCCGTACTCTTCTTGTTATCAACTCCTTTTATGTCATTAACTTTTTCTAGCAGCTTTATGATTCGATTTATTGCTCGCTTAATAACGCGCAAATTTTTGATATCAAGATCATGGACCTCAGCTCCTCTAAAGGCTGTAAATAAGGCTTGCCTAAGCGTATTATCTAGTTTTTCATTGTAAATATCTGCAACAATATTCAGAAGCTCTTCAGTTGTTCTGTTGAGCCTGATGACATCACTAAACACCTTTTCAACTTTTGACTCAGCTTTAAGTGCTTTTACGTTCGCAATGGCAATAATTTTGAGCTTGTTATGTTCTGCAAACTTTAGGCATATACCCATGATGTCAGCAATTAGCTTTTCATCGGTTAGCCGCTCTAAGTCATCAATAACAAGAGTTATATCTTTTATTCTGTTAATAGCCTCTTGGCGCAGGAGTCCAGTTACACCAGCAATGGTGCCTTGAATAACTCCGGCTGTGTTCTTATCAGCGCCGCACATTTGCGCTAGCTTATCGCTAAATTTGGTTACACCTTGCAGGTACTTAGAGCCTTCTCGTTGATTAGATATATAGAGAGAGACTACTTGGTCTAGGAACTCCGCAACACTAGTTATCCCGAAGGCTGAAATGTAATGATATTCCCCGAACACTTCTGGTTGTTCTGCAATAATAGGCCGCAGCTCGTTCTCTATTAAGTAAGTTTTACCAATGCCCCAGTCACCATCCAGGAGGACGATAGGAGGGTGGCTCGTTTCTTTTAATTGCTCAATAATCTGAAGTGTTGTTTTGCTGGTCATAGTACTCGCCGTTAATCCTTTTTAATTAGAGTTTTAAAGTGGTACTCGTATGCTACCGTACATTTAAATAAGGGCTTAAACCCTAGGGCTTTTTGAGGTCACTATTTGATTCTTCTGTCTTTCTAGTCTCAGAGTTATTCTGGACAGCCGGATGCTGCTTGGACGTTGTATTTTGAATTTGCTTCTGCTGTAATTCTAATCTGGTGTGATTGATGTTTGTATTCATCAAAGCTATTTCAAGCTGCTTCTCGGCTAAGTTGATATTTTGGGTGGCCACAGATACCGACACTGAAACAGCGGCAATAGATATGAGAGCAGAAGCAATCGAAATGTACCTAGTCATTACGTTGTGCTTTACGGAGTCTGAGTGGCGACGTTCCGCATCATTGTGTGCCTGCACTTTTAAGTATAGGTCCATGCCTTTTTCAGTTAAGTAATAGCCGTTATGTCTTCTGATTTTGGTACGATTTGGCGTTAGCTCATCATCCTCACGTTTACGCCAATCTTTGATAAAGTTATTTTTTCTTAAGTGCATCAGTATAGTTTCGCAAGCGTCAAATTTGGCTTGTAAATCTTCCGGAGGAGCACAGTTGCTTGGGTAAGCATTTGCTAAAAAGTTATCAAGTGTTTCAGCTAGTTCAGGAAACTTATTGTAACTTTCAAAATCGCCAGGGAACAAAAGTGTAGGTTCTGCTATAGCTACAATAAGTCTGTCCAAATGAAATGGTATGCTTTTGGCGGTAAGGGGATTGGTAGTGTTGTTCATTCATATCCTTAATAGTGAATTCAATTTTGACGATTTACGGGAGTTGTATTCCCAACAGCTCATCCTGTTAATTTCGCATTATAGAGTATCGCCCTGTTTAGCCAAGGGGGGGGGTAAGTTATCAGGGTTTTTATTTTTTTTGGAATTTATTATTGCTTCCACTAATTGAATAAAGATACAGATCCAATCTTTAAAGACACTTTTCCATTGTCCTGCGGTGACTCTGCATAATTTTCAATAAGATCCAATAAATAACAACCCAACCACTGTATCAATAACCATATTGTTACAATTTCAGCATTAAGTTAGCATCTTATTGGTTGTTAACAAGGAATGCTTATGTTTGATCAACAGGAACTGAAAACTAAGTCTGGAAGTGCCGAATACAAATACGAGCTGGCTTACATGGCCGATATGGTAAAACGTTGGAAACCCCGCGCTCGTGCCTCAAAACAATTGATTTGTGAAACTAAACGAGTCGACGGTGATTACATCTTAAAAACCAGCCACTGGAAATACAAAGTGCTTTATGGTCATCGCGAAGCGCTTGGTATTTTCTTCGCTCAGCGCATTGAAGATAAAAAGCCAGTGATGCGATGGACCCAGAAGCTTTGTCTTAACTTCAAGGCTGGTGATCTCTACGAACGCAGGGATGGACTTGGTTGGATTCAGGTATTTTACGCAATAGAAATGGGCTGGGACATGGAAAACGGGGCGATGCATGAGGGCACCGTGACCTATGATGTTTATGGGAACATTAATGGGGACTATACCCGCAGTGAAAGAAAGACCTGCACACAAATGGAATTTCTCGAACTCCTGATTACGGGAGGTACTGCCTATAAAGGCAGAGGTATCGTAATGCAAACTGAACCACGTTCAACCAAAAAACATGATCGTGTGCTTGATACGCTCATTGGCCTTGCTAAAGGCTTAATCGCAGATGGGAATGTGAATCAGGCAGAGGCCGAGTTTTTGCAAGTATGGCTGGTCCAAAACATGGGTTGTGAAAGTCCTATACTCACCAACTTACTAGATAAAGTGTCGGATATGCTATCCGATGGAAAGCTGGACGAAAACGAATCTTCGGAGCTTCTTCAGATACTCGGTACATTGTGCGGTGACGCCGTAGAGCTTGGAGAAGTCGCAAAACCAGCTTCATTGCCATTGTGTCAACCAGCGCCGCCAATTGAATTTAAAGGGCATAACTTTGTACTCACAGGGTCTTTTGCGCACGGTTCCAGGGAAGAGTGTGAGAATATCATTACGCAACTGGGTGGCAATAATGAGAAGTTGGTAACAAAAAGGCTCGACTACTTGGTGGTTGGCACATATGTAACTGACACCTGGGCACATGAAGGGTTTGGCCGCAAAATAGAAAAAGCCATGGAGTACAGAGACTCTGGAGCTGCGCCGATTAAGATCGTTAGCGAAGAGCATTGGCTGAAACATGCTGGGTTAAAAGGACACTAACGATGAAAGATTCTTACAATTCTATCTGCACGGGTACCTGTCATTTTTTTGCCGCTGGCCTCCTTTACCATTGACAAGAGTTGAATATATTTTATGTACTTATCTCAGTTATTCTGGCTCAAGCAAATATGCTTCCATTCAATATACACCCATATTTAGAGAATATACGATTCTAACAATGGTAAACAAAGTTATTGAGTCATATCACTAAAGGGCAATGGAATTTTGTAGTGCATGTTCCAGTAAGAGTTTTCGGTGATAACACAAATAGGGAAATAAAAATGTTTTTTCTTAAGTCTTTGGAAGCACTCCCCGGCTATGAGTTTATTTGCAGTATGTATCACTTTGTGAGGCGACCTGAGATCATGGATGGGGAATGGGAAGCAGCACCACTGAATAAAGCTGGGTATAACTTAGTTCAATCATTAGTCTTGGTAACTACTTTTACAGTTACGCTCGATTGGATATTGAAGAAAATTGATATCTTTGACTTTCCTAAAATTATTAATCCAGTTTTTTTGACACTTAGTATGGGGGCTCAGGCGCTTCTTTTTGGAGTGATGTACTGGTTTTTTGCTTCTACATTCACCTGTGCAAAGAAAAAAGGAATTCATAAGTTGTATTTTCATCAAGTCATGCAAACATATTCGGTATTGAACTTTTTCGCTGTATGTTTACTTTGGTTAGCAATGAATCGAATAGTTACTACAGGGAATATAGAAAACCCAGTAAGCAAAGGTGACTTATGGATAGGGGGTGGGTTGGGAGTAGTTACATTGCTACTACTATGGCGACTACTAGTGGTACCAACTTCTAAGTACTTGGGCCGGTATTACTCCATGAAGCTTTCATGGTTTTTAACATTTGTTATCTTTTGCGCAGCTTTATTTTCAAATAAATACATCTACATTGATTTTAGTGACTACCTTCTTGATAAGAAGGGATATTGTGAATATTTATATAATAAAGAGAAAGTTCCCGTGGGCCAGAAAGGTTGTTTTATCGGTAAATGCATAGGGTTTTTAGATTTTAATTGAGATTTTTACTTAGATATATAGGGTTTGTTTATAAATGGAAGGTGAGGTTAAAATAGTAGCTGCATTGATTGGTGTAGCGGGTTTAGTGCTCGCAGCATTAATGAGCAGCATTGGATATTTATATCGAGTTCGGGTTGAGTCGAAGCGTAGTGCAAGGAAAGTTCTTTATCTTTTATTGGAAATAAGGTTTTCGCTAAATGCCTCATTGTTTAACGAAAAAGAATCTACGGATGCTTACTTAAAGTATTATTTGAATAGATTGAATGAGCAAGGAGTAGTGATTACCTATGAAGAGTTAGCTATGCAACTAAGAGGCATTGTTGAAAGTTATTTTTTGAATATTTCTAAAGCTTCAAAACCTGATATTGCAGGAAGATTACTTAAGCATCTTGAAGATGCGCTATTGGAGCTATCTCAAAAATCACCAGTACTGGCTTATCGCTTAACAGGTAAGGAGAATCTCGAATCCATTGCAGATGTCAGCTCTTCTTATTTAAATAATACAGCTAATGAGTTTGCGGATAAAATAGATGAAGAGTGGATGAAGCAAGTTCTTTTGAAGTTTTCCCAAGAAACTGAGCAAGATGCATTGAAAAAGATATCGGGTCAGTTAGATGGTGATATAGAACTATTGTCAAAGCACTGTGGCTGGTTTGAAAGGCGTCGGTGTAAAAATGTACTAGCTATAAAGTATGGAAATTTTAGTGACGAAACATTTGCAGAGTTGGACGATAAGATTGAAAAACTTTTTGAAATGGTAAAAGTGAAAGTACCGGCAGCTGATTGATTTACCAGGGAGCGAAGTCATAATCAAGGCGACATCAGTGAAGTTGAGGTTTTAATCGTTATTTAAAACTATTCACGTTGACAATGCGTACAGCACAATCAGGTGGTAAAGAAGCTATCACTTGTGTTTAATTGTCGTAATAGCTGCGTGATATACATGGTAATTTTTTAAATTAGATTGTTAGTATAGCAGAAGCGTTTCCCGGAGTATTTCATTTGTTTAATGAACACTTCCCCCTACACAATACCTTAAACAGAACCCAGGGTTCTCGATAACAGCCTTAGCCAGTTTAATTGAATCTTTCCAGCAGGTGCGGTGCTGCATATGCGGCCGTGCCGATGGTACCGATCTTCAGGTCCTCATTAAGGCTGCGTCAGTCGCAAAAGCTGTCTGCTAGGTGAGCGGCAAAAATTGCGATCAGTACCGACTTAAAATAGTGAAAGAACATGAAGCGTTTGCCATCTATATGCATTTGCACCACAACTGCAGAAAAGAACATGGAAGGGAGTTTGCCTCATTGTTTAAAATCTCAAAAATATCAATCCAACTCATTGTTTTGTCTTTGTCATTCGTTCCCTGGCGCTTTAGTCAAATTTTAAAATGTCCACTTCTTGCTGTAGCTCCCCCATAAACTGCAACATCTTTGTTCAACGCCTAGATAAGAGTAGGAAAAGGCAGAGCCAGTAAATGGGGGAGTTACAAACGCAATAACCTATCTAAGCAGCAGGTTTTGAACGTTAACCTTGGTGTGTCTAAACTTAAGGAAGCTATGGCAAAGCATATGACAGGGCTGTTGAGGTCATGTGTTCTTATTGCTTACTTTGAATCAGTGACCGTTTCAGCTCCTTGTGAACCGGTAGCTCTGGAGGCTTGATGACGCGTAACCGTTCTGATCAACAGCATACTCATGTTAAGCAGTTGCTTAATAAAATGGATCCCGAAGTAGCGGCAAGCTTTAGCTACAAACAGCGTAAAGCACTGCAAAAGGTCATTAATACCCGGGACTGGCGGGGTCATGCCATTGATTTCAGGCCGACACTGGCGTTACCGTTTTTACCCTGGAGTTTTTATATCGTTTTCCTGGGAGGCGTCAACCGACGTAGCCTGACTAACACCGAACGCTTTACTGCGGCCATTGTTTTCCTGGCTAGTTTGTTGATTGTTGGACTGGTTTTAATCGGTCTCGTTTTTGTTGCGCTTTATCTGCTTAAATCTTGGCTTGGGATCGATATTTTTGCAGGCGAATCTTTGGGGCTGTGGGACTACTTTAAGGCGCTTTTTGAATAAGGTTTTGATTGTGAACGCCGAACGACGATTTCGTTGTTTTAATGGTGCTTAAATGGAGCCCTTAGTCCAAAAGTCTAACGCTGTCATTATTGTTTGTGTGAAAAAAGTTCAATATAACAAACAACTTAAAAAACAATTACCTAAAATAATACACAGATAAAGCGGGTAAAAGTGCTTGATATTTGTTGCTAATTTAAACACATTGTTTAACTGATGAGCACAGTCAGATCATTGTGACTTCATCATCAGTCGATTAACAATTAAAGCATTACAACAGGAAACAACATGAAACTTAAAAAGGTTAAACTAAAAACGCTCAGTCCCGGCAAAAACATCAATGCACAGCAAACCAATCAAATTGCAGGTGGTGCCAGTGCTTACAGTAAAGACTATGGTGCGTGTCACACTGCTCCCGTGTTTTGTCCGACAGCATACATCTGTTGATAAGGCAGCTTAGCCCGGATAAGTCCGGGCTTTATGGTTTCAAAGTAAACCTTTATTCATTCCTTGTGTTAGCCCATTATTCGCAAACAAGTTGGACTGTCTCTGTACAGTACAGCGTCCTATATCAACCTCACCTTTATGTAAGCCTAACTGTATATTGAGCATCACGGCCTTCTAAACAACATCGGTCATTATTGTGTTTATTCGTGCTTTCACATTTATTCAGAGTCCAGGAATTGTCCTGTATTAACGGATGAAAAAGATGATGTGTAAACAAACTTAGTGTACACCGGTTGTGTCAGGTGGCTGTACCTATGGACACGATATACACTCAACAGTGGAATGTTACAGGTTGTATTTCAAACGATAATATATGGAGAGTGTTATGTTGATGCAAGACGACAATGAAAAACCAGAGGGCCCGGAGCCGGACTTTGATGGGCAAGGGCCTGAATTTGAACTCAAGGTAGACGGTGAGGTAATGTTGCTGGGCGCGGCACCAGAAGGCGAAGTGGAGCAGAAGTTTGAGGATATGGCACGGGGCCTGGCCCTTGCCGGGATCTCTGCAATTCCCTATGTTGGTAGCGCGCTTTCGGCAATCATCGGTGTTCTGACCGAACGCAAACTGGATATCTGGGCTGAAATAAAAGAGCGTGTTTATGAAGCCATTCACAGAAGTATCCTTGAAACAAAATTGAATGAAATAAAAGGTCACTACAACGGGGTGACGGAAGTCTTTAGGCAGGCCAATGATTTTCGTGGTGGGCAACGCTTTAACAAGTTAAATAACCTGTCGGATACGTTTGTTGAGAAGTTCGAGAGTATCCAGTCAAGCCTTAAAAAAGGGGACTCAGACGAAGTTGATGGAGAAGCGATTTTTTATGCGCTGCCCTACATCGTGCCATTTTGCGCGCTGGAGCTGGCGAATAGAAATATGGTGATCCGTGCAAGTTGGTGGCATGACTTGTTGAATCGCAACGTTCATAAAAAACATCATGAAGATCGTAAGAATGAGTTTGTGGCCTTTATTACCCTGTCTGCCTGGCAGTCGTTACAGTGGCGTCTTGGGCAAATTGAATTAAAGGACATGACCCAAAATCCAAATAATGCGTCGGCCTTTTACAGATACGTGGATAATTTCACTGGTAAGGAGATAAAAGGGACTGGTCCATTTAACCCGATCAGTAACCCGGATGCGGCTATTTTTAAAGAAGTGGCGGCGTACCATGAAGAAGTAAAGGAACAAACGGTCAATTTTATTATTGAGCATTCAGTCGGTTTTGTGAAGGATTGGGGAGTACCTCAAAAAGTAGAAGAGTGGGATCCTTCACCGCCTTCACCGTTTTGGTCATGGATAAAGTGGTTACTGGGTTGGAAATAAAACGGTAATAGTATCAGCCTTCCCTTTGCAATAAGCTTGTGAGGGGTTGTCTGAAGTTAATTGCCGGGAAAATAACCAGACATCGGCTTTGGACGTTAAAGCCAATTAGGGTGCGCTTGTTGATGCTGTGTCAGGTGCTCTGGATCAGATTAGAGCATTATCCTAATAGCCCTGCGCACATAAACAGGCAGCATCTGGCAGGGCAAGTTTTATTGTCTATGCCGATATCAATTCGTCAAACGCTTCTCGTGCTTGCTCGCTTTGCAATATCCGACCATGACCCAGCCCCTGCGTTTCTATCAGTTTGACCTCAGACATTTCAGTGGCTGCGCGTTTAGATACGGTGAACTGTGCAAACCTGTCATATTTATCATGCACGATAATACACGGAGATGTTCTGTTTTTTAATTTCTCAAATGGATCCACTGATGCCATTGGATAGTTGTACTCACTTTCAACTTTACTGACCACAGAACGAAACAGGCGCATTGAATAGCCGGAACGTTCAATACTGCCAAACAGGTTACTGACATAATCTAATACAGGTGCAATTAACAGCAGTGGCTTGTTATTAAGTTTAGGGTGTTTACATTCAATTGCAGCAGCGCAGCCCATACTGTGCGCAATAACACCTTCAATTTCATTTGTGCTACTTAGCACCGTATCAAGCCCGGATACAAAAGCGGGCAGGTGGCCCATAGAGCCTTCGCTGTTGCCGTGCGCTGGGTGATCAAAGGCCAAAGCGGTATAACCTTGTTGTGCGATGTATTGCATTAACGGGAAGAATTGATTGGCACTGCCAGACCAGCCATGAGTTAATACCCAAACAGGCCCGCTGCCGACCTGATAGGTTTTAAGAAAGCCTTCTCGGGAGGGGATACTCGCCTCAATCATATCATTTGGTACTGTATTTTTCGGTTTTGCCCGCACCGGTGTGAGCAGCAATTTAGTTGCGGTTTTCTCTGCGTGTCTGGGAGCGACTCTGTGATGCGCGCGTGTCATCACATTGAGCATGTGCTTTTTGAAATTAAATCTACTGTCTGATTTAAAGTAAATTTTGTCACTCATATTTATTCCTCTACCTGACAACCATAATTTGTTAACTTTTAAAACGAACGGTCGTGCTTTTAATGTGTTCAAAAAAAGGCTGAAGGTGATCAGCCAGTGTTTTATCCTGTTTTACTCTACTCTGCAGGTGTTAGAGTTAGTCACTTCCATACCAGTCTAGTATTAAACGCTCTACACCGAGCCAGAATCGTTTTGTACTCTCATCCTGTCCATACATGGAGTGATACAAGTGTGCACTCAAATACAGCCCATAGAGCTCAAAAGTGGCTTGTATTGGATCTAAGTCAGATCTAAACTCCTTGTTCTCTATGCCTTTTCCTATCTGAATTTGCAGATAACTTAACCAGCTTTCTATGGCCTGCTTGAGCACTTGTTGCGCAGGTGTTTGGTTAACGCATTTCTCGCGCCAGGCATCTAAGAACATGCAACTGCCCTGAAATGATTGATTCCAGTTGAGCCAGTGATTTAGTAGCGTTGTAATTTTTTCTTTATAACAAGTGCATTTGTCAGCACGGGCAGGCACAATAACTCGCTGTATAAATATTTCGTTGGCATATTCAACAACTGCTGCCTGCAAGTTTTCTTTTGCATTGAAATGCGCAAACAAGCCGCTTTTCGACATACCGCATTGTTTAGCCAGCTCGCCTATCGTCAGGCTTTCCAGGCCATTCTCACTGGCTAACTTAAAAGCGACGCTTAAAATATTATCGCGGGTCTGTTTACCTTTACTCATATATTACTCACTACTACATTAAGTCTATTTATAGCACGACCGTTCTTTTAATGGTAGTAATACCTTTGATAGATGATGGGTGGGGAGGGAAGGTCACGGTAAGTGAGGTGTCTGCTAGCCTCAAATAGATAAATCGTTGCCCGAGCTTGCCTGGTCTTTGTGCACTTGATGAAAGCCAAAGGCATTTCTCAAGTTTGATATGTGGTAGGTTGAGTTTTTAGGATGGAGTGAAGGGTAGGCCTCAGATAAGGTTGACTCGATATAAATCATGTTCGCCGCAGAGCTGAATAGAGATAGTAATAGAGGGAATTGTAACGGGTCTTATGTCTCCCTCAACGTAGGGTGGCGCATCATCAGGCTGAGTTTTTTTGTTGCTTGACCAGTGTTTGAGTTTTGTTTTTTTGACATTAAGTAATTTTATTTGCTTCTCTTTGGCTTTTATTAGAAACAAGTCATGGTTATCAATGACCTAGTCATATTGGGCATTAAAGTTTGAGAAATTATAAAACTGGATTCGGATGACTTCTAAGAATAAAGAAAACTTTTAGGGGGAGAAGAATGGTCGGCATAGCAGGATTTGAACCTGCGACCCCTGACACCCCATGACAGTGCGCTACCAAGCTGCGCTATATGCCGACTTGGTTGCCACTATAATGATTTTTATCAGAAAGGCAACACCCACTCGTGCGTTTGGGTGTTAATTAGACACGCCGTCACTTTGTCAAAGCCAAGGCTAAGTCAACTGTCAGGTTATTAAGACACTTATACATATGTGATGCGGAGTGTTGTGTGTACTAAGCATCAGCATGCTTGCAGTAATCCGCGACAACGACTATACCTTTGCCTCAAATGTTATGAATTTGTTTTAGTAATGAACAGAGCAAACTGACTCAGGTTGATAGGAACGCATCAATGTTTTACAGTAATGCACATCGCATGCTTATGTATGTGTGTAAGTTTAAGCGAATTTTTCTACCCAGTGTCTAAGTTAAATAATAATAATAAACTAAACGAACGGCGCACCGCCATTGAACATGGTCTCCTTAGAGTCGTTCTTGCTTGCGTTTCTTTGTTAAACGAAAAACGTGCTTTTTACAGGTATGGACAGCAATGAATAAAATGGAAAAAATATTTGTAAGTTTAGTAAACAGCCAAGACCCGCTGCATCGAGAATCTTTTGAGTACCAAACTGTATTTCTCAGTAAAGTAAAACCAGATCCAACTAACGGCCGCTTTTTGCCTTGCGCATTAATATCAGATGAAGATGCTAAGTTGTTCATCGAAAAGCGACTCTCCAAGCGACAACTCGTGGAAAAGTATGAAGCTGAAGAACGTATCATTGTTGGTAAAAATTGCATTATAAACTGTATGAAATATGGCTCCTTTGAATGGAGCAAAGCGCAAAAAAGCATAGACACAATAGTTGAGTTGGGTGACAACATTGCAGTATGTGAAATGATTCAGGTGCCAACGATCTACCCTATTGAAAATGGGGACTTTCAAATATTGACCGGGCACAGGCGATTTTTTGCATTGGTGTATGCAAAAGGGTATGACTCTTATGAGCAGTTCAAGGTATATGATCGCAGACCTTTGTTTACTAAGGTTAAGCAATTCCAGGAAAACGCGAGTCGTGAAGACTTACCGCAATATGGTAAGTTACAGGCGTTTCAAAATGCATTGAGCGAGATTAACGCACTGAACAAAGCACGTAAATCCGCCGGGCATAAAGCACTCACCATTAAGGAAGTGGCTGCAAATCTGGGTATCTCTATGGGGGCCTATGATAATTACAATGTGTTGACTCGCTATCCGAGCGTGCTCAGAGCTTACGAAGAAGGCTGCTCGTTATCTTTTCGAAAAGCAAAAAAAATAGTCACTTCTGTTGAGTCTGAATATAAACAAACACATGGTAAGAAAGCGCTTAATGCGCTGGATAAGCAAACCATCTCGGAATCAATTTATGCCCGGGTAACAGGCAAGCATCAGATCCGTAAACCCGCGAGTGATATTTATAAGCTCGAGCCAATTCGTTCAGCTTCGGCCCTGAAGACTTTGCTTACAAATGATGTTACAAAAATTGATTGTGGTGTTAACTGGCAAGACTTGGACTGGGAAGATCACGCGAGTATTTCTTCCGCATTGATCCAATTAAGCAAGTATCTAAATCAAGATCAGCCTCAGCGTTGAATTCATCTGGGTTTATTCTAAAACTAGCCTTTATCCTTAATGAGGCTGTTGCCGTTTTTGGGGTGTTGAGTGCATTTTGTAAATCACCGCGTTTAGAACATAACCATTGCAATAAGACAAATGTCTAACTTGATAAAGACTAGCTCCCCAAGTATTACTGTATTAAACCGTTTCTGTTCGAAAAACATACAGCTCATTTTGGGCAGCAATTTGGTTTTTTTACTTCTTATATCTCTACCAAGCATATTTGCTTGAAGCTTTAATTTAGATAAATACTACGTCATAACTTGAACACAGATCCGGCTGCTTTAAGCGATCAGGTACCAAATGTTGCCGTCTCGATGCGTTATCTTGTTTCGCTGGAACTTGGGGGTGTGAAAAGTTATGTACAGTTTATATTAATCCTATTTACGTAGTTTATGCAGTGGATGTGGGAAAATTGTTGCATATCTCCAGATCTCACCCGTGAGATCTGGAGATATGCGCCGTCAAAAGGGACTGCTGGATGTATAGGCAAACGTATACTCTAAGCTTGCTAGACGCCCAGTATGTAAAAATGATAGCCGTTTGATTAAAAAGGGGTTGAGGGAATGAAGAGAAAATATTTAGCAAGAATGTTTGATATTGCAGGGGCGGAAAGAGTTGACATTTTAACTTTAGAGGATGCTTTTAATGACGTTCATGATGGTGAGTTTGACGTAGTATTACTACGCGTTGAAGCACAGGACAGTGTTGATTTTTGGTGGGAAAAGCACGCTGCACAAGATATAGGAGACAACACGTATCCAGCTGACGTTAATACTATAGGGATGAGGCTTGGCAAATTACAAAAGGCGTCAGATGACGAATATGAGGCAAGGTCGCAGTTGTATTTTGATTCTGCTAAAGCTGTCAACCCCACACTCAGGCAAACTCCTTACTTTACATTTTTTGAACGAGAGTTAAATGCCAGAGCACTAGAGGTAGAGCAGGATCTGGAAATGCTTATAGCCTCTCGATATGAGTATCCACCGTCGACTGAAAAACATTTCAGTTCTGCACCGTATGCGAATTCTATTTCCTATGCTCGTGCCAGTAAGTTCTGGCCTGTAAAAGAAAGTTACCCGCAAACGGCGGCTTTTCTTACCGTACAAAATGCAACGAATTGCGCAGGGTTTACGATGTGGGATTATTTGCCGGCAAGTCTCGGTGAAGTGGATGAGTTTTCAGCGCTGTACGACAAAGACAAAGACAGGGCTTTGGCTTTTTTGGGTCAATACAGCAGCATAGAAATCAATCCCAGTGAGGGCGACCTCTGTGTTTTTAACTGCCGAAAAATGCACGGTATTAAAACATGTAACACATTGAGAAAAACCATAGGCTCATTCTTCATTAAAGAAGATGGCTGGCGTATGTTCGGCTGAGTTGGATTAGAAAAAGCACTAGTGGTGCTTGCAGTGTCAACGACAGGCAAGGCGAGATTGGTACATAATCCACTTTAACTTTGGTAAATAAGAGATTTTACAACATGTTAGCCCACACTGTTCTCTGGCAATGAGCAAACTCGCCTTCGTTTTTATACAGACCATATGTTAGCAAGCAGCATGCATCCAGCGTATCAATAGATGATTGGACATAGCCGCGTTTCGTGACAGAAATACACAGTGATGAGTCACGTCATTGAGATGGTGGGCGCGGACTTAAGTCCCGCCTGATGCAGTCATAATTTTTAATGTGCCGATGCAGTAAGTGCACATTTATTGATCTAGCGCAAAAAGTAACCACCTAAGCTGAGATAGAATCTGGGTATCGGGTGAAAAAGCGCTTAGATGGTCATAAAATATTGTTTTGGCAATAGCAAATATAACGAGAAAAGCCCGACGCTGTATTGTTAAACTTTGGTGCTGTTAGCACTTAAAGGTGCCATTGAGCTGTTTTATATATCTGGTACTGAAAAGCGCACAGTGTTACATTCTTAAAAGCTCAGGATCAGGCGACTGGCTTTGCCCGTTGTTGCTGTATTAAATTAAGCGCTTTTTGTGGCTGTATGCTCCTCCTTGAGTTTTTTAAGAAATTGATTTTGTACTTCTTCCAGCTTGATGTGAATACCTTGCCGGGTGTTAGATGCGCCTTGTAAATATCCGCTTTTAAAGGCTAACTTAACCAGTTCATCGTTTGTTCTCATAGTCCATGCCTCTGTCTATTTGTTAGGAAACACAGGGTAACGACACTGTAAAATACACAGAATACCTGCAGTACGAAATACGCATTGTGAAAAAAGTATTACGAATAATCCATGAAAAAGTAACATGGTATTCAGATACTTTAAAGTGATTTATGAGTACTTAATTTCAAAGTCTCTTATTGTCAACAAAAATACAGCGTAAAGTCATACCAGCCTGGATGGCATCCTCATTGACAAACACAGGAATTCAATCAACGTTTTTAAGCACCTGAACCAAGTTTGTGAAAGATCTAAAAAAGGTACAAGTCAGATGTGTTAATCAGAGCTGGCCGTTTTATTGTTACTACAAAGGTGTGAGTAATGATTCTGGCCCTGTTATTTGTGTAGGTTGGTAGTCAATGTTCCTTTGCAGCCCGTCATGTTTAGCCGAATAGATTCAGAAAGACCCTGAACAGTATTTTATTGTTGGTCTTTGCATGACGATCAAAAGTGTATCTGATGTACTTAATTCGCCAGGAACCCAGGAAACCCCGTATTTTATTAATATATTACTTAAGTGTATCGGTTTAACGCTGAGCGGTTTTATGCGGATATCTTTTATGATACAAATCAGGTGTTTGCCACTTGTATGGAATGATAACAAGAACCGAATATGCCTTGCTCCGCGCTGGGGTGAGGCTTGCTTTATTTCATTTAACCAGGAAAGAACGAATGAATTTTGAGAATAAAAAGGTTGTGATTACGGGTGCAAGCCCGGACTTTGGACAAACTCTGTCTATACTGTTTGCGCAGATGGGGGCTGAACTTTTTTTGTCTGCCAGGACGCTCGAGAAAGTGAACGCGACAGCTAAGCTGGTCAGGGAAGTGGTCCCCGGTGCAAAAATATCGACATTTCAGGTGAATGTTAGCAATCCTGCCGAGATCGAAAAGTTTGCACATGACGTTCGGGAAATATCAGATGACATTGACATTCTCATTAACAATGCATCTTACTGGCTCGAGGGCCACCTTACCGATGTTGATGACGAAGACATAGTTGAAACGATAAATTCAACCGCTACAGGCAGTATCCTGATGACTAAACATTTCCTGCCATTGCTCAAAAACTCGAAATCACCCGACATCATTTTTGTTAATAGTACAGCCAGCTTAAACAACAATATACACTCGACCGCCAACGAAGCATTTGGTGCGGCTAAGTCAGCTCAATCCACTTTTGCGGACAGGCTTCGCCAACGTATGAAAGGGCAAGGGGTGCGCGTAATTTCGGTGTATCCGCCTAACTTTGATAATCCATCGCCGTTAGATGACGTTCAATGGAATGAGCGCAGATCACATACGCAATTGAGATACCTGAGTGCCCGAAACGTGTTTGAGTGTATTAAATTTGCGTTGTCTCAGGACCGGGTTTGCTCAATCGATAAGATTGTTTTGAGTAATAACAATGTAGCAGAAACCGAGGTGATTGACTAAGCCTGACTCGCGTGCCTCAAAAGATATAGGCCCAGCAGGGTTAGCCGAACATGAGTGATTGAATTGATAAAGATTCATAAATAGCAGGCATGCAAGCGAGCATTTAACAGTTATGTAGGAGATCTCACGGGTGAGATCTCGTTTTATTTGAAAAGCAATACAGATCAGGATGGTTACTATTGCCTCTATAAATTTTGGCGGAGAGTGCTCGCTTGCTCAGGCCAAAGTGTGGATACGTGTCGATATTCGGAGTCGAGCCGATAGAGAAAGCTCTGTCGTTTGAGAAATGTTGCCTGCATGACAGAATTCCAATCATTTACGGATCAAACAAGGCCAGCATACAGGCTTTGAACGCCAATTTTGCGAAGTTACTTTATCATTGTTGTCTACACTCAGTCGCAGAAGCAGCAGCCGAGTAGTTGATAAATACCGCGGAATTCCATCCTGATACACATACCCACCCAAGAAATCATAAAAAAACTCCCTGGCTACATTACGTAGAAAACTGCATCAATACTGCTGCCTTAGTTCTTACTTTAATTTAATTAATTATTACTAATCAATCATTTAAATTTTAAGTTTGCTATGACATTGGCTAACTCAATGAGTGCATTGTTGCTTTCATTTTAACTTTCTCTCTGAGTTAACTTAAATCAAAGTAACTTTACATAAAAATAATTTACGTAAAGACTTGACGGTTTAAGATACTTTATGGCAACTTAAATACCAATCCAGAGCAACACACATCTGGTTAAGTTTTGGAATAAAAAACGCTTGCAGGTGAGAGAGCAAGTAGTGGAAAAACACATAGTCACTAGGGGTGAGGGAAGCATGAAAGAATTTAAGGCAAGAATTTACGATTTTGACGGCACTGCGAAAACGGACTCTTTATCACTTGAGCACGCGTTTAATCTTGTACATGGCGGTGAATACGCTGTCATTTTATTACAGGTAGAGTCGCAGCAAGGTGTTGAATTATGGTGGGGAAAGCATGCCGATCTGGCAATGAATGGCCACCGCTATCACACCGGTATCATGACAAGCGGTATGACACTGGGCAAGTTGCAACGGGCTACCAATGAGGAATATCAGGCGACGTCTGAGCTTTATTTTAACTCGGCAAATGTGGTTAACGCAGCGCTTAAGCAAACGCCTTACTTTGAGTTTTTTGAACAGGGTTTGAGCGCAAAAACACTGGAAGTGGAACCCGGGCGTGAAATGCTGATTGCATCGCAACGTGAGTATCCACCTTCAACTGAAAAGAACTTTAGCTTTGCACCCCATGCGGACTCTATTTCTTATGCACGGGCAAATGATAGCTGGCCAATTAAAACCAGTTACCCGCAAACAGCTGCCTTTATCACGGTACAAAATGCAGCAAACGAAGCTGGTTTTGTAATGTGGGATTATTTGCCAAGTAGCCGCAGTGAGTTGGATGAGTTTATTGCGCTGTATGGCAAGGATGAAGCACAGGGGATGGAATTCCTGGCGCAGTTCGAAAGTATGGAGATTAACCCGGAAGTAGGTGAACTGTGTATTTTTAATTGTCGCAAAATGCATGGTATTCAGACGTGTGACACGTTACGTAAAACTATCGGCTCGTTCTTTATCAAGCAAGACGGCTGGCGCATATTCGACTGAGTAAATTATGAAAACATTAATGAAAAAATTCATAAATGGGGGCGTGCCAATACTCAGTATGCACACCGAGCGGGTCGAAAACAGGCCTGATGTGATTCTGGTTTTGCCCTTTGGCACTGAACTGGAGGCGGCTAACAGCTTCATTGCGAGCCTGGATCAGACATGCAACCTGTATACGTGGCAAAGCCGTCATATTTTGGACGACAACGATGAATTGCAAGTTCAGGCACTGACCATGGCGTCACATGCTGCGGACTTAGAGCAACTGATTGAAGAATACGCGTTGCACGAACCTGTGATTGTGGGTTACTGCTCCGGCGCTGCCGTGGCACTGCACTTTGCAGCGCGAAGTGACAATTATCAGGCCCTGTTTTTGGTTTTTGGCGAATACGCTTTGGCTGAAAGAAGTAAAGAGTACGAGGTGCCAGCGCATTACTTTGAAGTGGATACTTTGTTGAGAATGGCTGCCAAAAGCCGAGCGTTTAGCACTATGTTAAGCGACAAAATGTCGGATGCGGGTTTTGCCAGTCAGGTTGCGGATGAAGCGAGATTTTTCAATAAACCTTACTTCAATGAATTGTATTTGCATCGTTATGCTTTGAATTATCTGGACTTTGTGAGTCACGATTATCTGGATGATGCGAAGCAGCTTGAGAAACACGTTTATGTGTATTGCTCCGATGAAGACAAGCACGTCGGCACGGACACGTCAGTGGTAATAAGCAATGCGCTGAAAAACAGCACGCTGGTCAAAGGGAAGTTTGGTGACCACTACGCGTTTTGTCGCCCTGAAACAGGCATTTTACAGAAATTAAAAAAGGATATTTCTCATGAAATCAGCAGCAGAGAATGTTTACGCGCAGTTTGAGTTAAGCGTCGCACAACATCCAGACCGCATTGCGCTGGACAGCGACACACAACAGCTTAGTTATCGCACTTTATATCAATCGGTGGAGCAGCTCGCTGCGGTTTTATCAGAGCAGGGAATTACGCAGCAGGATGTCGTATTGATAAAACTTGAACGCTCCATTGAGTTTATCACGGCTGTATTGGCATTGTTGCGAGTCGGTGCGACTTATCTGCCGGTGTCGAACAAGCTTAATGAGTCGGACCTCAGTTTTATGTTGCAAGAAACTCAGGCACGTTTTGTGATTTGTACAGATGTTACATCACTTCCAGGAATGGGCATTGAGGTGCTTGATATTGTGGACATGCTGGCTCAGCAACCCACGCAATCTGCACCCGGGGTTACCCGCAGTCGTGAAGCGTGTGCCTACATTATGTATACATCGGGTTCAACAGGCAGACCCAAAGGCGTCAGAGTACCTGACAGAGCCATCCAGCGTCTGGTCGTAGACAGTGATTATATCCAAATCACGCCAGAGGATGCGATTTACATGACGGCTGATATTTCGTTTGACGCTGCGACCTTTGAGATATGGGGCGCGTTATTAAATGGCGCAAGACTCATTATTGATGGTGCTGAGTTTAGTCCTACCAGGTTTATGCGTAACGTCGCAGTTAAGAAGGCGACTATTGCTTGGCTTACATCTGGGTTATTTCACATGTTGGGTGCGAACCGCCCTGAGGTGTTTCGGCCATTGCGGGCCATCCTTGCCGGTGGAGATGTACTCAGTAGCGCAGTGATCCGCTCCGTGCTGAATACTTGTCCGGATCTGACTGTAATCAATGGCTACGGCCCGACAGAGAATACAACGTTTACATGTTGTTATGTCATGGATGACGTGACCTTACCACAAGACAATGTCCCGATAGGTTATCCAATTAGAGGCACTCATATCGCAATTTTGGACGACGAGCTGGAGCATGTGAGTGATGGTGAGTCAGGGATTTTGTATGCCTACGGTGACGGTGTTGCACTGGGGTATGTTGGTGACAGAGATAAAGACAATGCATTTTTCTATAACGAAAAAATCTCCTCAGGGCTGATTTATCGCACTGGCGATAAAGTGAAACGCTTAAACGGAAGAATTCATTTCCTGGGGAGAGAAGATAATCTGGTTAAAGTACGTGGATACCGGGTATCTATGGAGTTTGTTACAGAGAAACTGTATCAGCTCGACTATATAGAAAATGCGTTTGTTCACTTAATTAAAGATCATGCAGGAAATAATGCTTTGAGTGCAAAGGTAACGACTAAAAAGCCTGTGTCATCGAAATTAATAAAACAAGAACTGGCAACTATGATTTCACCTTATATGGTGCCAGATATTATTGAAGTAAAAGAAAAGTTTAGCTTAAACAAAAATGGCAAAATCGCCAAAAATCAACTTATCGAGGTGTAATATGCAAAACAGTAATCTAGTTAAAGACATTGTGCTGGAAAAAGCACAGACCACATTTAGTGGTATCGAGATTGACGAAAAGACAGACTTTTTCTCAGTTGGGATAAGCTCTCTGGCAGTGGTTAACTTTCAGATGGAAGTTGAGCAAGCGCTGAACTGCACGGTCGAAACATCCGAGTTAATGGCTAATTCGACTTTAGGTGACTGGGTCAACCTTTACCAGTATGCAGCGCAAACAAACTGATTTAATTAACATCAACTAAAACCAAACTTATTTAAATAAACCAATTTAATCAAATTTTTATTAAGGAAAATACAATGAGCTTTTATCTAACTGAAGAAGAAGTCCAACAAATGCGTACAAACGGTTATATCGGTCCATTTGACCTATATGAGCGAGACGAAATTCTTGAGAAGTACAAGAATATCCGTGCCAAAATGTTTGACCGTAAAAATGCCGCCTATGACCTGGATCACACCAGCGTAGTATCTGGCTATGACCGTCACCTGGATATTGACGCGCTCAGCGAACACGTTATGAATCCAATTATAGTTAACAAGGTAAATTCAATTCTGGGCCCGGATTTAATCTGCTGGCGTTCAGAGATGTTCCCTAAATATCCGGGTGATGAAGGCACAGATTGGCACCAGGCAGATACCTTTTCTCACGCATCTGGCGCGCCTCAAATCAGATGGCCAGGTGAAAGCGACTTTGGTGGTGCAATCACCGTATGGACTGCACTGACAGATGTGTCTGAAGAAGTAGGCTGCTTGTGCTTCATTCCGGGTACACATGAAGAAATGTACTACGACGAATCAAAAGACATGGAATATACACCTGATGAAGTGAACGCACTTGAAAAAGACGGTGTAAAACGCGGATTCTTTGGCTATGACTATCGCAACCTGCAAAAGGACCCAAGCTGGAAGCCGGATGAGTCTCAGGCCGTACCAATCAAAATGAAAGCCGGTCAGTTCGTGATTTTCTGGTCAACCCTGATGCACTCATCATTACCAAATATCACAAAAGACCAAACTCGACTGGGCTTTGCTGCGCGCTATGTGCCTGCTGCGGTCGATATTTACCCTGACACTGATTCAGTCACAGAGTACGGCAGTGAACTGTCACTTGAAAGGTATGGCGTGGTTTCAGTATCCGGTGAGCGTAATGATAGCCATAACCGAGTTCTGGATGAGAGCCTGAATGGGTTTAGCTTTGAGCGCTAAGTCATTGTATCGCGTCGTGAAGCTTCTTACTTCGTAGCATTGCTCTGATGTGTTCACAGGCAAGTGAGAAGCTTAATTCGCTCGAAAAGGAGAGTTGAAATGCAAACACAAGAAAAGGTTTTAAGCATAGTCGCTTCGCTGGTAAAGGATGTACCGGCACTTGCTCTGGATACGCAGATTAATGATTTAAATATCAGTTCCATGCAGGCAGTGATGATAGTGAGTGAGATTGAATCTACTTTCAACATTGCTTTACCAATGCAAGAGTTCTATGTGCGTGAGTGTATACAGGATCTGGTTCAGTTTGTTAAGGAGGCTGCGTAATGTGGTTGAAACACATTAGCTCTGGGGGCACTTCGTCTGCAAGGGTGATTTGTTTTGGGCACGCCGGTGCCAGCCACGTTGATTTTGTTAAATGGCGAGACCTTCTGCCCTCAAACGTAGAGATCATTGCCGTTGCATTACCAGGACGGTGTGAGCGGGTGAAGGAAACACCAGTAAACGACATTCAGGTATTGGTATGTGAGATTGCCGCGGCAGTTGCAGAGTTGCCGGCGGTGCCAACCAGTTTTTATGGTCATAGCTTTGGTGCCGTGCTCGCTTATGAAACTGCGGCATTTTGCACTAAGCACGCACTTTTACCTGAACTGCAACGGGTGATTTTGTCAGCCAGCGCTTTAAAAAAACGCCGTATTCTGCAAGGTGTCAATATTGCGGATATGGATGCCGTATTGTCGGTGTTTATCGAGCGTCAGTACATCAGTGAGCAGTACGCACAAAATAAAAAGCTTATGTCTTTGGTACTTCCGTACTTACTGGCAGATATTTGCTGCAAAGAGGAGTGGGAAATTGATAACACCATCAAGCTGGCAGTGCCGATCCATACGGTGGCTTGGGACGAGGATGCCTTGGTTGATCCACCGCAAGTACACAGTTGGGTTGTACGCAGTGAAGTGCCCCAGATGTGTCGTCAGGTGACGTTACCAGGCGCACACCTGGCATATTTAAATTCACCAGCTGAGTTTATCGAAACGATTAATGAGTTCATTGCTTAATAGCCAAGGAACCAAGCGGATAAGGAGCGCGTCGTGCAAGATTTATGGAAAAGTGTCCGGGTCAGGGCATTTCAGGAGTCGGATATAGACCAGCATATTGCTTACTGGCACAACCCCGAGAACACCTTTCTTGAAGATTTGGGGGTTGACCGGCAGCGGTTGATACCTGCGCACAAAATGCGTGAACAACTGCAATATGTACTCAACAAGATGCCCCAGGCATGTAGTTTGTTGACTATTGAGTATCAGGGACAGGCCATCGGCGTACATGAATTAACGGACATAGTTGAACAGGAAAGTGGGGTAATGCATGCCAGTATCTGGACTTCGGAATTTCGTGGTCTGGGCATCGGCAAAGTGTCTTACGTAAAGGCCATGCAGTGGTACTTCGAGCACTTGCCATTACAGCGGATCCTCTTTAAAACGCCGAAAAATAACCGAGCAGCGAACAAACTAAAGCAAACGCTCAAGATTAAACAGGTTGGTGAATGCACTTATGAACTCCCCATATTCGGCCGACCGATTGAAGCCCATTTATATGAGATGACGCGCAGTGCGTTTGAGTGCCAGGTTGCGCTTGCCGCGCCCAGGGAATGAGGAGAAAACCATGGACAAACAGGTAGAACAGGCGCTGGCAAGGTTCAGTGCGTTTCGAAGCGCAAAGACGCTGGGCAATTTTTCAGTAGAGCAAATTGATGAATGGGGATTTACTCTGGTGCCGAAAGGAAGTGAATCGGAAGACGGCAGTTTCCACAGCGACCTGACCCTTATCGCACTGAACCACGGTAATGAAGTGGGCGGACTGGCAGTACTAAATGCCTTATGCCAGGAGATTGACAATGGTCAGTTAACCCCGGATTTACGGATCACATTTTTATTGGGTAACGTCGCCGCGGCTAAAGCAGGTAAACGTTATCTGGAACAGGATATTAATCGCACTTTTAACACTCAGGCGCACGATAGCCTTGAGTCACAAAGAGCAAAACAACTGGAGCCCATTGTCAGAAACTCCCGGTTTATCCTGGATTTTCACCAGACAATAGAGCCGACCAATACGCCGTTTTTTGTGTATCAATATAATCGACTCGCTGCACTGTTTGCGCATGCAGTAGACAACGCGCTACCGGTGATCACCCACAAACAGTCAATAGCAAGTACGCTCGGGGGCATGCGGTGTGATGAATTTGGTACCCATTGCGGGTGTGTGTCGATTGCGCTGGAACTAAGCCAAAAAGGATTCGACCAACAAGGCATTAAGCTGGGGATATTGGCTGCTAAACGCGCAGTGGCTGCTGTTGAAAATTGGACAGAAGTTAAATCACAGGCCCCGAAACAAGTAAATCCAATGTGGACCTGGTCGCATATTGAGGCGTATCCGCAAGAATATGTGCAGTTACATGCCGGGCTGCAGAACTTTACTGAAGTTGAAGTCGGGCAATTACTGGGTCACACGCAATTAGGGATTGCGGTACAGGCTGCTCAGTCGGGCGCTTTACTGTTCCCCAAACACATTAAAGTGGGTGAGCCAAAACCGGGCGAGCTGTATCGCATCTTAAAACAAGTCAATTACTTTGCTACGTCAGGCCCGGGCAGGGCGGTGGCGTAATAAACAGAATTTTAATTACTCATAAATTTATTAAGGAAAAGTCATGAAACATAATTACGTAAGCTCAATAAAAAAATGGACCGTCGCACTGGCCACAGGTTTGCTGCTCACCAGTGGGGCTGCGATGGCAAAGAAAGGGGTGACAACGCCAGACGGGTTTGAATCCGTACTCGTTCTGATGGGAACAGGCACCATTGATAAGCATAACCCAGAGCCTCATCCGGGGGTTATTAACTGTGATGGCCTGATCTGTGATGGTGAGTTTTTCCAGAAGGAGATCATGGGCCGTACAGATGCTGAAATTGCTGAAGTCGCGCAGCTGGCAAAAACGTTTTACCTTGAACGGTTTGGACTGGTTGCCGATGATCTGGTCGCAAATAATCGCGCCACGTTCAACAGCTTTACTTTGAATCCGGATTTTGAGTATCGACTGCAAATTGCCACCGGCATGAAAGCAAAAGGCGAAGGCTGGATCATTCGCGATGGCGGTTTTAACCTTACGATCACCGATCCTCAGGGAGTCCACATGGCCGGCGAGATGACGGGTCGTTTAGCCAAGCCGGGTGATCAGTTCCTGTTCGGCAGTTACAATATTCTGGTAACGAACAAAAAGGGAAAACCGAAAAAAGAACTGGTTATTGACTATCGCTCGCGCGTTCCTGCGGTTTCAGATGAAGACGGCTTCAGGTTGCAAAGCTTCCTGTCGAGTGAAGAGTTTGGTGAAGGCTTAGTGCTGGGCACCATATTAACCAGAGACGGCGCCGATGAAACAATCAAAGTGAATGGCCGTACCGTGATTTCTTTCCCGGCCGAAACACAACTTGATTCATTCCCGGCTTTCCCGGCCTTTGACGATAAGCCTAAAAGCAAATAACACAAACCTGAAGGGGCTTAGCCCCCTTCACCTTTTAAATGGTGACGAGTATGGATAACAAAATAAATATAAGCGAGGCTCTCGCATCGGTAACAGAGCATTGGTCACAACGCGTGCTTGGTGAGGCCAATGGCCAGTTATATAAGGTTGCCAAAGGACTGGGCGCAACAAACTGGCACAAACATGACGATCAGGACGAGTTGTTCATCCTGTATCAGGGCCAGTTAAACATTGAACTCAGAGATAAAACCATCGAGCTGAAGCCACAAGATATGTTTATCGTACCAAAAGGCGCAGAGCACAGAGCCGTCGCGCCAGTTGAAGCAGAGTTTGTGATTGTGGGTATGAACATTACATCGACCAAAGAAGGCGGAAAACCGAATTAACAAAAAATATGTTTTAGGAGCAATAAGGGAGATTAAAGCGCAGATTGCTGGTGGTGTGAGAAAGAATGGTCGGCATAGCAGGATTTGAACCTGCGACCCCTGACACCCCATGACAGTGCGCTACCAAGCTGCGCTATATGCCGACTTGGGGTTCACTATAATGATTTTTTGATGAAAGGCAATAAGTAATTGTTTCAATTGAATGTTATTTGTACTTAATTGGTTTGGCTGCGGATTTGTTGCACAGTTTATTTGCAGAGGAAGGAAAAAGAGGGGGAGGTAGCATTGGCTGCTACCTCGGTAACGGGTTACTTGTGCCAGATACCTTTAGGCAGAGTCTTTAACACTTCAGGTTTTTGTGAAGGGTCAAAAACAGGGGTTTTGCCTTGTTTAAGCTGGGCACGGTAGTCTTTAGCTAACCAGATAACAATGCCAGATAACATGAACAATGCAACTACGTTGACGATGGCCATCAGGCCCATCGAGATGTCAGCAAGTGTCCAGATCAAACCAAGCTCGCCGACCGCACCAAACATCACCATAGCCAGTACACAGGCTCGGAAGATAAATAGGCCTTTAGGATGGTTGTGCTCAAGGAACAGTAAGTTGGTTTCTGCATAACTATAGTTAGCGACAATGGACGTGAAGGCAAAGAACAGGATAGCGATGGCGACAAAAATCGCGCCCCAGTCACCGACATGCTCAACCAGTGCAGCCTGTGTTAACTGAATACCCGTTACACCAGATTCTGGCACAAGCTGGTTTGATAACAGAATAAGTGCCGCTGTGGCACTACAGATAACAATGGTATCAACAAATACGCCAAGCATCTGAACATAGCCCTGTGAAGCTGGGTGATTTGGATTTGGCGTTGCGCTTGCTGCGGCGTTTGCAGCACTACCCATACCGGCTTCGTTAGAGAACAGGCCGCGTTTAATCCCCTGGATCATGGCCTGCATCACAGCATAACCTACGGCACCGCCTGCGGCTTGTTCAAAACCAAGCGCACTGTTGATGATCAGCATAAAGACGTCAGGTAATTGGCTGGCGTTCATGACACATACAACGATGGCCAGTAATAAATAGGCGATAGCCATAAAGGGCACGGCTAGCTCGGCAAATCTTGCTATGGTTTTAAGGCCACCAAAGATAATAAATGCCGAACCACAAACTAGCAAAAGGCCCATTACGTATTTAGGTACGTCAAAGGCAACTTCAAATGCTGCGGCAATCGAATTCGCCTGTACGGCATTAAACACTAAGCCAAACGCCAGGATAAGGCATAAAGAGAAGAGTACACCCATCCAACGTTTGTTCAGGCCATATTCCATATAATAAGCAGGACCACCACGGAAGTTGCCTTCATCGTCTTTGGTTTTGTATAGCTGAGCCAGTGCACTTTCTGCAAAGCTTGTCGCCATGCCGATTAGCGCGATGAGCCACATCCAAAAAATAGCACCTGGTCCACCTAAATAGAGTGCAACAGCAACACCGGCCATATTACCGGTTCCTACCCGGGCGGCAAGGGAAGTACAAAAAGCCTGAAAAGAAGAGATGCCGTCTTTGGCGCCGCTTCGGCTGTTTGCCATCACTTTAATCATGTATGGGAATTGGGTGAACTGAATGAAACCCAGTCGGAGGGTAAAGAAAACACCTGCTGCAATTAATAGGTATATAAGTATATGACCCCACAGCAAGCCGCTTATTGTATTAAAAAAGTCAGCCATTGGATTACGACCCTTATTATAGATATAGCAGAACGGGTAAATAAGGTGGCGTAATTTACCACAGGACCGCGTTCAACTCTAAATATTATTGTCTTATCCACAGGTTTTTGTGGGTAACTTGTGCGGTGCTTGTGCGGTTTTTTGGGGTAAAAAATTAATCCAAAAAAGTGCTAAAAAGCGCTTGCGCTGGGTTTCGATTTCCCTATAATGCGCATCCACCGACACGGGGCACAACGCTGAAAAGCAACGAGCCAACGAGTTGGGAGTCAAATAAAACTTGGTTCTGAAATTTTTCAAAATTAAGTATTGACATAAGATGGGAAGTGATTAGAATGCACAACCCTCAGCGCTAACAGCGCGGCGACATTAAGTCGCACCGTTCTTTAAAAATATGAAGCAATCATCTGTGTGGGCACTCGTACAGATTGAGTTCTAACAGCGGATTTCAGTTTTACTGAATGACGCACAAAAATTTAGAGTCTCAACTGAACTGAGTGACTATAAC
>NZ_JACEQV010000003.1:0-333066 GCF_015356275.1 Pseudoalteromonas sp. PPB1 | reverse complement strand
GAACGGTCGTTGTAAACAGAAATGATTACAGGAACCGGTGCGCCTTTCTCGATAGATTCTGTACGTGCGTTGAACGCTTTACAGAATTCCATGATGTTTACACCGTGTTGACCTAGTGCAGGACCTAGCAGAAGAACCGGATGATCTGGATGGTTTGTTAGAAGAAGAGCCTGACGCAGCGCCGGAAGAAGAATTGCTGACGGAAGAACCGGATGACCTCAATGGTTTGTTAGAGGAAGAGCCTGACGCAGCGCTGGAAGATGAGCTGCTAACAGAAGTGCCGGATGACCTCGATGGTTTGCTAGAAGAAGAGCCTGATGCAGCGCTTGAAGACGAATTACTGACAGAAGAGCCAGTTGATCTGAACAGCTTACTCGAGGAAGAACCTGAGGCTATTTCGTCGACTGGTGCGGGTCACCTGGATGGTATGCTTGAAGAGGAAGCCGATCTTCAGTCATTGCACGATAAGGCCGAAGGCCCTGTTGAATTAGATCTAGAGGTCGCTGATCCAGTTGCAGAACCGGATGAACCCGCGTTAGCTGAAACGGAAGATGAGTTACTTGATGAGTTTGCCGAGGAGTTGGTGCACCCATCAGAAGAAGCTGAAACTCAGGCGCCGCCTCAGTTGCAAAATGTTGATGACTTACTGGAAGCGCTCGAAGCTGAAACGGATAACTTTGACACCGCGCTGGACAACGACGTAGAGATTGACCTTGGTGATGATCCACTCGCCGACGAAGATATAGACTTGTCCGAAGATGAAGAGCTCACCGAACTTGATCCCGTCACACCCAGCGAAGAACTGAGCAGTTATCCTGAATTGCAGATGGACGAATCAGAAGAGGAAGTGATTTCTCTGGATGATGACCTTGAGTCGGCAGTCAGTGAGACTGAAAGAGCACTCGCGCAAAGTCTGGAGCAAGATGAAACAGCTGGTTTACTCGATGATGAACTGGACGAAGATGGTGATGATTTACTGGATTTCAGTGGTGACTTTGATGATCTGGATGGGCCCGATTTTGAGATAGAGCTGGAAGGGGATAATGAGCAGAGTGTGGACCCAGCCGCAGAGAGTGTAGAGGAAGACACCTCACTTGCTGACGATTTAATGGATGAGGCGCTGGCAGATGAAGACTTCCCGGCATTTGACGAAGGCGAAGCGCTCGAAGCAATGGAGGCTGAACCAGCAGCGGCGGAGCCGGAGGCAGAAGAGGCCCCTTCAGAAGCAGTCGAAGCAGAACAAGCGGAGCTAGCGGATGACGTGCTGGCGGATGACGTGCTGGCGGATGAAGACCTCCCGGCATTCGAAGAGAGCGACGCCCTTGAAGCGATGGAAGCAGAGCCATCTGCGGCAGAAGACACACTAGCAGAAGAGATCGAAGCACAAGAAGAGCTGTTAGCGGATGAGGCGCTGGCAGATGAAGAATTCCCGGCATTCGAAGAAGACGATGCCCTTGAAGCGATGGAGGCCGAGCCAGCAGCGGCGGAGCCCGAGGCAGAAGCGGTACCTTTAGAAAAAGTCGAAGCAGAAGAAGCGGAGCTAGCGGATGATGCGCTGGCAGACGGAGATTTCCCGTCGTTTGAAGAAGGCGATGCGCTAGAAGCAATGGAGGCTGAGCCAGCAACGGCAGGAGAAGCGCTTTCAGAAGAAGTCGAAGCAGAAGAAGAGTTGCTAGCGGAAGACACGTTGGCAGAAGAAGATTTCCCGGCATTCGAAGAAGACGATGCCCTTGAAGCGATTGAGGCCGAGCCAGCAGCGGAGGAGCTTGCGGATGACACGCTGGCAGACGAAGACTTCCCGGCATTCGAAGAAGACGATGCGCTAGAAGCAACGGAGGCCGAGCCAGCAGCGGCAGAAGAGGCTTCTTCAGAAGAAGTTGAAACACCAGAAGAGTTGCTAGCGGATGACACGCTGGCAGACGAAGACTTCCCGGCATTCGAAGAAGACGATGCCCTTGAAGCGATGGAGGCCGAGCCAGCAGCGGCAGAAGAGGCTCTTTCAGAAGCAGTCGAAGCAGAAGAGTTGTTAGCGGATGACATGCTGGCAGACGAAGACTTCCCGGCATTCGAAGAAGACGATGCGCTAGAAGCGATGGAGGCTGAGCCCGCAGCGGCAGAAGAGACCCTCTCAGAAGAAGCGGAGCTTGCGAATGATGTGCTGGCAGAAGAAGACTTCCCTGAATTCAATGAAGAAGATGCGCTCAGTGCCATGGCGTCGGAGCCTGAAGGGGAACTGGAACTTGAAGATTTGGAGGATGATTTATCCGACCTGATGCTCACGGATGACGATTTAGCCGAACTGGCCCAAAGCAACCCAGAAGAAGCCGAAGCGTCTGAAGAACCCGCACTCGCACAAGAGCCAGAGGCATTTTTGGATGAGCTTGGAGAGCTGGCCGACGAGGATGATACAGAAGAAACGCCAGAGCCCGAAATTAATATTGACGAAGCGGCCATCGAAGATGAGTTTCTTGCAGAGCTCAATGACACTGATTTCAGTGCCTTACTCGATGAATCGGCAGAACCGGATACCTCTGAAGTGGCCTTGTCAGAAGAACCAGAGCTGGATTTTGACGCGTTACTGAGTGAAGAGTTGGCACAGGATCTGGAAATTGAGAATATCGATGAACCAGCCGACAGTGATTTCGTCGACACCGAAACGGCTGCGGCAGAAGGGGACTTCCTGGAGATAGACGATTTGCTTTCGCAAAGCGAAGATGAACCTGCACAGGAAGAGCCTTATCAATCTCCGGATATGGATGTGGGATTGGGGGACTTTGAAGAGCTACTAGCCGGTGAAAATGCCACAGATGTTGATCTGGAAGAAGATGGTTATGCTGCCAAGCTCGACCTGGTTCGCGCCTACATTGAAATTGGTGATTTTGATTCAGCGCAAAACGCGGTCGAGGAAATTCTTTCTGATGGGCCTGAGTCGGTACAGGCTGAAGCGCTGGCACTCCAACAGCAGATCAAATAAGTCGTTTGCCACGAGTGGGACGATGAAGTTGGTATTATCGGCGGCGATCGCATAAAATGCGCGGCTAAGTTCGAAATGAGAGTTTGAGTAGTTTATGCGTGTAGCTTTGGGGATTGAATACAATGGCGGAAATTATAGTGGCTGGCAACGTCAGTGCAATGTAAATAGTGTTCAGGAGGAGCTGGAAACAGCCCTGTCTAACATTTGTAATCACAAGGTTGACGTGGTCTGTGCCGGGCGAACAGATGCGGGTGTGCATGCCACTGGTCAGGTCATCCATTTCGATACCCATGCTGAAAGGGATATGAAAGCATTCACACTCGGAGTGAACTCTCAACTACCTGACGACATTGCTGTGCGCTACGCCACACCGGTCCATGAAGAGTTCAGTGCCCGTTTTAGTGCAACGGCCAGACGCTATCGCTATGTGATTTACAACAGTGTCAATCGTCCGGGCATTTTACGCAGTGGCGTGACCCATTACTACCACCCGCTGGATGCAGAGCTTATGCAGGCAGCTTGCCCTGTGATGATTGGTGAGCATGATTTCTCCTCTTTTCGGGCAGTGCATTGCCAATCAAATTCGCCGTGTCGTAATATTCATCATTTACAGGTCGATCGGTTTGGCGACTATATTGTTATTGATGTTAAAGCCAATGCGTTTTTGCATCACATGGTGCGCAATATCACGGGATGTTTGATGGATATTGGGGTGGGCAAATACCCGCCAGAGTGGATGGCCGAGTTATTACGTATTAAAGACCGTACTCAGGCCAGTGCGACTGCGAAACCGAATGGCTTGTACCTGGTCGATGTAGATTACCCTGAACGTTGGCAGGTCCCGTCAACGCCTGCCGGGCCGCTGTTCTTACCAGATGTGACTATTCGTTAATTTAGTTAAATAATGACTAAAGCGAAACTGAGCGCGAGCGTCTTAATCATTTGATACAACTAAGACCAGTTTTTTATATCACTGATGTCTTAATCATGTTTTAATTGAGAAAATATATCTGCTATCTGCAGAGAGCGACACAGACTGAGCACTAAGAGAGTTGCAAATGAGTTGGTTAGAAAAAATCTTACCTAAAACGGCTAAATCGACGGGCAAAAAAGAGATCCCTGAAGGCGTTTGGGCAAAATGTACAGACTGCGATTCAATCCTGTACAAAGCGGAGTTGGAAAAGTCACTACATGTTTGTCCTAAGTGTGATCATCACATGCGGATCAGTGCGCGTAAGCGTCTGGAGAGTTTCTTAGACGATGGTGGTCGCGTCGAGCTGGGTACGCAGCACGAACCAAAGGACGTACTCAAGTTTAAAGATTCGAAAAAGTACTCAGATCGTATTACTTCGGCACAAAAAGTCAGTGGCGAGAAAGATGCCCTGGTGGCCATGAAAGGTACCCTTAAAGGTATCCCGGTTGCTGCCGTCGCGTTTGAGTTTTCATTTATGGGTGGATCAATGGCCTCTGTTGTTGGTGCCCGCTTCGTCGATGCTGTGAACGAGTGTCTTGAGCATAATATGCCGCTGGTTTGTTTTTCAGCGTCAGGTGGTGCACGTATGCAGGAAGCTCTGATGTCGTTGATGCAGATGGCTAAAACCAGTGCAGCTTTGGCTAAGATGAGTGAGCGTGGCTTACCGTTTATTTCAGTCATGACTGACCCGACTATGGGTGGTGTATCCGCGTCACTGGCTATGCTGGGCGACATCAACGTGGCTGAACCTAAAGCATTGATTGGTTTTGCGGGCCCTCGCGTTATCGAGCAAACGGTACGTGAAACTCTACCTGAAGGTTTCCAGCGCAGCGAATTCCTGCTGGAGCACGGTGCTGTCGACATGATCATCGACCGTCGTGAAATGCGTGACTCACTGGCACGTATTCTGGCCAAGTTCATGAACTTGCCTTCTACAGAACAAGAGCATAGAGTAGCGTAAATTTTTTAATTTGAGCGCACTATGTCAAAGACCACACCAAGCCAATCATCGACTCTAAATGATTGGCTTTGTTATTTAGAGCAGTTACATCCCGCCAACATTGCAATGGGCCTGGAGCGCGTAGCGCAGGCTGCCAACAATATCGATCTGCTCAATAGCAGCAGTAAAATCATTCTCATTGGTGGCACCAATGGCAAGGGCACCACGGCGCGTTGCCTTGAAGCCATGTTGCTGGCACAAGGTTACAGTGTTGGTACGTATGCCTCCCCGCACTTAATCCACTATAACGAGCGCGTTCGGATCAATGGTAACACCTTACCTGATCAGTCACATGTTGAAGCCTTCTATGCATTGGGTCAGGGTCGTGGAGAGGTTGAGCTGACGTTCTTTGAGTACGGCACATTGGGAGCATTATGGCTGTTTAAGCAGCACGCAGTGGATTACGTGCTCCTTGAAGTGGGTCTGGGTGGGCGTTTTGATGCCACCAATATTGTTACACCTTATGCCAGTGTGATCACCACCATAGATCTCGATCATAAAGAGTACCTGGGTGATACACGTGAGCTCGTGGGCTATGACAAAGCGGGTATTTTCCGCACAGGCACGCCTGCAATTGTAGGTGACCTGAACATTCCGCATACGGTGACGGACTATGGTGAGGAAATTAACGCTGAACTTATTCTGTCAAAACGCGATTTCCACTTTACGCCCTTGCCCGATGGGTTACGTTGGCAATATGGTGAGCACGACCTGACATTGGCGCAGCCTGCCATTCCTGCACAAAACGTCGCAACAGCATTAACCGTCCTTGCCAGGCTTAATTTATTGCCCGATGCCGAGCTTGTAAAGCAAACTTTGGATGCGTTACAAGTCGAAGGGCGGTTTATGCAGCTTAGCCAGCAACCCTTGATTTACACCGATGTGGCACATAACCCGGAATCGGCCCGTTACCTGAGAACGCAATTAATGCGTTTGAAAAATCAGGGCTTTAAAATTCATGCCTTAGTCGCTATGCTTGCTGATAAGGATAAAGCGAGCGTGATTGATGCCCTGTCAGATGTGGTTGAAAAATGGAGCTGTGCGTCGTTGGAAGGCCCCCGTGGCGAGCAAGCTGAGCAATTACTGACCTTGTTGCCTGCAGCGCATAGTGAACACAGTCAGGTATTCCCGAGTGTCGACTCGGCCCTGCAAAGTCTGCTTCCTCAGCAACATCAGGACACGGCACTGATTGTATTTGGCTCATTTGTGACTGTGGCTGCGGCCATGCAGTACTTTGAACAGTAGAGAGCAATAGTTGTGAACTCAGGATTTATTAACCGACTGGTCGGCACCAGCATTGTTGTGATTGCAGCGGTGGTGTTTATACCCAATATTCTGGATGGCGAAAAAGTCCATTATAAGGAGGGATTTAAGCCTATCCCGGAACGTCCTGAGTTCTCGACCATAGAGTTAAAAACACGGGTCGATGAACGTGCATCACTAAGCACTGAGCCGATGGCAGAAACGGTTGAAGACATCAAAGCGGATGATGCCAAGTTAAGTACTGATTTATCTTTGCCTGAATCGAGCGACGAAGTTTCCGAAAACACGCAAACAAATAACTCTGAGAGTGACCAAACGGCAGTTGCGAGAGAAGACACTGTGCAGCCTGAGCCGACTGCTCCAGCAGCTGAATCAAGTCCGCCGCCAACAGCCGCACCTGAGGTAAAAAGCGAGCCGTTAAAGCGTCCTGAGTCCTCTAACTTTACGCAAATGGCCTATGTGATCCAGTTAGGCAGCTTCTCTCATAAGTCCAATGTCGACGCATTGACGAAAAAGCTTACCCAAAATGGTTTCAAGACCTTTACCCGCCCGGTGAAAACGCCTAATGGGACCTTAACTAAAGTGTTTGTCGGACCAGATTTAAATAAAGCAAAACTCGAAGCTAAGCTCCCAGAATTAAAGAAATTAACTAAGTTGAACGGCCGCCTGACTCAATTTACCGTGGTAAAATGATCTGGTAATTGGTGGGCGTGTCTTATAGAATGCGCCCCAAATTAACGACTTATTGGTTTATATGATCTGGGTTGATTACGCCATCTTTGCAATTGTCGGTATTTCGACAGTGTTTGGCCTGATGAGAGGTTTTGTAAAAGAAACCATGTCACTCGTGGTTTGGATCGGTGCCTTTTTCATATCCAGCTTATTTTACCAATATCTTGCAACCTTCCTGACCTTCATTTCAGAACCCCTTTTAAGAAATGCCGCCGCAATCGCCATACTTTTCATTGCGACACTTGTGTTAGGTGGGTTTGTCAATTATATCTTAGGTGAACTCGTACAGCGTACGGGCTTGTCTGGTACCGATCGCCTGGTTGGCATTGTGTTCGGTGCGATGCGGGGCGTGCTGGTCGTTAGCGCCACGTTGTTTTTTCTGGATGCCTTCACCAAAGCCCCCGATACATCGTGGTGGCAGGCATCCCAAGTAATCCCTGAATTTGGCTTTGTAATAGAATGGTTTTTTTCCTATCTAGAGCATAACTCAAGCTTTTTGAATTCAGCAAACCGTTAATCGGCGAGGAAATTTTTAATGTGTGGTATCGTTGGGATAGTCGGAACATCTCCTGTTAATCAGGCGATTTATGACGGCTTAACTGTTTTGCAACACCGTGGCCAAGATGCAGCCGGCATCATTACCATTGACAACAATACGTTCAGCTTGCGCAAGGCCAATGGCCTGGTAAAAGACGTGTTTCATACCCGTCATATGAAGCGTTTGCAGGGTAACATCGGCATTGGGCATGTGCGTTACCCTACAGCGGGTTCTTCCAGTTCGGCAGAAGCACAGCCTTTTTATGTTAATTCACCGTTTGGTATCGCGATGGCGCATAACGGTAATTTAACCAATGCAGAAGAGCTAAAAGAGCGTTTGTTCACTAAAGCACGTCGTCACGTTAATACAACGTCTGACTCCGAAGTGCTGCTGAACATCCTGGCTTATGAGTTAGGTCGAAACGATAAAATGAAGCTGGATGCGGCGGATATGTTTAACGCCATCAGCGAAGTTAACCAACAGGCATCTGGTGGTTATGCGACCATCGCGATGATCATTGGTCATGGTATTCTGGCTTTTCGTGACCCGCACGGTATTCGCCCATTGGTATTTGGTAAGCGCGAAACGGAACGTGGTGTTGAGTATATGTTCGCATCCGAAAGTGTGGCCTTGTCTATCGACGGGTTTGAATTTGTTCGTGACGTTGCGCCGGGTGAAGCCATCTACGTGACTGAAGACGGTCAGTTCTACTCGCAGATCTGTGCTGACAAAACTATGCACGCGCCGTGTATTTTTGAGTTTGTTTACTTTGCACGTCCGGACTCGAACATCGACAACATGTCGGTTTACGCGACTCGCGTCAACATGGGTACTAAGCTGGGTGAAAAAATTAAGCGTGAGTGGGCTGATAAAGACATTGACGTAGTCATTCCTATCCCAGAAACATCTTGTGATATCGCGCTGGAAATCGCATCCGTACTAGACTTGCCTTATCGTCAGGGCTTTGTGAAAAACCGTTACATTGGCCGTACTTTCATTATGCCTGGTCAGGAGCAACGGAAAAAGTCGGTACGTCGTAAGCTTAATGCCATTGACAGAGAGTTTGCCGGTAAAAATGTACTGCTGGTGGATGACTCTATCGTACGCGGTACCACATCTGCACAGATCGTTGAAATGGCACGTGATGCAGGCGCTAAAAATGTGTACTTTGCATCGGCTGCCCCTGAAGTACGTTTCCCGAATGTCTATGGTATCGACATGCCATCGGCAGCGGAACTCATCGCGCACGGCCGCGACGTGGAAGATATCAATGCCAGTATCGGCTCAGACGGCCTGATCTATCAGTCTATTTCGGATCTGAAAGATGCGGTTGCGCTTGAGAATCCGGGTATCACACGCTTTGAAACCTCGGTGTTTGACGGCCAGTACATCACCGGTGACGTCAATCAGGATTACCTGAACCGCATCGATGCACTGCGTAATGACTCGGCAAAATCGACACGTGAAAAAGCGATGTCAGCTAGTCTTGAGCTGCATAATCAGGAAACTGGTGAAGGTGAGTAATCTAGCCAAATTGGTTTAAAAAAAGGGCCGCAATTGCGGCCCTTTTTGTTAGATTTCTATAGGATAAAAGCAAAGGAAGCGAGCTGACCTATACACCTTAGCGGGGCATAAGCGCGCTCCCTAGGTAAATGTAGGACTGATTATGCCATTCGTCCACAATATCGCGGTTGCAGCCAGAATTATCACCAATAAAACCAGGCCACAGGTCACCACTGAGCTGGCGTAGATAAAACCACGCTCTTCCGGTATGTGCATCAGAATAGGTACCCCGGTATAGAGTAGATAGACTGAGTAGGCAAGCGCCGCCAGACCCACCGAGACCACAAACCATAACTCCGGATAAAAGGCGGCAAACGCCGACATAAATACGGGGGTCGCAGTATACGCCGACAGTTCCAGCGTTTGTGTGTAGGTTGGCTTAGCGCCAAAAGTGACGGCCATCCAGTGTGCCAGATAAGACAGTGCGAATACACCAATGATCAGAGCAAAATACATCGCAATGCCAATCAATACGGCACTGTTATGAGTAAGGAAAACGGCATCTCCGGTACCTATTTTCCAGCCAAGATAAACGGAAGAATAATAGCCCATTAAACTTGGGATCAGGGCAATCAAGGCAATGTGAGATAGACTGTAGGTAGCGCTTTCGTGGCGGTTGTCTATGGTTTGCCACTCTTCAATTGGGTGGGCATATAAGCCCCACAGATGATTTAAAATCATAACGAGCCCCTCAAAAAAGATTGTTGTCCGACGTGCCTAAGTTGCCCGGTGATCACGGGTGCAATCCTTGTCTTTTATAACAGCTTAGTAACATCATGAGCGGATGCGGCTAATCTGCGTAATCACCATAAAAACGGGGTCACTGGCGACGCCTGTGAGTATGAAATTTATACAACATCACTTTAGTTATGAAAGATTGGTTAATTTTTGTCAAGAAACAAATCTGAAATCCCAGCGTCTTTGATCTGGCACAAACTTGTGTTAACTCGCAGCCTCTCATAGTGCCCCCTGGCACGCTTGTGGTAGAATGGGGCAATTTTTGCGAATGATTACCTGAGACATGTTAGAGAAGTACGCCGACCTGCTGGCACCCATTTATCAGTTTCTGGGATGTGAAACGCCCAACAGCTGGATAGACGAAGCGAAAAAACCAGAACATCTTCAAGCCTTGCTGGTTGATCACATGCATTGTGAGCTGAAAGCCGCACAAAGCGCCGCCTTTTTAATCCGTAAATATGCGGTAGATAACGCCTCTGCACAAACTTTGCTGGGCTGGATCAAGCCCTATGAAGACTTTATTTATCGTAAAATTGGCGATGGTCAGTTTAGTGCCAGTAAGAATGAGCTCATTGGTAGCTTAACCGCAAAGCCTGAGTATGCTTACAATCAGGATATTCTGGATAAGATGGTGCGACTAATCAAAGAAGAGCTACATCATTTTGAGCAGGTGCTGGATATCATTAACGAGAAAGGGTTGCGGGTCCAGAGCCTTAACGCATCCCGTTATGCGTCTGGGATGATCAAGCATGTGCGCACGTTCGAACCTGCTGCATTGATTGATAAACTGATCATCGGTGCCTTCATCGAAGCGCGCTCTTGTGAGCGGTTTGCCAAACTGGCCCCGTATCTTGAGCCGGACATTGGACGCTTTTATGTGTCGCTGCTGCGTTCAGAAGCACGTCATTATCAGGATTATCTGGAATTGGCACAGCAAGTTGCCGACGCTACGGATCCACAGCGATTCGATATTGTGGCCCGGGTTGGTGAATTCAAAGAGATCGAAAACGCGCTGATCTTAGCTCCGGACAGTGATTTTAAATTTCACAGTGGAGCGCCACAGCTGGTTGCGTGAACTAGTCTGAAAAAGAATGCTGAGTGAGGGTTTGACCCTGCTCAGTCGCCACCAGATAAGAGCTTTGACTATACCAGTCACCCAGCACTGTGCGGGTCTGGCCATTATGATGATGGACATCAGGCCTGTGTGTGTGGCCATGGATCATATTGCTGACTTTGTAACGGGCAAACATTGCCAGCACGGCTTCTTCGGTCACATCTAAAATTTCCGGTGCTTTTCCCATCTGGCTTTGCTTGCTCTTTTCCCTGGCATTACGTGCTACCCGACGACGATACCATAAGGGCATAGATAGCATGAGCTTCGGCCACCACCAGCCACGACTTTTTTTACGAAATTTCTGATACACCTCGTCCTGCGTACACATTTCATCACCGTGTAAAATGACGGTCGCGGTGCCGTACAGGTCAATCACAGTTTGCTCCGGCAGTAAGGTCATGCCGCACAGCTTTGCGTAGTGCTGACCCACCAGAAAATCCCGGTTACCGTGAATAAAGAACAATTTAATACCACGTTCGGAAATTGCGCGCAGCTTAGTTGCAATTTCCAGTGCCAGCGGATTGCCTTCGTCATCGCCAATCCAGACCTCAAAAAAGTCACCTAAAATATACAAGGCATCGACGTCATCCAGCATATGTTTACTGAGGAAACGATAAAAGGCGGCAGTGATGTCAGGGCGGTGTTCGGTTAAATGCAGATCAGAAATAAAGTAGCTTTTGCGCATGGAGACAACTTCAGGCTAGGGCTGGAAAGGAGAAGAGGGACGTATGTGTTGCACATCCCTCTCAAGCTGTAAAAGCAGTCGTTTACTCAGCAACGAATGCTTTTTCAATCACAACATCTTCCAGCGGTACGTCCTGGTGGAAGCCCGCAGAGCCAGTCGCTACGTCTTTAATCTTGTTCACGATGTCCATGCCTTCAGCAACTTCACCGAACACACAGTAACCCCAGCCCTGTGCTGTTTCACTGCTGAAGTTCAAAAAGTCATTGTCGTTCACATTGATAAAGAACTGTGCCGTTGCAGAGTGCGGATCAGGCGTACGTGCCATTGCCAGCGTGCCTATTTTATTGGCTACGCCATTATTGGCTTCGTTTTTAACTGGCGCACCGACTTCTTTTTGGTTCATACCAGGCTCGAAACCGCCGCCCTGAACCATAAAGCCATCAATGACACGGTGGAAAATAGTGCCGTTGTAAAAACCAGATTCAACGTACTTTAAGAAGTTCTCAACCGTTGCCGGCGCTTTGTCAGCAAACAGGTTGATTTTGATATCGCCAAAGTTTGTTTGTAAAACAACCATAACAGGTCCTTGATTTACACGTTTCATATTAGGAGCCTATTTTATAGCACAAATCGATAACTACAAAGTCCCAGAGTGGACGAGCGGCGAAATTGTCAACTAACTGTTACTTTTTCATCCGATGAGAGTAAGATTTTTTATAGAGCCAGAGCGGTGCAAGTGATATGATTGCTGGGAATTTGGATAAATTTTAGGAAAAAAGCTACATGTTGCAGATCTACGATACACTAACACGTCAAAAGACTGAGTTTAAACCGATTGTGGAAGGCAAAGTAGGCATGTACGTGTGTGGTATCACTATCTATGACTTCTGCCATGTAGGCCATGCTCGTACTTATGTCTCTTTTGACGTCATGAATCGTTACCTACGTCATTTAGGCTACGAAGTAACTTATGTACGTAATATCACGGATGTGGACGATAAAATCATTAAACGTGCCGCAGAAAATAAAGAAGAGATCAATGCACTGACCGTGCGTATGACCAAGGCCATGCACGAAGATTTTGAAGCGCTTAATATTCTGCCCGCAGATATTGAGCCGACTGTCACGGGGCATATGGACGAGATCATCGAAATGATTGAGCGTCTGATTGAGAAAGGCCATGCCTATGTTGCCAGTAATGGAGATGTGCTGTTTGATGTCTCTACTTTTGGAGACTATGGCAAGCTGTCTCAGCAGGATCTGGATATGCTCCAGGCCGGCGCCCGGGTAGAAGTGGCAGAAGGCAAAGACGATCCGTTGGACTTTGTGTTATGGAAAAAAGCCAAAGCGGGTGAGCCAAGCTGGACATCACCCTGGGGTGAGGGTCGCCCAGGCTGGCATATTGAGTGTAGCGCAATGAGTTCTAAGCATCTGGGTGAGTTGTTTGATATTCATGGTGGTGGCTCGGACTTACAATTCCCGCACCATGAAAACGAAATCGCTCAGTCATGTTGTGCCAATAATGGGTGTTATGTGAATACCTGGATCCATACTGGTATGGTGCAGGTCAATAAAGAGAAGATGTCTAAATCATTGGGCAACTTCTTTACCGTACGTGAAGTGCTTAAAGCGTATGACCGCGAAACCGTGCGTTATTTCCTGATCAACGGTCACTACCGCAGTCAGTTGAACTACTCACAGGAAAACCTTGAGCAGGCACGTTCATCATTAGAGCGTATCTACACGGCACTGCGTGGCGTTGAACTGGTTGAAACGGAACTGGCGGGCAACCCGTTCGTTGCACGTTTTGAAGCAGCAATGAACGACGACTTCAACACCCCGGAAGCGCTGCCGGTGATTTTTGAACTGGCCAAAGAAGTGAATCTGCTGAAAGACTCAGATGCCAAAGCGGCGGGTGAACATGCCTTTATTTTGGTGAGACTGGCAGAAGTATTGGGTATTGCTCAGCAAGACCCGGAAGCCTTTTTACACGGCGATCAGGACGAAGACGAAGTGGCAAAAATAGAAGCCCTGATAGAGCAACGTAAAAATGCCCGTGCTAACAAAGACTGGGCTGCAGCCGACGCCGCGCGTGATGCTTTGACTGCAATGGGCGTGGTGCTGGAAGACAGCGCCGGTAAAACCACCTGGCGTAAAGCTTAACATAAAGTAATATAATAACTTTTTTACAAAGGCATATGTGTTCGCATATGCCTTTTTCTTTTCTGCAAGCTCAGTTTCAGAGCGTGTATTTTTGTATAGAAAGCAGCGTTTTTGGCATTATTTTCGTTATATTGTCTGGAAAGAAGCCCGAAAGTGGGGTTTTACGGATTTAATTTAACATGAGAAGGTGATTGCTCGTTCAAAGCCAAAGACCAGGAACGAGCCGTATCAATTAGCACTATCTTGGGGTATAAGTTGATAAAGCTTTTAAAGTCATGGCGATGGAAGAGATAGTCACTGCCTGCCATGATTAGTGTATCGTCCGGCTGTACGACTTCTTTAGTAAAAAATTTGAAAAAATGTCAGATTGATGACAAACAAACCGATAAGGCGTTGTTTTGGTTCGTTGGTGAGGGCTTCAAGGCCTTGCTTAGGCCCGAAACCCATGACAAAAAGATACTCTAGCAAGTAAAGGTTGTCAGCTACTGCTGGCAACCACGCTGTACTAATGAGTCGGTTGCACGCTGACTGGCACGTCACCAGCAGGTTGGCTATTCGGACTGTTCCCATCGTTTAGGTGTTGTGTACAGCCTGCCCACCAGCAGGGCGTCTGCTTTATAAAGTTCAGCACGGCATCGTATTTATGTGCCTGCTCACGGGGTTGAGTCTGATATTCCTTAAGCGGAAATGCGCCCCAGCTGTCCCACCGGCCGATGCTTTCAAACACCACATATAGTCCAGCACCGGATGCCTGCCAATCGTTCAGGTGGTTGGTAAATGCCGTTGCCATGCGCGGATCGCGATTGGCGCTCAGGAATAAAGCCTCGCTAATGGTATCTCGCCCATCGCGAATATCTCCGGCATAGGTGAGGTGCTGGCCGCCTTCATAAGCTGCGAGCATCAAATCATCTTGCTGTGCCAGTGCCAGGTTGCCCTGAATGTTGTCTCTGGCCTGCGCCAGTGCACCCTGTTCAGGAGCCTGCCACCAGGGTGGCTCATCGGGGTTGTAAGTCAGGCTATGCAGTATGCCCGAGTCCATTTCCTCGAACAGATTATTCAGGCCTTCAGCGCCGTCACTGGCCCAATCCCGTAAAATAGGCAGATACTTTTGATCGGCAAAGTATCCGGCAAAGTAACTGCCCACCGCCAGTACATCCATATTATCGGCGCAGCGTTGACCGACGCCAGCTGCGTGAATAGGGCAGTTTAGTGCTTGCTCGCTTATCCAGGGTACCCCAGTCTGACCGCCCATCACGCATTGTATACGGCCGGCATCCTCTGCAAACTCAGTCTTAATGATGTCGCACATTTGCGCGCTGCGCAGCCCGTAGTAATTCATGCGATATTCAATGTCGTGGTAGCTGGTGTCGGGCCAAAGGGTTTTACCTTGCTCCTCCAGATACAAGCCATCGAAAATATACGGCCAGGCGTTGTTCCACAGCTCGTTACCAAACTCTACATAAATTGATGAGTTGCCTTCGCTTTGCGTTTTTAGCAGCCGGGCAAACTGACGGATATACTCATCATCCACCCGGACTGGGAGCGTGTACCAGGGTTCGGCACCCAGCTTGTTACTCATGGCAATGGCCACTTCATAGGGGCTGCCGCCATTGAGGGCCCAGCTGGCGTAATCGTACTGGTTTCTCTGCGCCCAGTGCTGGTTCGGGTTATCTATGGTGCTGAGCAGCTGCATAAAACGCAAAGTACGGAACTGGCGCATATCATCCAAAAAGAGTGGATGAAATATCCGTTCCTGATAGCTTTGCTCGAACGCGACAAACTGCTCAGGGTTAACACAGTCTGCCGCATTGGCGGCGTAATCCGTAGCGGCGTTACTACAGCTTCCGCCCGGCGCAATAATACGGATATTGCGGATATGGTTGCCGGTATTGTTTGGGTCAGTGGCGTGGATCTGTAAATGGAAGAAACTATTTTCAGACATACGTACCACGTCGCGTCCGGGTTCTGAGCTGATGAGTTCAGGGCCCGAGTAATAGAGCTCGCCTTCACCTTCATATAAGATCACAAATTCACCGACTGGGTGGTGCGGGTTATCGTGATAAATAATGGTGGTGACATAGTGAAAAGGCGCATCGGGTGAGTCGCTAGGTAAAGATCGCGGCCAGCCTTGCTCGTCCAGGTCCAGTAACGCTTGATGGCCGGTGTTGTATTCCCAGGTATGAGCATTACTGGTTGCCCATAGCTGACCGCTGCCGTTAGAAGCGTGCTTCATGACATTCAGCGTGGTCCACTGACTGGACCAGTAATTAATGCCGGTAAGATTAATCCCCACGCCTGAGTTGGCGTTATCGCTGGTTGCTGCCAGCAGAGGAAGAGAAAAAGCGAGCGATAAAGCTCCGAGAGTGAGTGTTGTATAATTAGGTGTTTTCATAAGTTTGACCATTCCAATTGACCAAAAAGACTTCATCCATTTTGTTGCAGTGTGCTATACAACGCTGTGTGGCTGTGAGTTAAGTGCACATCACTTTGTGACAGAGCGCACTGCACCTCTGCAAAAGGCGACGTTCTGAGCAACCGCCTTTCACACAGCAATAAATTAGCAGTAATAGTAAACAAAGAGGATACGAAAAAGGCATGGTTTGGGACGTTTTTTGCGCGGAAGTTTTGTGCTGATAGCAACAAAAAAGCGCCCGCAGGCGCCTCTAGTTATTTGTGGCGAATAGCCCATAAATGGAGCAATTCGTAGGCGATGGTGGCCGCGGCGATGGACGTCAGCTCGCTCTGATCGTATGAGGGTGAGACTTCCACCACGTCCATACCAATGATATTAATCCCTTGCAGTGCGCGCAGTGTCTTCAGCACTTTGTCGCTGCTCAGGCCACCACACACCGGCGTGCCGGTGCCGGGTGCAAAGGCCGGATCCAGGCAGTCGATATCAAAGGTCAGATAGACCGGTAGGTCGCCGACTCTGGCCTTTATCTGCTCGGCAATGGCCTGGGCATCCATATCATTGGCTTGCATTGCATCGACCACGGCAAAGCGATGATTACTTTGCTCGAACTCAGTGCGGATCCCCAGCTGAATGGAGTGCTCCGGACTGATCAGCCCTTCTCTGGGGGCATGAAAAAACATAGTGCCATGGTCATAACGCGAGCCCTGACTGTAGGTATCGGTATGGGCATCAAAATGCACTAAGGCCATTTTGCCATGTATCTTCTGGTGCGCCCGCAATAAGGGCAGAGTGACGAAATGGTCGCCGCCCAATCCAAGTAAGGCTTTACCCTGATGGAGGATCTGCTCAGCCGCCAACTCCAGCTGCGCGGTAAAGTATTCCGGATCCCCCACCGGATAAGTAAAGTCGCCAGCATCGTGCAGGCTAATTTTGTCCCAAAGCGCAAATTGCCATGGGTAACGTTTACCTTCCCAGGCTAAGTGGACCGAGGCGCGACGGATCGCATCCGGACCCAGACGGGCACCAGGGCGTCCCGAGGTTGCCAAATCAAATGGCAACCCCAGCACCACTACGTCGGACTCAATATGGGCGATGTCGCGCACCATGGGCTGACGTAAAAACGTCATGCCGTTTGAGTATAACGAGTGGTCGCAATGGTCGAACAACTGTGTCACTTAGCACTCCTCCAGATAGGTGTAGCCTTCCAGGCCCGACGCCAGCTCGGCCAGACACATGGCCTGATCGGCCTGGTCCAGTCGGGTATTGACCTGGGCAATAAAGTTCTCTTTAAATGCTGCTACGTCCAAATGTACGTAACGCATCATATCTGCCACGCTATCGCCTGCGTCGATGTCGTCCATTTGTAGCTGACCCTGTGCATCCACCCGGGCCACCACACTGTGGGTGTCGCCAAACAGGTTGTGCATGTCGCCCAGGATCTCCTGATAGGCACCGACCAGGAAGAAGCCCAGCAAGTAGGGCGAATCCGCCGTATACTCGGGCACAGGCAGGGTACTTTCAATGCCCTGACCATCAACATAATGATCCACCGCCCCATCTGAGTCGCAGGTGATGTCGAGCAGCACCGCACGCTTTTTCGGCGCCTGTGTCAGGCCGCTCAGCGGCAGCACAGGAAATACCTGATCTATGCCCCAGGCATCGGGCAGTGACTGGAACAAGGAGAAGTTCACAAAGAACTTGTCGGCCAGTTTGGTGCCCAGTTCATCGATGATCGGACGATGAAAACGGTTTTTGTTGTCCATTCTTTGCTGCAATTCGTAGCAAATACGCAAGTTTACCTGCTCAGCCCAGGCGCGTTGCTCCAGCGACAGCATGCCCATGGCAAATTGTCCATGTACTTCCGCCAGGTCGCCTTGCGTGTCGTGATAGAGCTCAATCAGCGCTCTGTCGTCGCTTTGCTTGCTCAGTGCCTGCCACGAACGCCACATATTACGCAGCAGCTGCGGGGCATCGCTGGCAACCGCGGTTAGCTGCTCTGGCTGATAGCTCTCGGTGCCTACTACATCAGTGATCAACACCGCATGATGTGCCGTCAGCGCCCGACCCGATTCCGAAATAATGGTCGGCATCGGCTGGTTATATTGCTGACAAGTATCACCTATGGTGTACACCACATTGTTGGCATACTCAGCCAGGCTGTAATTCATCGAGTTATGTGACTGGCTGCGTGTACCGTCATAGTCCACCGCTAGGCCACCGCCGACGTCCAGGTTGATCAGGTTAGCGCCCAGTCTGCGCAGCTCGCAGTAAAAGCGTGCCGCTTCGCTTACGCCTAAGCGTACGTCCCGAATGTTGGCCATTTGCGACCCTAGGTGAAAATGCACCAGTTGCAATGCGCTCAGCATGTCAGCTTGTTTTAGCTGCTCAATCACAGTTAACACCTGAGACGCGGACAAGCCAAACTTAGACTTTTCACCGCCGCTTGCCTGCCACTTCCCTTTACCCTGCGAAGCCAGACGTACACGCAGGCCCAGTCTTGGCGTTACATTCAGTGCTTTGGCTTCGGCCAGTACCAGATCCAGCTCGGAGCGCTTCTCGAGCACGATATATACCCGATGGCCGAGCTTTTCGCCGATCAGCGCCAGGCGGATGTACTCGCGGTCTTTGTAGCCGTTACACACGATCACGGCACTGGTTTTTTCGCTCAATGCCAGCACCGTCAATAGCTCGGCTTTGCTGCCCGCTTCAAGGCCCAGTTGCTTTTTCTCTTTACCTTCCTGACTGGCGATCAGCCCCTCAACCACTTCTCTTTGCTGATTTACTTTGATGGGGTAAACCAGCAGATAGTCTTTGGGATACTGGTAGTCTGCAATGGCTGTATTAAACGCCTGACAGATGTCATTGACACGTTGCTCAAGGATCTGTGGGAACCGCACTAAAGCTGGTAAGCCATAGCCCTGCGCTTTAATCTGCGCGGCAATGTGTGTCAAAGTAACGGCGTGCCCCGGGTTATCTACTGTCGGCATGGCGGTTACCTCTCCCTGATCATTGATACCAAAGAAGCCCTGGCTCCAGTGGCGCACGTTGTAGCATTCACGTGCCTGCTCAGAAGAGATCAAATCTGTCATTAACGTTCCTTAATAGGTAAAAAGTGATTTCAATAAGTCTTGGTGATGGGGCGCATTAAACGGACAATCGACTTGCGTGTCTAACAAGAAATTTTGCTCTTTACGAGTGAGTTTTTCACTGAAGGGGCGTGGTCTGAACTTCACAGGTTAAGGGGTGAGTGTTCCTGGTGATCTTAATCTGTGCTCTTGCCCATAAAACTAAAATATCCGGTGTCCAATTAACCACGGCACAGGACAAATACCTTGTGTATGTTATGGTGAGAGACAGAGAAAGAGGCTGACAGGAGGCGCGATGCGTGGATTGATAGGGGCCGTATTACTGTGCTCGCAGGGCTGGGCCACAGAAGTGGTTTATCAGGATTTGCATGTGCTCGATGGCAAGCAGCAAGCCATTGTTAAAAGTTGGCTGAACCAGGGGCTCAGAACGACTGAGCAGACTTTGGGCCCCCTGGCACAATCTCATCTGCCTGTGAAGCTACAGAATGTTTATTTGAGTAGTGATCCGGTCCCCTGGGGGGCCGTAAACCGCTCCGAAGTGGATGGAATCGAGTTGCATATCAGCTATTTCGCAACGCAGCAGCAACTGATCAGCGACTGGACCCTGTATCATGAGCTGGCCCACCTGTATCATCCTTTGCTCGATTATCCGGACTTCTGGTTAGCTGAAGGCCTTGCCACCTATTTACAAAACGTCATTATGCTGCACGGCGGTGTGATCACCACTGATGAGTACGTACAGCGGATCATGGCGGGTCTGGAGCGGGGCCGATTGGGCACCTGGGAGACACCGGGTCCACTTGCCCGGGTCAGTGAGGATATGTGGCGGCTCAGGGCTCACGCGCGTGTTTACTGGAGTGGTGCGGCATTTTTTATAGAAGCGGAGCTGGCATTGCGGCAAAAAGATCCTGCTCTGACTTTGGTGAGTTTGCTAAAGCGTTATCAGACCTGTTGCAGGGCACAGGCACCAGCAGGGCAGCCAGATAGCGCAAAGGTGTTTCTGAGTCAGCTGGACAGGCTCTCTCGCAGCAGTATTTTCAGTAATCTTTATCACAGTTACAAGCTACGTCAGGATTTTCCAAGATTAAGCAAGCAGGCCGTCAGGCTGAGTGGTTTACATATGATGTCAGCTAGACACAGTGAGCTGCTCCGGCAAAAATAAAGGCTGCCAATTGGCAGCCTCTTAGTCGATTAGATTTTAACTTTAACGTATTCTCCGGGCGCAGCATAAATGCCTGGATTGGTTTTGCTGCTGGTGACGCGCTTGGGCACTTTCTCGTCCACATACTGGCTTAACCATTTACCCCAGTGTGGCCACCATGAGCCACTCTGATGCTTGGCCTTGTCCAACCAGGCATTGGCTTCACCGGTTGCTTCCGGGCCATACCAGAAACCATATTTTTCCGCGGCTGGTGGGTTGATCACACCAGCAATGTGGCCAGATTCACCCAGTACAAATGTGGTTTTTGCGCTGGTGTGCTGAATGCCCTGGAAAGTAGCCTGCCACAGGGCGATATGGTCATCCCGTGTTGATAACATGTACACAGGCTGTTTGACTTTACTGAGGTCTATCTTGGTGCCTCTGACTTCAATTTCGCGAGGTTGTACGAGGCGGTTTTCCAGATACAGGTCGCGCAGCATGAAGTTATGACATTTTGCGGTGAGGTTGGTGCTGTCGCCGTTCCAGTACAGCAGGTCCAGATCCATGGGGGCCTCACCTTTGAGGTAGTTATTAACGTAGTAATTCCAGTACAGACTGTTTTCGCGCAGCATGCTAAAAGAAACACCCAGCAGGTGACCATGCATGATGCCATTTTGAAGGTTGTATTTTTCCAGCGCAGAAATCGTTGGCTCATTGACAAACACGCCAATCTCACCTGGCTGTGAGAAATCCAACAGGGTCGTTAATAAGGTTGCACTCTTAATACGGTGCTTCATACGTTTCGAAACAAAGTACGCCATCGCTGTGGTGACCAAAGTACCTGCAATGCAGTAGCCTACGGCATTGACATAGGCTTCACCGGTTTGCTTTTCAATGGCATCCAGTGCCGCAATGACCCCATCTACAATGTAGTCTTCAAAACCCACATCAGCCATACTGGCATCCGGGTTTTTCCAAGAAATCATAAACACAGTATGGCCCTGATCAACAGACCATTTCACCAGTGAGTTCTGCTGTTTCAGATCCAGAATATAGTATTTATTGACATAAGGCGGCACGATCAGCAAAGGCGTTTTGAATACATCTTTGGTGGTGGCATCATACTGAATAAGTTCGAATAAATGATTCTGGAATACCACGCGTCCAGGGGTGGTCGCGATGTCTTTACCCAGCTCAAAAGCGTGTTCGTCAGTCATGCTGATCCGCAGCATGTCACCGCTTTTGGCCAGGTCTTTTTTAAACATGTCCAGCCCTTTGATCAGGTTTTCACCTTTTGAATCTAACGTCAGCTTAAGCAGCTCAGGGTTAGTGGAAATGAAGTTGCTCGGGGAGATAGAGTTCACCACCTGGCGGGCAAAAAACTCCAGACGCTCTTTGAGTTTGTCATCCAGTCCCGGTGTTTCACGGATAGACGACAGTAAAGACTGACCAAATAGCAAATAGCTTTGTTTAATGTAATTAAACCAAGGGTTATCACGCCATTCATCGGCCTTGAAACGGCGATCCCCACGCTCTGTTTCGATGATATCAGGTTGTTCGGTGTCGAACCCCTGTCCCCAGGTTTGTTGCATAATTTTGATTTGTTCCTGCCACCAGTCAAACTGATGCTGAACAAAGGTTTCTGGCTGCTTCGCTATTTCGTTCAACCAGACACCAAAATCCCGGGCACTTTGCTCGTTCAGGGCTTGTTGAACGGGGTTTTCTTTGAGCAGGTTATTACTGAATATAGTGTAGAGATCTTGATTGTACTGCCACCAGGCCGTCAGCGTTTTATTAAGATCTGTGTTATCGGTATCCATTACTCGTGTCCTAATAGGCAAATTGATTGCACGTGTCTTGTGTCGTGTTTGGTATAGCGGATCAGCCACTACAAAAAACAGGCTAAAAAAATGCCCCTGCAATAGGCAGGGGCAGGCGACAGCGATTAAGCTTTTGCAGTGGTTTTAACACTGTCTTTAGAAATTGCGTCAAGGTGCTCTTTGAACTCGTTGCCAAGTTGAGTCAGCTTCTGACCATCGTCGATCATTTGCTGGCTCAGCTTGTTCATTGCTGTGAGCTGGCTTGCATTGAAGTCGATGAAAGATTTAACATCTTTTACTTCAGCGGCTGTTTTCAGCTGCTCAACAGAAGTTTTAGTAAAGCTCTCTGTTGCATCAAGCTGGATCTGAGCCAGTTGCTCAATGTTTTTAGCAACCAGTTGGTTGAACTTGATGGCCGGAGAGAAAAACTGCTCGCTTTGCTCAGTAAAAGTTTTCATTAGATCGTTGTACATGGTGTGCTTCCTGTTTATCAAAAAAGTCCGTATAGGTAGCGTTACTGCCCAGGTACTTCAGAGCGTAGGCTCAATCCTGATATACGCCGCTTAGTTCATATAAAGTCCGCCGTTAATCGCCAGCGTTTCACCTGTGATATAGCCTGCCTGATCAGACGCCAGGTAAGCGACCGACTGAGCCACTTCGAGTGGCGTGGCTAAGCGCTGCATCGGCACTTGTGCCTTGATGCTTTCGAGCACATCTTCACGCATTTTTTCAACCATAGGGGTGGCCGTATAGCCAGGGGCAACCACGTTTACGGTTACGCCTGCGCGGGCGCCTTCGTAAGCCAGCGCTTTGCTGAAGCCGATCATTCCAGCTTTGGCTGCTGAATAGTTAGCCTGGCCAAATTGGCCTTTTTGGCCGTTCACGCTGGAAATATTGATGATGCGGCCTGATTTGTTTGCACACATGTGTGCAAAGACCGGGTGAGTCATGTTGAACATAGAGTTAAAGTTGGTGTCGATAACTTCCTGCCACTGTGTCAGGGTCATCTTTTTAAATGAGGTATCCCGTGTGATGCCTGCATTGTTGACCAGAATATCGATATGACCAAACTGGTCAATGACGTCATCGAGCTGTTCCTGGCACGCCTGATGATCAGTTACATCCAGGAATATGCCATGTACCGCAGCTGGGTTGATCGACTGCTCATTGAGCCAGGCGTCAATATCCGCTGAGGTACGTCGTGGGCTGGCAACAGCCACAACAAAACAGTTTGCATTTACCAGCTCTTTAACGATAGCTGAACCGATGCCACCCAGTGCACCAGTGACGACTGCGATTTTTTTGCTTTCCATATTGCTCTTCCGAACTTAAGGCGGCTCAACTATCGCACTTCTAAGCCACGTTTCCGGTTGGGTTTAATACAACCGAAAAGGTTTACGAACTGATGTTATTGTCATTCGCCATTGTGACGAATTCATAACCGATATATTTAATTCCCAAGACAAATTTTCATCTGTTTATTCGTTATTTTTGTTCTGTCCCTTATTGAGGGGTAAGGTATAGCTATCTCAGGTTTGATAAAAAATATAGCAAAATAGAGTAAAAGCTCAAGTTTTGCTCTGATGTTTCTTTTTCACTGATCTGCCAAGTGCTCACTATCTTTAAAGTATTAGTAATAGGAGTAAAACAAGCTGCTGAGTATTAGACTATAGCCTTAGTTGTCTTACCAATGAGCCAGATCAAATAACTAAGTAATTGTAAAATAAATGGTAAGCCTTCCGTATGAAAAATTCCCATCTTGCGCGATGTGCCTGTTGCGGGTAAATCTAAACTAAGAAAGGTTTTTATTCCTACTTTTTTGCTTTTTAAATTAAATTATTCTTTAGGTGGATAACGGGCTTTTTTGCTACGCTATCAATTACTGACAAGTCTAAGAAGTAGAGAGGGTTATGTGGTAAGGACGAGTATTTTTGTGTTGCTCAGTGTGTTTTGTTTCGTTGCACAAGCAGCAACCGATATCATTAGTCAGCAGGCACTGCTGCGTAATCAGATGTCAGCCCGGGCGCATGTCACAGTAGATGTCAGAAGCCCAAATGAGTTCGAGGCTGGGCATCTCAAAGGAGCCATTAATATTCCGTTTGACCAGATCTCACAACATCAATCTTTACTGGATACGCTAAAACCTCAAACGCTGGTGGTCTATTGTCGTTCCGGGCGTCGTGCAGCGATTTTTGAACAAGTGTTAGCTGAGCAGGGCTTTAGCCTGTTGCACCTCAGTGGTGACTTTCGTGACTGGCAAGCTGCTGAGCTTCCCGTGATTATGTCCGGCACCACAAAGACCGAGCAGTAATCACCGAAATCGGAGAAACAGTGCGGAAGATGATCATCCGCACCTGTTTATATTCTGTCAGCTGGTTACACTAAGGTTGCCAACATTTCTTCAGAATAGGGCGTCAGCGTTTCGCCTTGTCTGACTTTTTCAACATAATCCGGATTGGCAATAAAAGGCCTGCCTATAGCCAGTAAGTCAAAACGTTCGTCACGCAGCGCTTGTTCACCTGATTGTGGTGTAAAGCCGCCCACACCGACGAGCGTTTTACTGTAGTTTGCTCTGACGTAATCAGAAACGCGCCCACCTAGGAAGTCAAATTCCATAGCATCATCAAAGATACCTATGTGCACGAATGCCAGTGTACGCTGTTCCAGTTGTGCCAGCAGGTAATCAAAGACCGATTTATCACGCGGATCAGCTTGCATATTGAAGTAAGCGCCAGGCGTCAGACGCACAGCTGTGCGCTCTGCGCCAATACGGTCTGTGATGGCGTCGATAACTTGCAGGGCAAAGCGACTCATATTTTCAGGGGTTTCACCATACTCATCGGTGCGTGTATTACTTTCATAATGTAAAAACTGGTCAATCAGATAACCGTTGGCTGCATGAATTTCAATGCCATCAAAACCCGCGTCAATTGCATTACTGGCGGCCTGTGAATAATCTGCTACCAGCTGAGTGATGTCATCAAGTGTCGCCGGAGTTGGTGTGATGTAGCTCAAATCCCGCATGCGGGGCACTGTACCTTCCACTTTCTCTGCACTGGGTGCCAGTACTTTATCACCGTCAAAAAAGTGAGGGTGAGCCACCCGACCGGTATGCCATAGCTGGGCAAAAATCTTACCCCCCTTAGCATGCACTGCATCGGTTACTTTGCGCCATCCGTCAATTTGTTCGCTCGTAAACAGGCCAGGTGTGTTCGGGTAGCCCTGAGCGTCTGGACGAATGATGGTGGCTTCGGAGATAATAAGGCCTGCATCGGCACGGCGCGCATAATAGTCGGCCATTGCATCAGTTGGCACCAATTTATCATCTGCCATACAGCGGGTAAGCGGCGCCATCAAAATACGATTTTGAAGTGAAATTTGATCATTTAATGCATAAGTTTCAAACAGTTTGCTCGTCATAGTAGGACCCAGTTAGTTTTTGAATGCTTATTCAAGATATGATCATTTGAATGATCGTTCAAGTATATTTTGAACAAATGTTCAAAAATGAGTAAAATGCAGTACGTTTGATGAGGAGAGTAATGAATGCGCAGTGCTGAATTTGATAAAGAGCAGGTACTCAGAGCCGCGATGACGGCTTTTATGGAAAAGGGGTACGCAAAAACCAGTATGCAGGATCTCAAAGCAGCAACTGGATTGCACCCGGGTTCCATTTACTGTGCGTTTCAAAACAAGCGAGGACTGCTGCTGGCGGCACTGGAGCAATATAACCGAGATCGCAGCGATGAGTTACAGGCGCTGTTTTCACAACACCCCTCTGCCAGTGCCGGGCTGGAAGCATATTTGACGCATGTTGTGGAGGAATGTGTGAGTTATGATCCACAAAAATTATGCCTGACACAAAAAGCGCTAAACGAATTGGCCGAGCAAGATGAAGAGGCACAAGCTATCCTCAGTGAGCAATGTGCGATGTGGCGTAATGCTCTTTGCGCAGTATTTGAGCGTATTGCTGAGCAGGGAGAACTGGCTGGCAAGCGCAGTGCTTTGGATAGGGCGCGTAGCCTCATTGTCAGTATTTATGGATTACGTACTTTTGCGCATACCCACCCGGAGCCACAGATCATGCGAGATCTGGGGGCACAAATACTCAAAGACGTCTGTCAGTAAAGTTAAATGTACGGGTTATTTGGCCTTGCTATGAAGTGTGTTGGGTAAAATATCATCAGGTGTGTTAGTCTCTAATCCCATTACTTTTTCTTATATTAGATAAGTTTGATAAGGGGAAATTAGGTCCCCAGGGAGATTAATATGAGACAGCTGGACGAAAATATCTGGATCTTCGACGGTGAAGCCGTGTCGTTTTTTACCATGCCTTTCACTACCCGGATGACCATAATACGTTTGCCATGCGGTGGACTTTGGGTGCATAGTCCAATCCGCCTGACGCCTGAATTGCGAGCGCAAGTGGATGCGCTTGGACCTGTACTTTACCTGTTGGCACCCAATCATCTGCACCATTTGTTCATGTCGCCCTGGCAGGAGACCTATCCGGAAGCACAAACATTTGGCACCCAAGAGGTAAAAGAGAAGTGCAAGACACTTAGCTTTGATGGGATCCTCGATAATGGACAGCATTATCCCTGGGATAATACCCTAAAAACACTGCTTTTTACCGGCTCACCAGCAATGGAAGAGGCGGTGTTTTTCCACCCGCAAAGTTGCACTTTGCTGGTCACAGACCTTATAGAGAACTTTGATCCTAACAGCCTGAATATATTCCAGCGTTTTGTGGCGAAAGGCGCTGGCGTAGTGGCACCCGAAGGTCAGACTCCACTGGACTGGCGACTAAGTTTTATCTTTCATCATGACACGGCAAGGACGCACCTGAACACCATCCTGGATTGGGCACCCGAGCGCCTGATCATGGCGCATGGTTTGATCGTTGAAAAAGACGCTGTTGCCTTTTTAAAGCGTGCTTTTGAGTGGCTTGAATAAAATACTTAGTTGTTTGATTTTAATAATTATAAATTGATTTTTTCAGTATAAATCACAGTACCAGTAAGACCAAAGTTGATAACTATTCAAGTGCATGTAACTAGCATGTGAATAAAAAATCCGCTAGGCTGGTGCGATAATAACAAGAATATTGTCAGGGTTATGGAATTTCAATTCGCCAACGCGCGTTTGAATATTGCGACGCAGTGCGTCATTATCGATGAGCGGTCGACACAATTAGACGACCGCGCCTTTATGCTTCTCCACTGCCTTTTGCAGCGCCGGCCGCAGGTTTGTTCTCATGCCGATCTGGTTAAATTGCTGTGGCCAAATACCGTCGTATCCGACTGGTCGCTACCAAAGCTGGTCTCCGATCTGCGCAGCCAGTTAAACCGTGCAGGCTTACAGCAAAACTGTATCGTTACCGTGCGTGGACAGGGCTACCGGTTTGCACCCGCAATTGAGGTCAGTGAGCATCCGTTAACTAGCGCCTTAATGAGCGCACAGACGCCGCAGGTGAACGAGCAGTCTACGCAGGTGGTATCTCCCCAAAGCGATAACACTTTACCAGCACGATATTGGTTACCTGTATTGGTGATTGCCTGTCTGTGCTTTGTTGGGTTGATGACACACAGCACAGAACAGACGCCGAGATTACATTACGGCGAGCCGAGTGATGCGATTGGGCGAATACTGTGGGTGGATGACAATCCGACGAATAACCTGCAGGAAAAACGCTACTTTGAGCGCCACCATATTGGTGTGTATACCGTGAAATCCAGTGAAGAAGCATTATTGCTATTGCAGATGTACGAATACAATTTGATTATTTCAGATATGGGTCGGGCACAGGAGCCTCTGGCGGGATTGAAGTTGTTGCAACACCTTAGATCTGAGGGCGATCATACGCCTTATTATTTTTATACCCTGATTGACAATCAGGAGATGCTTGAAGTGATTAAAACCAGTGGTGGGCAGGGGGTTGCCACTGAACGGCCCCAGTTGTATGGCCAGATATTATCGCACTTTGCAAAGAAATAAATCATTGTAAGTGTATGAAAATAATGCTTTTCCAAATGATTCAAAGGATAATTGATGACTTTTTTACAGTGCTGTGCCACGGTTAAATTGTTGCTCTCCCGACCTTTGGCATTGACATGCACTTGCTGAGCAATGTGAGTGTATGACGACAGGATTAAAGACCTGGACACATGTCTCGGCCCTGGCACTTGTAATCGGTGCCAGGGTCTTTTTTATGCATCTGAGGGGGTGCTGAGGTGCTTTAGCACCAGGTGCGTATATCTGCCGAGTGAGGCATAAGGCTCCTGCTGGTTGTACTTCAGCTCCAACTCCAGTAATGCATCAAATTCATCACTGGCTTTACTTGTATCGCGCAAGTAATCATGAAAACACCGTACCCCTGATTGCACTTGTTTTTGCAGCGGTAGCTGGCTCAGCCAATGCTCGACGTCAGACGGTTCAAGTGGACGATTCGGGCTCAATCCGACCTTTTGCTTTACCTTGAGTCCATTGCGCACGTAATCAAAATTACCATAGACCATATTGGCCATGCGCTGAGCGGCACGATTGTAGTACATCAGTGATAAAAACCCACGTGGCGTCAGTCGCTGTGTCAACAGTGATAAAGCTTGCTGTTGCTCACTCAACCACTCCAACACGGCATGACACATCACGAGATCAAACTGGCCGAGTGCCAGATCCGGGAGTGCCTGAAGCGGAGCATGGATCAGGGTTATCCGCTCGCTCACGCCCGCTGCGTCGGCCTGACGTTGTGCCTGTGCCAGCATCTCTTCAGAGATATCGACGAGTGTTACAGCGTGCCCGAGCTGGGCCAGATACAGTGCTAGCTGACCTTGGCCACCACCTACATCAAGTACAGTTTTATCCAGGTCAACTCCGAGCCAGGGCACGTGCTGAGTGAGATCGCGCTGCAACACAGCCTCTCTCAGCTTACCCTTTGTGGTGCCGTAAATGTTGTTTTTAAATTTGCTAGTGAGCTCGCCGAAATTGCGGTCCTCATTTCGGTTGAGGGTCCGTTGTTTGTGCTTAGCCATAGATCACACTGGGTTATCGATATCAACAAACTCAACGTCCAGGTTAAACTGGGCGGCCAGATACTCGCCCAGTGCTTTGGCACCGTAACGCTCCGTTGCATGGTGTCCGGCTGCGAAGAAGTGGATCTGCTGCTCATTGGATGAGTGAATGGTTTGTTCTGACGCCTCGCCGGTCAGGTAGGCATCGACCCCCTGACTGGCAGCCAGGTCGATAAAGCTCTGTCCACCACCTGTGCACCAGGCAATGGTTTTTATCAGGTGATCGCCTGCCTGATTTACAAGCGGCTTGCGTCCCAGTTTTTGCTCAATTAAAGCAGCAAAGTCGGTTGCAGACATGGGTTCACTGAGTTTGCCTTTTACCGCAACACTGTTGCTGTTCCAGGGCTCCAGTGGACGTTCTAATGTCAGCTCAAGCAACTTACCCAGCTGCGCGTTATTGCCCACTTCTGGGTGCACATCCAGCGGCAGATGATAGGCCAGCAGGTTAATATCATGTGCGAGCAGGGCCTGGAGTCGGCGTTTTTTCATACCGGTTACGGTTTGGTCTTCGCCTTTCCAGAAGTAGCCGTGATGAACCAGTATGGCATCTGCTTGTTTTTCAATGGCTGCATCGATGAGGGCCTGGCTGGCTGTAACGCCGGTGATGACCTTTCGGATCTCAGGCTTGCCTTCGACCTGCAAGCCATTCGGGCAGTAGTCTTTGATCTGGAACGGCTTAAGATATTCATTGAGGTGGTTTACCAGCTTTTTACGTTGCATCATGCTCTCACTGTATAAGGCGTCAAAAGCGCTTAGTTTAGCGCTTTTTGTCGTGGTGAAAAAGCGATGAACACACTGTAAAGCGAATTCTCTCAACGCTGTCACAATTCGACATTTCACTGAACTAGGCTAGCTTTAAATGTACCGTTTGCCTGACGAGCAGTATCGCGATTACCGGCGATAGGTAACGACAAACAGACAAAGTGTGATACTGCCCGTAACCTGTGAGGAAATCACCATGACAGTTTCAGCGATACCGGATGGTTACCATGCCCTGACGCCCTATTTGATAACCGAGAATGCGGCTCAGGCGATAGACTTTTACCGTAAAGCCTTCGCCGCTGAGCTGATAATGCAATTGCCTATGCCGGGCGGTGGTGTGGCGCATGCTGAGCTTAAAATCGGTGACTCCCATCTGATGCTGTCTGATATGTGCCCGGATGCCCATTTCAAGAGCCCGAAGCAGCTCGGTGGTACGCCCGTGAGCTTGATGTTTTATGTGCCTGACGTTGACAGTACCTTTGCCCAGGCGATTGCCGCTGGTGCCACAGAGCTTCGCCCTGTGGTCGATCAGTTTTATGGTGACCGAGCGGGTACATTACAGGACCCATTCGGCCACGTTTGGACCATAGGGACGCATCAGGAAGATTTGAGTGAAGAGGAGGTTATCGCCAGAATGGCTGAGTGGATGACGGATGATTCATGAAAAAGTAATAAAGTTGTTGATTTTTTGTCCGCAGGGTGTCAGTTTATTTTTGATCATCACATTAATGATCATAAAAAATTCAACTCAAGGAAATGAATATGAAACTACAAATTAAGAAGTCTGCATTGAAACGTCTGACAGAAACACAACAGCTTGCACAGCAACAAACGCCAAACATCGCGGGTGGTGCTCCATATACTTACCGTTGTCGCCCGGCTGAGTCTGAAACGGGCAATCAATTCTGGCAGTGTATGTGTTAATACACGCTGCATTGTGTAATGTCACCTGAGCCCTTGAAATCAGGGCTCATTTTTGCTGTTAGCCGTACTCACATACAAGGATATGAATCATGTGGATGGCGTTCTGATAACGCTTTGAACTCATTGTTGATGGTTATAGGTTAAGTTTCTGCGAATGGTTATGCGCAGAGGTTCTTCCCATTGCAGCAAATGAAAACCCTGTTTATTCAGTGGGGCCAGTTTGCCAGTTTGCGAATCAAAGTCCCTCATTTTGATTTTCTACTTTAGAAATAAGTCCATAAATTTTTCTCGTGTTATTGATTTTATAAGCTCCGCTGTACCGTCATGCATCAGTAATCGTAAGGTTGTGCATTAAAATATTTTGTGATGAGGAAAGGCGCAGTTAACGCTTCTCAGGGCGCTGTCATAGCCACAAGTATCTGGGCACTTTGTGTGAACAGCATCTCATCCACTAGATGCTATGCTAGAAGTGTTTACTTATCAGTATGGTGCCATTGCTGAGGTTGGAAGTATTAATCGTATAGCTATGACTTACAGCGGGTCTACAACCTGAACCCTGTGTGATATCTGCACATTGTGTCCACACTCTATGGTTAAAATAACAGCAGTTTTGGCTGATGTCGCTGATGTCGCTGCTGCGCTGTCAACCAGCCCGAGTGAGTGGGACTATGAGAGGGATAGGGATATGAACAAGTATGGTTTGTTTGCACTGTTACTGAGCGCGTTGAGTTTTGCTGATACGCGCATTGCTATTGCATCAGATGGTGTGTGTACCGGCCTCAGTGGGGGCGCTGTTGTTGAGGTCAAACGTATGGCTTTGAGAACGGCGAAATCAGCAAAATACCTGGTTGTACTGAATATTGTTGGCACTGCTGAGGCCGAAACATACCGCCTGACACGAGACGGTCGGCGTATTAAAGTGATGCGGGCGACGTCAGACAGTGCCAGTTGTGTGTTTATTTATGCCAGCCAGGTTGAGCAAGTTCAGGTTTATCTGGGCGACGGTGATGACAATTACGATGGTCGTACTATTACGATAGCGCAGCATATCTGGGCAGGTAACGGTGATGATGAGGTCATGGGAGGCCGCAGCGGAGATAGGCTATTTGGTGGTGCTGGCAATGATGAATTAAGTGGCTTTGCCGGGCGTGATAAGCTGGTGGGTGGGCCTGGCGATGATACCCTCAACGGCGGCGGTGACAAAGATGTACTGGAAGGCAAAGAGGGCAATGATATCCTGGCCGGTGGTGCGGGTTACGACACCCTGAACGGAGGCGCAGGGCGCAATCAACTGTATCAGGGTGACATAGTCACAAGCGAAAAAGAACGGGGCCGTTGGTACTGACCTGATATTTCAGTATTCTTTTTGAGGTAAGGAAATTCGGTGCGTTAGTGACCTTTGGTAGCTTCGTTATGCCAAATCTTTACCAATCCACACCACTTTACCGATGATTTCCAGTTGCTCAAGTTCGTCTGCACGCACCACCTGTTCGACATATTCTTTGTTATCACTGATCAGTCTAACTGAGCCATCCAGATACTGTTGTAACCGTTTGGCATATAACTCTTCACCCAGCCGGACCACATAGATCAGGCCTTCGCTGAGCTTTTTATCGCTCAGATCGACCAAAATGGTGTTGTTGTTGTGGATGGTCGGTTCCATTGAGTCACCTTTGGCAAACACAACAGCCAGTTCGCTTTTATCGAGGTTTTTATACTCAATCCACTTTTTTCTAAATGCCAGATGGCGCGCAACCTGGGCATTATCATTAAAGGCACCATACCCGGTACTGACCGAAACATGATATCCAGGCACTAAGACAAAGGCTTCGTTAAATTCATCGAGCTTGACCAGAGGTTGGGTGATGATGGGGGATTGGGGGCAATCTGCTGCGGTTTCCCCCTGGATCAGCCACATCAGGTCAACATTGGCGACCTGAGCAATGCGCTCAACAATACTCAGTTTCGGATCTTCACCTTTGAGTATGCGTCTTAAGGTGCCTTCAGAAATATCAATTTTTGACGCAAAGGCACGAATGCTATGCGGTTTTATTGCATATTCAACGCGTTCAGCGAATGCCGAGCTGTCAGCTTCCGTATTTTGTTGTTTTTCCATTGTTTGATACCACGCCTCTGGTGTCCCATTTTTAAGCAGTAAGGCATTATAGGAACTTAACCGGGAAAACGCAATTCAAATTTTTACGCAAAAATTTGAAATTTACGCATTGATCTGCGTAAAAAACTAAACTATCATCTTTCATAAATTACGCATTGGCGGTATTTTAAGGATTCAGTCCGCGTTAACAGCCATTGCTGATAGTAGATAATGACCCAATTACACCAATATGTATGGGTAACAAGACAAGATTGCGTAAAAAAGTAAGGAAGTGGATATGACCAGCACAGCAAACTGCAAGATCCCAACAGACACTATGATTAACCCGTTCGCTTTGGGAGGAGGTGTGCCATCATTGCAGCAAGACAATGCAAAGGCATTTGATTTGTTGCGTGCTCCCCGGGGGGCACAGTTATTAAAGTATGCGCGTAAATTAAGAGGATTTACTCAGGCCGAATCTGCCGCGAGTTATGGTATTGAGGAGCGTACCCTGAGACGCTGGGAAAATAACGAATTTAACCCCCGATGGAATGATGTGATTTCCCTGCTTGAGGATGTGTATTTTATGGATATTATGCAGGCGATTGCTGGTGTCAGGTCGATGCAAGCGCAGGGGATATCGGTCTGAACCTGTGAGGCCGCAGGATTGTTATTTTTGCAGTCGCACTTCGGGTGTAGGCAGTATTGTGGCCGACTTGCGGCATCTTACATACAAATCAATGTTGCTATCAGCACTGTCACAAAGGCCTTAGACATGCTCAGTGGTTGTTTTAAATGTCATCATTGTGGTGAGACTCAGGTTTATTCGCCATTGGTCTTATTCTTAAGGGGGTTTATCTCACTTTATTAACGATGCGGATTAGAGCAATGCGTATGTTGTTACGCGATAGGTTTTAGACGGCAAGTAGAGGCCCGAAGGGGCCTCAGAAGGGTGGGCGTTTAGCTGCCGAATTCGGCCTGGTGAAGTTGGATCACTTCATTGAGTACCACAGTGGTGGCACGTTTGAAGAAATTGAAGTCGGTTGCTGTTGCACTGGTGTATGCACCCATCATGCGGGTGATCACCAGATCGCCGTCTTCCAGTTTGGGCAGTTCAACGGCATCACATATCACATCTATGCTGTCACAGGTCGGCCCCGCCAGCACACTGGGGTAGACCACATCTGCGGCTTTTAAGGTGCGTAACGGGTAACAGGCCATATCAAACATTAGCCCACTGAAAGAGCCATAAATTCCATCATCGAGATAATACCAGGTGCGGCCTTCACGCTGTGCCTGACCCATGACCGAGGCAACACAGGTCATGGCGCCGGCAACAATAAAGCGCCCTGGCTCGGCAATCCGCTGTACTGTCTCTGGCAGCTCGGCCAGTGCCGCATTGATCGGTGCGCAAAAGGCACGAATATCCACCTGGTTGCTCGCATAAGAGACCGGAAATCCCCCCCCGATGTCCAGGCAGCTTAGCGCCGGTAATCCGGCAGCCACCACGTCGTCCATCAGCTGTTTGCACGCTTCAATAGCCGCGACATATTTGTCTGCATTGGCCGTTTGTGAGCCGACATGAAACGACAGACCTTTCACCCGAATACCCCATTGTTGTGCCTGGCGTATGAGCGTCATTGCATCGGCCGGGCTACAACCGAACTTTTTCGATAGATCAGCATAGGCTTCGCTGTTGCGAAAGCTCAGTCGGATCAGTACTTCAGCCTGCTCAGTGAACTCGCGAAACTTGGCCAGTTCGTTCAGGTTGTCAACTACGAACACCTGACAACCGTAGTCCAGTGCATCGACAATGTCACTGCGACGTTTGATCGGGTGGGTATGGATTGTGCATTCAGGCGGCACACCCTGCTCACGGACCAAATTGACTTCGCCACTGGTTGCCAGATCAAAGCAGGCGCCAAGCTGAAGCAAAGTGCGCACTACCGACGGGTGTGGCAAAGGCTTTAATGCATAGTGTAAACGTACACCGGGCAATGCATCAGCAAGGGCCAGATAGTGTTCACGCACTTGCGCACAATCAAGCATTAATAAGGGTGAGCCATACTGAGCAACTAAGTCGGTGACCAGAGTTGCGTCGATATCAAAATTTTGTACTTGCGGCTGAATAGGCATAGCGACTCCAAATAGTATCAGCGAATAACGACCGGCAGGCTGTCAGTGTGATCTGTGCTTGTTTGTGGTGCACACGATCAACGCCTCAGGTCTTGAGCAAAGTGACTCAGGTATTGATGACGCATCAGCGTATTACCTTGACCTGAACTAGTTACAGATCCTGGATAGTTGCTCTATTGCCTTGCCACGGGGTGACCACATCATGACGGGCTCATTGACTCGACATGCTAAACACACCACCGCGATGTACTCGGATTGGCTATCTTCAGAAAACACGCAAATAGTAGGGCGCATGGGGTAGGCGTGCAAGCTTTACTTCGACGAGAAATTTTGCTGCTGAATGACAAATTTTTTTGTCGTAGATCAAGCATTATCAGCTTATAGAAATGGGAATAAAGTGACTCAGATGAAGTTTCATTATTTTTTGAACAGAATAAAACAGGGTCTCTTAGGGGTGGGTTTTGAAACCCTGAGCAATGCTTAGGAGTGTAGGTGGTTCGATTTTTATGGTTTTGATTATATTTGATATTTTTTGATTTTCGATAAGTAACCCTACTTGTTTATGAAATTTGTCCGGGGCGAATTTCTCTTGCTATGGTGACCTCAGTTAGCCAGCAAGGGTCAGGCATGATTGTTAATCGTTGATCTGCGCTGCGCTGTTTAATCATTAATATTTTTTACTCGTTACTTTCTAAAAGGACATAACCATGAAAACCTTATCTTTGTCATTTGCTGCAGTCGCTTTGTTCAGTGCATTTGGTAGCCAGGCTACTGCTTATCAAAATGTGTTTGATACTGACGGATACGAGCGTTTGACTAACTATACCTCAGGCCCGGTAAGCTCAGCATTACTAACCGGTGAGTTTGCGCATAACTTTGAAGCGCAATTGATCCTGCGTGGTGAAGGTGCTTACTGTGAATCTGCAAACCTGTATTCTGCAAATGACGGTCGTCATATTGTTAACCTGGGTGTGAAGACGATTGCGGATCGCAATACAGTTGAAATGGGCGTTGCTATTCCTGAAGCGACGCTAACCGAAAAGAAAGTACTGCATGTCAGCTGTTATGATGCGGCGGGTGACTGGTACAAGGTACTGGTTAACGTGCCGGGAGCGCCTGTTGTCGATTGGCAAATCGAGCTGACACCCGCTGGTGACTTCGTGAATCAACCATACTCATATGGCTATCACACGGCTTATCACATCAGCAGCCGTCTGGTCATTGATAACCAAAACAACGACGCGCGTTGTAGCATAGTTGCAGACCGCGGTGTGTCTTTGGGCTTATTCCATGGTGAAGATCGCAAGGGTCCATTCCATTCTGACGTTTTCACTCTGGACACTGTGGTAGATAACAAGGCTAAGAATCCAGTGCTATATCAAATCCTTGAGTGTGAAAACGCAGTAGGTAAGACCATGGCGGTGAAAGTCTTTAACCTGACAGATCCAAACAGCATCTACACCTATGAAGATCAGCTGATTGTAAAATAATACCACTTTGCTCCCCCCAAATGAGCAAATATAAAAATGGACAGGTATCTAAAAAGGACTTGAATTGCGAACCTCACGCCGGGCTCAACTGAACTCGGCGTTTTTTTGCGTATGGCGACGTTGCCAGTAGGGGGCATCGGGCCAGCGTTGCTCCTGACCATAATAATGCGCCCGATGAGACAGATAGTGCTGCCAGATTGCGCCGATTTGCGTCTGATGCAAGCGGGCAATTTCAATCGTGACACTGGGGTCGGTCAGGCCATGGCCTGCCAGGCTATTGGTTAGCTGCATGGCGGTTGCCATGGCATTGAACATTCCCTGCGAAGACAAAGGATCGAAGCTACATGCCGCATCGCCCAAAGCGGCCCAGCGATGTCCTGCGGTTTGGGTCAGGCAGGTGCTGTTGGCTGATACCACACCATGTAGCTGCATGCTCCCTGATTGTTCAATACCCTTTGGTAGCAGTGCTTTTAACCCTGCCTGTGAGCGTGCCAGGCGGCAAAACTGACTTAGGTCATGTTGCAGTCCTTTTTTGAGTAAATCGCTGTCTGTTTGTAGTGCCAGTATGCGACGCTGCGCGGGTAATTTGGCGCTATACCACCACCCTTGTGGGCTTGTATTGATGCATGCCAGTTGATTTTCCATAGCGCAATCCAGGCTGGCCCACAGTGCAATTTGCTTATCCAGTACTTTACGTTTGAGCCCGAGTTTGGTGGCAAACGCACTGTGACGTCCGGTTGCATCAATCACAAAGTGACAGGGCACCGCGATACTTTGCGCACTGGCCTGAACTTGTGTTTGCTTAGCCAGATGCAGTAGCCAACCATCGCTGCCAGGCTGAGCATCCAGCAACTTAGCAGGCCAGAGCGTTTCTATGCCCCGCGCAGTCACCTGCTCGCGTAACCAGTTTTCAAATCCGGCCCGGTTAAGCTGCCAGCCCGTTCCATCCGGGTTACTGAGGGTATCGTTGATAAGGCCATGTTCACTGCCCCAATGGCTTCGAATGCCATAGTTTGGCATATGCAGATCCTGGCGCTGTTCAAAAGCATGCAACAGATCCAGGCTGCGAAGGATCCGCGCCGCAGCAGGCGGCAGGCATTCTCCAACCTTGTCGGGGCAGGCAGCTTGCTTATCAATCAAGAGTACCTGAAAGTGGCGACTCAGTGCCAGGGCGGCGATACAGCCTGCCACCCCGGCACCCATGATCGCAATTTGACAGTGTTTTACCTGTGTCATTGCGCTCGACCTTACTTAAAGTCTTTGGGGAAGTTCACCGCAAAGCGGCTGACCTTTTCTATGACCCCGAGATCGACCCGAGAACGCGAGGTTGCCATTACCGGTTGAGCTGCATCGCGGCCATCGGGGCTGGGCACCAGATTAGCAGCTAGTTCAGCAATGGTTTGTAGTTTGCCCAGTTCGGTGGTTTCGGCTTCGCTGGCCAGCCCCTCGCGATGATCTTCAGCCGTGATACCGACTTGCATATTAGCGGGCAGGTCGACGTCGTCGGTTGCGCCCGGGCGACCCTGTACCACAGCGAGCTTGTCGAAGTTTTTGATCATGCTGTTGATCTGTGCGGTGTAGGTTGCAGGCTGACCATAGAGCGGCAGAGCATCCAGCCAGTCACTGCGATAATTGAATGCCTCGACGCGGGTTTGGGCATCCAGAGCTGGGTTGATTGCTTCTTCGTAGCGCGCGACATCCAGAATATTATTGGGTACCCGCGCTGGCCAGAAGGTAGGCAGGTAAGGGTCGTATTCTGGTGTGTAGCCGTCTCGGCAACTGGCTGTGTCTGTTTGCCAGGGAATGGCCATCCAGCGCGTAATACCCCCGGCAACTTGGCCGCCCAGAATGGGACCTTGTGCCAGTGTAATGGTATCGCCATTGATTTGCGCGCCATAATAGATAGTGTCTTTACAGATCGCTTTGTCAGCATGCTTGATACGGAACGGGGCTGAATACATACCGGCCGTACGCATAGGCCAGGTCATTTCACACCCCGGGTGGAAGGCATCAGCAAGACAAAAATCCAATGCGCCACGGGTAAGCATATCGGGTTGCTCGGCAACCGGCACTTTGTCTATGTCATTGGGCTCAGCCGCATGCGGACAAATTGCTGGATCGATATAATCGGCCGTAAAGTCGCCCTCAACCCACTGATCTAAGAAAGACAATTGCAGTGCTGATAACGTGGAGTGCTGTCGCTCAGAACCCGCCGGCGGGATCGATAACGCATCGCCATAAAGCCAGGGCCACAGTTGCGCTGCCTGAGCGCCAGGTTGTCCGTAGCGACGGAAATTGTTCGACAGCGTGCGACGCAGCTCTTTATAAGCCGGGGAAGGGTTGCCGAGTTTGGCTTTCCATTCTTCGCTGGTGTAGTTAAAGGGGGCTTTAAATCCAAACCCCGCGGCAAACCCCGCATTGACCCATTGTAAGTCGGTCATACGCTCGAAAATGGGCAAAATATCCTGTCTGAAAGAAGGCCGAGCCGGGCGGGTGAGCATACCGGCATTGACGGCCACTGAGCGCATTAAGTCCCACATGGTACGCACGGATTTTTGCATTGGCGCATAGTCAGGTGGGGCACATACCACCCAGGCCGGGTCAACTTGGAGCTTAACGCCCTCATATTCTACCTCGGCAGTGACCGGACCGTCGGAAATGTCGTCGTGCCAGCCTTCATTGTTGGCAAAGGTGATTGCGATATCGCCATTGATATTACGTGATACACCATTGCCGCCTAGGACAACCAAACGGCCCTGTTTGTCGGATTTAAGCTCACCCAGATAGACTTCTTCTCCCATAAACTCGCCATGGAATTGCGGGCCTTTTTTCACTTTGGGCTTATCGAGCGTGTGGCTGCCGCCATCGATCAGCAAGCGGTTGCGATCGGCAACGTTGGCGTTACGCAGCAGGCTAGGTGGCGCATCGGCCGCTTCCGGTACATCCAGGGCTAGCTGAAATTCATACCAGGACGACTTTTGATTGGCCAAATGCACCTGCCAGCTGATTTTGGCATTATCCATGGTCAGCTCTTTGACAGCCTTACCTGCGGCATTGAAACCATAGATACGGAATTCGGCCGCCTGACGTTTAAGCAGCCCTTTGCCATCACGATAGGCATCTTTTTCCAGCCGGGGTTTGGGGTTAGGCACTTGCGGGCCGATAAAGTATTCGTTACTGCCACCAACCCGCATCACACCTATGGGTGGGTAAATGCCGGCACGCACAATACAGGTGCTGTCTTCGTCCGTATTACCAGTGAACTTTGGGTCAATGGCATCGGGCTCATTCATTTGCTGACCATTGGCCTGGTGGCGGGTATCGGCACTGGCCTGATACACCACTTTTCGTGCCTGCGCGATGGAACCCAGAGGTTCATTGTCGGCCAGTGTCCGCCAGATATTGAAGGCGAGGTTGCGACCAAACTCGGCCTGGCCAATGGCGCAAATATCTTGCTGTGGCAGCGTTAGCGTGGCAACGGGTTCAAAAGGTGCCTGATCTTCCGGCCACACCACCATGGCGTTGTCGATGGGGAAGTCTTCTTCTGAGGCATTGGCTGGACGACGTTGGATCTCAAACACAAATTTGGCTTCACCCTGACGCAGGCGGATCTGTAGATCATCAGCCAGGTAATTATTGCCTTGTGCCGGCGCACCGCGATAGGTATCCACAGGGCGAATACGGTATTTCACGGCATTTTGCTCGCCAAGTTTAAAGGGCAGTATTGCCCAATAATGCGCACTCAGGCAGCTGGCTTCGACCTTGGTCATGGCATCAAGCACAGCGGCCGTTTTTGGGTGTTTTTTAAGATAAGCCGGATAATCGCGGTTGATGACACCTGCGGTGGTAAAGGCACACATTTGAGAAGCATCGCGGGCAAAAAAGCGATCGATGTTTTGCATGATAAAATCAACATTGTCGCTGTCGCCCAGCAACTTCTGGCCTTTCACGCCAAACAGTTTGATGCCGACCCCTAAGGTGGTGTGCAGATCCGGGCTATCTGGTGTTGTATCACTGGAAAAGCGTACTACACAGTCGTAACTGGCAGGTTTGGCAAACACTCCTTTCTGAAGGGCTTTATCGAGTTTTCCATGTACTTCGAAGGTACCATAGGCGATGCCATGTTGCTTTCGAAATACGGCCCGCTCTGCGGGTTTCTGACCACGCTCAATACGGGTTTTTTGTCCCATTTCAACAAACATTTCTTTGAGGCGTTGAGTGGCCAGCTCAATAGGCTGGTAGTCATCGCCACCGGTCCAGCACTGCACCTTGTTGGCGGTTGGGGCATGTTTGATGTTTTTATTCAGATACTTGGGGTTAACCAGTTCACCTTGTTGTTGCTTACTACGTTTTTTCTTATCGCTCATAACGGTTTCCGCTTATCTATGTTTCCTTGTCAGGTAACTGCAATGGCGCACATGCTCACCCGCCAGTTGACGCGTGAGCCACAGCTACGCCGTTTACCTGTCCCGACCGGGCATGACGATTCACGCCAACCCACTGAGAGTATAGCTGCGCTGTGCCGATCGGTATCTGATGAAACTCTAGATGCAAAGTCGTGTAATAACTATTACAACAGGTTACGTGAGGAAGCTGGGTAGCTGAACAGGCCCGCAGAGCGGGCTTTTTCAGGATAGGATCAGGCCGGGTTGTGTACCGTGACTGTAAAGCGGGGGGCGCGATGGCAGGCTCCGGATGCAGCTCGTCTGACAGCTGCTCAAATGTCAGTTGTTGGCCTTGTATCGCGCCAATCAGATCTGCGGTAAAGGTCAGTGCAAAGGCCGAGGCAATACACTTATGGGTGCCCCAGCCAAACGGCATATAGGGGGCGTCAGCAGAGGCATCTTCCCAGCGTGGCGGATAAAAGCGCTCGGGTTGCGGCCAGTTGTCCGGATGGCGATGCAGCACGTATGGGCAGACTGTAACGGTATCCGTCTGCTTAATGTCCAGCTCCCCCAGAGTATGGGCTTTACTGGGTGTGCGGGGCAGGTTCCAGGCGACGGGCCAGAGCCTCAAAGCTTCTTTGACAATCCAGGGGGCCGGGTGCAAAACGCCACCCTCTTTGGCACAAAAATACAAAGACCAGGCCAGGGTAAACGCCATGGAGCTGTTAATGGCAAAAAAGAAGGATAAAAAAATCTGTGCCAGCGCTTTGGGTGACTCGTTTTCCGGGCTCGATGCCAGCAAGATGTCAATCACATCTCGGTTATTGCCCTGGTACGGACTTTGCTGGCGGCGTGCTTTAAATACTGCGCGCAGTGCCCGGTGCACACGCATGCGGATAAAGGCGCGTCGCCATCCAGCCCCATGGGTTTTTTGACCACTGTAGAGAGAATAAACGAGCACCTGATCGAGCAGTTTACGTAGCTGGGGACTGCGCTGGTTATCGACCAGAAAGTCATAAAACGCATTGTACATCAGGTCATTGGCACTATCCGGCCAGCGCTGGCCAAGGCTTATCTGATGTTTGAATTGCTCAATTATCTTGCTCCGACGCTGCTCATAGTAACGTTTGAGGCTGAGGATGGCGTCTTTGCCGATGGCAATTTGTACATCCCGGGTCGAAAACATCGCGCCGTTAACGCTAAAAAAATCGGATTGTTCAACATAATTGCCGTCGGGGTTGCCCATCGCCTGTTTCGCGGAGTCAAAGTCTGTCACATAGTAATTGTCCTGCTCAAACTCAATGTGTGCAGGACACTTGGACAGTGCCTGGTCCAGCGCCTGAAAAGGCTTGTTAAATTTTTCTTCGGTGTCTTCTAATCTCATGCCTGTTGCTCGCTAATGGTGCCCTCAAAACCGGCTACAGAGGGGATGTTCATATTTTCAAACGCGAGCGCCGACGGACTCGTGAGGGTGATGTTGAGATCACACAATAACAGCTGACACAAGATAGCCAGCTGGTTGGTGCCCAGCTGCGTACCAACACAGGCGCGTGGGTTCCAGCCAAATGGCACATAGGTGTTGGGTTGCACGTTTGCCTGCTGCCAGCGCAGTGGGTCGAACACATGAGGCTCGGGCCAGTACTGCTCATTACGGTGCACAAAGTAGCTGCTGTTAAAAAAGGTATCGCCAGCCTGCACGGTCAGTTTACCCACGCTAAACGGACAGCGTGCCTCACGAAATACAATTGGAACACTCCACATGCGCAGCGATTCTTTGATAAACCAGTGTAACTGCGGTGTGTGTTTAAAGGGCAGAGCGGGCACCTGAGTGGGGGCTGCGTTAAGTTCTGTGCGAAGCTTGTCTTGCCATTGGGGAGATTGCAGCAGCTGCGCTGCCATACAACTGGCGACCGCGCCGGGCGGGCCGGAAATCGCGGTGACTAGGGTCATCATGGCGTCCAGTGCTCTGTCGATACCCAGCGCAGCGTAGTTATCGACAACACTTTGTAGCAGGTCGAGCCTGGGCTCCTTGCTTTTGCGGCGTTTATGGATTGCCTTGCGGATCACCTGAGCCGCACGCAGGTTATACCAGAGCAAGGGATATTGTCTCAGTCGAGTGTGCGTTTCGGGTTTCAGTAACACCTGGATCTGGGCGCGCATGTGGCGGGTTATCAGTGCCCGCTGCTGTATGGTGAGATCGCAGATCATTACGTCCAGGACAGAAAATGCAATACATTCCTGGATCAGCAGGTCCAGGTTAGCAGGCTTGCCTGCGGCACTCAGTAAATGCGTCTTCATTGTCTGTTTGACCTGACTGAGCGCGGCCTGAGTGTCTAACTCTTTGAGGGTTTTAAGCCAGCCGCTGCGAATATGCTGCCAGCTCATTGCCTGCTGACCGTCGTCTTGGGTATCAAACAGGGACTCCGGCAGGGTCATGTCGGCAAAGTTCAGCTGATTCGCCAGCCGGGCACTTTGTGGGTTAAAAAAGGCATAGCTCTGGTCGTCAACCTGATAATCTTCTTTTCCCTTACTGCAATCTTCTCTCATTGCCGTAATGTCAGGGCGCTCTTTGGGTATCATCATTGTTATTATTCGCTCTGTGGGTTGCCATTCTGGGGAGAGGTGGTGAAACAGCCCATGGGTTAGGTCATGGGCTGAAGAGCGGAATTAAATGTTGTTATACAACTTCCACAGATAGCGCTTTGACTGAGTGGCGGTGCGAAGGCCCAATGCGCGCATTACTTTTGTTTTAAGTGCTTTCATAGTTAAATTCCTTCTAGATTGCGGTTATTCAGGTCATATCAATCAGATATTATTGTACATAATCCAAAAATAACGCTTGGACTGAGAGGCAGAGGTAGCGCGAACGCCCAGTGCACGAAGCACCTTAGTTTTCAGTGTTTTCATAATCAATTCCTTCTAAGTTGTGGTTAGTCAGGCAATATCAATCAGATATTGTTGTACATAATCCATAGGTAACGCTTGGACTGAGAAGGGGATGTTGCGCGAATGCCCAGTGCCCGAAGCACCTTAGTTTTCAGTGTTTTCATAGTCAATTCCTTCTATTTCATTGATTAGATGTTGTTGTAGTGATGCCAGAAATACTTCGCTGAGGTGGATGGTTTTGCACTGCGAACGCCGAGTGCACGTAGTAGCTTAGCTTTAATCGTTTTCATAATTAATTCCTTCTATTGTTTGTTGTTGCGAATAATAAGTCGCATTTCCACAGTATTAACGAATTGTGAATATGTCAAGAATGTTTTTTGAACAAAGGATGGGTTTTGAGTTGAATGACTGGTAACTTGGGATGAGTTTGCAACTTTCACTTTTAATCGATCATACGAATTGGCTTAGTTATCGATACGATCATCGTAGTCTAATAAGTGAGGAGATATTTCTCCCCACTGCGCTGTGTTTTGACGTGTTGGCTGTTAACTTAGCATCGCTGATTGAAAACGACACACACGTTGTAATTGCCATTAATCGTATTGCACTGGTTTTTAAGGGGATCGTTTTTTAAGATCTAGATGTCTTTGACCACTTGGAGTAGGTTGACTGCGCCCCTAAAGCGCTGGTTTAAAAGTATGTAGAAACTGGTCCTTAAACTAAAGTTAAAGATATGTAGAGTAAGGTACAAATTTGATATTGAGACTGATTTAACAAGTTATAGCAATTTGCTTAATTAAATGTTCTATTTTGAAGTCAGAAAATAGGGGTGATAACATCACGCTCGTGTCCTGCTATCGCTGAGCCATCTACATTCATGTAGGCGAGACGGAAACTTTGCTATTTAGTTGTTCTAAATGAGAAATTTATAACGCCGTTAGCGTCATATTTGCTCCTTTAAATTGAACAGGTATTAAGTGAAATAGGTATTAGCTATTAATTATGGAACTTTGAGCTGTAAAAAGCAGAAAAGCCGCAAAAGTGCGGCTTTTCTTTGGTAAGGGTAACGACAAATTTGGCGTTATTTTACCTCTTTACCCGCAGCTTGCTGATCAGCATGGTAGCTGGAGCGTACGAACGGGCCGCAGGCAGCGTGGCTGAAGCCAATTTCGTCGGCGTATTCTTTCAGCGCATCGAACTCAGCTGGTGGCACATAGCGTTTTACCGGCAGATGGTGCTTAGACGGTGCCAGGTATTGACCAACGGTCAGCATGTCGACGTTGTGCTCACGCAGGTCGCGCAGTACTTCTTCGATTTCTGGCATTTCTTCGCCCAGTCCAACCATCAGGCCTGACTTGGTTTTTACTTCAGGGTGCGCTTCTTTAAAGCGACGTAATAACTCCAGTGACCATTTGTAGTCGGCACCCGGGCGCGCCATTTTGTACAGGCGTGGTGCAGTTTCCAGGTTATGGTTAAACACATCCGGTGGTGTTTCAGTTAGGATTTCCAGTGCGCGGTCCATTCTGCCGCGGAAGTCCGGTACCAGGATCTCAATGGTAATACCCGGATTGTGTTTGCGAATTTCGCGAATACAGTCCGCAAAGTGTTGTGCACCGCCATCACGCAAATCATCCCGGTCAACCGAGGTGATCACCACGTATTTAAGCTTCATGTCTTTGATAGTTAAAGCCAGTTTTTCCGGCTCTGCTGCATCCGGCTTCAGTGGGCGACCATGTGCGACGTCACAGAACGGGCAACGACGGGTACAGATGGCACCCAAGATCATAAAGGTGGCAGTACCGTGGTTAAAACACTCAGACAGGTTAGGGCACGAGGCTTCTTCACAGACGGAGTGCAGGCCATGTTTACGCATTGCCTGTTTAATGCCATCGATACGCTCGCTGGATTTAGGCAGACGGATCTTCAGCCAGTCCGGTTTACGGAGCATTTCATCACGCTCGGTCGGCATTACTTTAACCGGGATCAACGCCATTTTTTCTGCGTCGCGGAGCTTTACCCCTGGCTCAATTTTCACTGGTTTACTCATTCGTTTTCAAACCCCTGGGTGTGTATAACCTGCTCGGCCGCGAGGCGCTTGAGCATATGTTCTACCAGGCCATTGCCCGCTTCGATAAGCGTAGCAGGGCCATTAAGTTGACTGGTTTGCACCATTTCCATGCCGGCATAGCCGCACGGGTTGATGCGTAAAAATGGACTCATATCCATGTTGACGTTTAGCGCCAGACCATGAAACGAGCAACCCCGACGGACCCGCAGTCCCAAAGACGCAATTTTTGCATCATTGACATAGACACCTGGTGCATCTGGCTTGGCATAGGCCTCAATGCCGTGTTCCTGAAGCATGTCTATGATGGTTTCTTCAAGCCAGGTCACCAGCTCGCGTACACCAATTTTTAGCCTGCGCAGATTAAACAGCACATACATCATCTGCTGGCCCGGTCCATGGTAGGTTACCTGACCACCCCGATCGACCTTGACGACAGGAATGTCACCGGGTGCTAACAGGTGCTCGGCTTTGCCAGCCTGGCCCTGAGTAAATACCGGCTCGTGCTCAACCAGCCAGATCTCATCCGGGCTGTCATCATCACGGGTGTCGGTAAACGACTGCATTTTTTGCCAGATTGGCTCATAAGCCTGACGGCCCAGTTGACGAACTATGATACTGCGGTTGCTCATATCTCGCTTGCGCCTTATAGCACGTATCTGACGTCTGGCAGCGAGCCTATCTCGGTATAGATTTGCTCAATGTGCTCTTTTGACGTGACAGTGGCAACTAAAGTGACGGATTCGTAGTTGCCTTTGCTGCTAGGTTTGGTCTTTGGCGCATAGTCTCCGGGTGCCAAAGTTTGCATCTTTGCCACAACCTGATCGGTCAGGTTGACGTTCGCCAGACCCATGATCTTGAAGGTAAACGGGCAAGGGAACTCTAAGTACTCGTCAAACTTAGTATTTTTTACAGGTGTTACCACAACGGTATCCTCACTACTTGGCTGGGTCTGAACAGACCCTGGCACACTACATATCTTGGCGGGCATTCTAGCATTTTTGCGGCAAAAAAAAACGCCTCCGGTGGGAGGCGTCCTGGATTATAAACCCACTAAAACCGGGGTTATTGCATGATCTGTAAACGTAAGTAGTCGTAAATCTTGCTGAAGAAGCTGCCTTCTTCCACTTCTTCAAGTGTAACCAGTGGGTACTGAGCGATATCTTCGCCTTCCAGTTGCAAGAATAAAGTACCGACCTTGCTGCCTTTCGCCAGCGGTGCTTCGAGGGTTTTGTCTAGCTCAAAGTGGGCTTTGAGGTTTTTGCGCTGACCACGTGGAATGGTGATCGGTGTATCTTGAGCTATACCCAGAGAAACCGTTTCTTTGTTACCCATCCAGATACGCTGGTCGGCAAAGCTGTCGCCTGCTTTATAAGGTGTGATGGTTTCGAAGAAGCGGAAACCGTAGTTTAGGAGTTTCTTACTCTCTACTTTACGTGCACGCTCGCTGGCTGTGCCCATGACGACGGCGATGAGACGCATGTCGCCTTTGGTCGCAGAAGTCACCAGGCTGTAGCCGGCTTCAGAGGTGTGACCGGTTTTAATCCCGTCGACGTCCAGGCTGGCATCCCACAGTAGCGAGTTACGGTTGTATTGCTTGATACCATTATAGGTGAACGACTTCTCTTTGTAGATGGCGTACTCTTCCGGTACGTCACGGATCAATGCGGCACCCAGAGTGGCCATATCTCGAGGTGTGGTAAATTGCTCAGTGCTGTCCAAACCATGACTGTTGGCAAAGTGTGAATTGCTCATACCCAGCTTCTCGGCATGGGCGTTCATCAGATCCGTGAAGGCGCTTTCGCTGCCTGCGATATGTTCGGCCATGGCCACACAGGCATCGTTACCTGATTGGATGATCACGCCATAGTTAAGATCTTTAACGCTGACTTGTTTACCCACTTCGATGAACATCTTAGAAGATTCCGGGAAGTTTTTTGCCCAGGCTTTTTCACTCACAGTGACCATGTCGTCATTGGAGATGTTACCGGCCAATAGCTCAGTACCAATTACATAGCTGGTCATCATTTTGGTCAGACTGGCCGGTGCCAGTTTGGTGTCTGGGTTACCCTCGGCAATGACCTTACCTGTGGTAAAGTCGACCAGGAAATAGCCCTTAGCACTGACCTGAGGTGGCGAAGGCAAGATCTGCGCGCTGGCCGAAAACAGGGTGAACGAACACACGGCACCCACTAAGTGTTTAATAAATTTAGGTTTGAAAACTGTCATTATGCTCGCTTTTTGGTTGTTGATCGGCATGTTTAAAGTCATTACAGAACATTTTAAAGTTCATGTTCTGTGTAAAGCAAGAAGGCGCGATTAAATTCCCCCTGGCGCAATGTCTCTAAGAGTTGTTGCGCCGTGTTATCGTCGGTGATCGGGCCTAATCTTAGCTTGTATAAGTTGTCCTCAAAGGCAATGGGTGTGTCGAGCTGAAATTGCTGCGACAAAGTGCTGGCCAGTGCCTGCACATTTTCGATGTTGCTGGCAGCGGCAACCTGCACATAGGTTAGCCTGGGCGTATCGCGCGCTATGGTAATGGCCTCAATCTTAACCTGTGCTGTACCCTGATGATGAAAGCCCAGCTTGTAGGCTGCAGCATAGGATAAGTCAATCAGGCGGTCCTCGTGAAAAGGTCCACGGTCATTGACGCGTACTACTGCGCTTTTACCATTTTCAACATTGGTGACCCGGACAAAGCTCGGTAACGGCAGCGTTTTGTGTGCAGCCGTCATATCGAACATGTTAAATACTTCACCATTTGAGGTGTAGTAGCCATGAAATTTCCGTCCGTACCAGGATGCGGTGCCTTCAGCCTGATAGCCTTTTTCATCCGACATCGGCGTGTAGCGCTTGCCCAAAACCTCGTAGGGGCGACCTGCGCTGACACTTTTGGCTTCGCTGGTCACTAGCGCATCCTGCATTTCCAGCTCGGTAGGCGCGCGCACGGGGGCTTTGTCCTGTTTCACATGATAGCGACTGCTACAGGCGCTTAATACAACAACAAAACCCAGTAGTGCGGCCTGTTTAAACGTCCTCTTGATCACTTCAATAACATCCTCTTATCTGTGGCTATCGACATGATAATGCCAAACCCGGCCATCAAGGTCACCATGGAGGTGCCACCATAACTGATCAGTGGCAGGGGCACCCCTACGACGGGGAGCAGGCCCGAAACCATGCCGATATTAACAAAAATATATACGAAAAAGGTCAGTGTCAGTGCGCCGGCCAATAATTTACTGAAGGCATCTTGCGCATTCACGGCAACGTACAGTCCGCGGCCAATAATAAACAGGTACAGGCTGAGTAAAATCACCACACCTGTCAGTCCGAATTCTTCACTTAACACGGAAAAAATGAAGTCAGTATGACGCTCCGGCAGAAATTCCAGCTGTGACTGCGTACCTTGCAGCCAGCCCTTGCCCTCAATGCCGCCTGAGCCGATGGCGATTTTTGATTGTATGATGTGATAGCCTGACCCCAGCGGGTCACTTTCAGGGTCTAAAAAGGTCAGTACTCGCTGCTTTTGATAGGCGTGCATACCAAAATGCCACAGGGCAAACCCGCCCGGAATGGCCAGCAGAGCACCGGAGCCGATCAGCTTCCAGCTGAGCCCGCCAAGAAACAGCACAAAAATCCCCGAGCTGGCGATCAGGATAGACGTACCCAGGTCGGGCTGCTCTTTGATCAGCAAAGTCGGCACCAGCACCATGGCAAAGCCAACAATAATATGGATAAAGCGTGGCGGCATATGGTGGCGACCGATATACCAGGCAACCATCATAGGCACAGCGACCTTCAAGATTTCGGACGGTTGAAAGCGGGTAATACCCAGATCCAGCCAGCGTTGCGCACCTTTACTACTGACCCCGACAAACAATACCGCTACCAGCATCAACAGGCCTATGGTATACATGGGAAACACCAGCCTTTTTAAAGTGTTGGGAGATAGTTGTGCGACAATGAGCATAGCAGCAAAGGCAGCAAACATACGCTTGCTGTGGCGCACCACCATGTCCATGTCCTGGCCGCTGGCACTGTAGACTATGGTGATACTGCCGAGCATCATCGCCAGCATGGCGAGCAGCAGCGGCAGGTCAATATGCAGCCGTTGCCAGATAGTGCGTTGTTGATTCAACGGGCTCATTGTCCCTCCGTGTCACTTGGGTAGGTGGCAAAATAATAGTCCATCAGGCGCCGGGCTATCGGAGCTGCGATGGCAGAACCACCGCCCTGGTTTTCGACCACAATGGCAACCACAATACGTGGGTCGTTGTAAGGGGCAAAGCCGGTATAAATGGCATTGTCGCGGTGCCTTTCCTGTAGCTTCTCCGCATCGTATTCTTCACCCTGAGCGATACTGACGATTTGCGCCGTGCCTGTTTTACCGGCAGGATCGTAAGTTGCACCTTTAAACGCTTTGTGCGCTGTGCCTGTGGTTTTGTAGACCGTGTTGTGCATCGCCTCCAGGGCAATACGCCAGTGATCAGGGTTCTCTAATACCACGGGGGGTTTCTCATCGATGTACATTTGGGTAACTTCATTATCATGACGGGCAACCTGTGCCAGATGCGGCGGTCTGTGTGCTCCTTTGTTAACCAAAATAGACACTGCGTTGGCGATTTGGATCGGGGTTGCGGTCCAGTAGCCCTGACCGATACCAACCGAAATGGTGTCGCCTGGCCACCAGTTTTCTCTGAAACGCTGACGCTTCCAGTCAGTGGTGGGCATAATGGCAGAGGTCTCTTCATGGATATCTATGCCCGATAAATCACCAAAGCCAAACTGGCTCATAAAGTTACTGATCTTGGTGATCCCCAGCTGGTATGCGGTATGGTAAAAATAGGTGTCACACGATTCTTCAATGGCTTTGTAGACGTCAACGTGGCCATGTCCCCAGCGTTTCCAGTCACGCCAGCGGTGGTCAACATTGGGGATCTGAAAAAAGCCCGGATCCCAGAGTTTAGTTTGTTCTGTGACCAGCCCTTCTTCCAATGCCAGGATGGCCAAATGCGGTTTAACTGTGGATGCGGGTGCATAGCGACCCTGCGTGACTCGGTTGATCAGGGGCCTGTCGGGGTTGAGCAATTCACGATATTTTTTACTGCTGATCCCGTGGACAAATAAGTTAGGGTCGTAGCTGGGGTTAGAGTACATGGCCAGTACGCCGCCATCTTTAGGATCGAGCACAACAATGGCGCCACGTACACCTTCGAGTTCTTTTTGGGCTATTTGCTGCAAACCAATATCCATGGTGAGGACCAGGTCGTCACCGGGTTGTGGCGGTTCCACGCCCAGGGTGCGAATGATACGGCCGCGATTGTTGACTTCGACGCGTTGTGAGCCGACCACGCCATGCAGGCGAGATTCATAGAACTTCTCAATGCCCAGTTTGCCGATATCCCGGGTTGCGCGATAGTTGCTGGCATTACCTTCTGATTCCAGCTCGGCGAGTTCTTTTTTATTCAGTTTGGCGACATACCCCAGCGCGTGCGTGAGAGTATCGCCATAAGGATAATAGCGTGCCAGCCGGGCCTCAATACTGAAGCCGGGAAACTTGTGCTGATTAACGGAAAACGTGGCCACTTCTTGCTCATTCAGACGGCCTTTCAGGATCTGGCTTTTAAAGCGACGATTGTGGCGAATATCTTTACGAAACTCTTCGACCTGCTGATCGCTGATGTCGATAAGCTTACGTACCTGGGTGAGCGCAGTTTCGAGATCGTCCACGTCTTCGGGAATGACTTCCAGGTTATAAACCGGGCGGTTTTCGGCCAAAATGATGCCGTTGCGGTCGTAGATCAGACCTCGGTTTGGTGCGACCGGGATGACTTTGATGCGGTTATCATTGGAGCGGGTCTGGTAGGTTTCGTGCTCCGTCACCTGCAACTTGTACACGTTGTGTAGCAGGATCCCTATCAGGGTAACCACGAAGACAAAGCCAATAAAGGCGCGACGCGCAAACAGGTTTGCTTCTGCGCTGTGATCGCGGATCGTCGGCCTATGATTGAGCATAATGGCGATTATTCCCTGTGGTAAGGATGGTTGTTATTTAAACTCCAGCCTCGATAGAGGCTTTCAGCTACCACAATGCGCACCAGTGGGTGAGGCAGTGTCAGATTGGACAGTGACCATTTTTGCTCCGAGGCGGCGATACATTCCGGCGCTAAGCCTTCTGGTCCGCCAATTAACAAACTGACATCGCGGCCATCAAGCTGCCACTTTTCCATATTGCTGGCGAGCTGGTGCGTGTCCCAGGGCTTACCTGTTACTTCCAGCGTCACGATGCGGTTGCCCTTGGGAATGGCTGCCAGGGTTTTTTCGCCTTCCTGTTGCAAAATACGCTTGATGTCGGCGTTTTTGCCGCGTTTACCCGCCGAAATCTCGATAAGCTCTAGCGGCATATCCTTAGGGAAACGCCGCTGGTATTCTTTGAAGCCAGTTTCTACCCAACCAGGCATTTTTGTACCGACTGCGATTAGCTGGATCTTCACATTAACCCCAGAGCTTCTCTAGGTCATAGAAGTCACGTGTCTGGTCTTGCATGACGTGAACAATTACATCGCCCAAATCAACCAGTACCCATTCACCTGTATCCTGACCCTCATGGCCTAGCGGGGTTTCACCGGCATGACGGGCTTCTTTGGCCACATGGTCGGCAATCGACTGCACATGGCGTTTGGAGTTACCAGAGCAAATAACCATGTAATCGGTGACGGAAGAGGTATTTCTTACATCGAGGTGAACGATATCGCGGGCTTTCATGTCGTCGACTTTGTCTAATGCAAAATCTAGTAATTGTTTTGAATCCAAATCTCTGTCTCTTTGCTACAAATAAGCGGCAATTGTAACACGGTTAGCAGGGGGAAACTCAAGTCTGTGACTGAGGTTGTCTATCCATTGCTGTCCGGGTTAGGTGTCGTCGCTACTGCTTAGGTACAATTGATGTGCCTGAATATACTTTAGGACTGCATTATTCAGCCAAGGTTCAACAGCTTGGCGCTGTTTTATCGCATTTCTGATGGTACTGGACGCAGCCTCAAACGGTTGGCCTGGCAAAAAATAACACAGGCCAGCAGGCAGCGTGCTGAGTTGCTCAGGTTCGCTACAGCACGCTTGTTCAAGGTAAGTCTGCAACGCCGCTGACGGCGCAAAGGCATCGCCCGGGCGCTGATACACCACAAGGTGACATAACGACACGATATCCTGCCAGCGATACCATTTGTTCAGGCTGTTAAACGAGTCCATGCCCATTAAAAACACCAGGGTCTGATCTGGATACTCAGCTTTGAGCTCTTCCAGCGTGAGCAAAGAATACGAAGGTGTATCGCGCTCGAGTTCCCTTCGGTCAATGGTGAATCTGGAGTCGTGCGCAGTGGCCAGCTGTAACATGGCCAACCTGTCTTCGGTACTGATAGAAGGACCTTTTTTGTGTACAGGTACAGCGTTGGGGATAAAGCGCAGTTCGGAAAGTGTGAGTACAGCCATGCACTGTGTGGCCATATTGATGTGACCCAGATGCACGGGATCAAAGGTACCGCCGAACACTGCTATCATGCCAGCTCCTCGTAGGGCAGAGAAAAAGGCAGAGACTGGCAAAAGCTCAGTGCAATGTGTGCCAACGCCTGGTAAGGCGCAACCAGAATATTGCGCTTATAAGCGGAATCGAATTCGGCCAGCAGCACGAGCAATTGTTCCAGTTGCGCAGTGTTCAGTCGATCAAGGGCTTGCTGGGTGCTCTGCTGCTGATTTTTCCACACATTGTGTTTTTTGAATGCATCCGGTGTCGGTGTGCCTGCTTGTATTAAGTGTTTAAGGTTGAGCAACAGCTGAGCCTGGTTGTGCAGTGTCCAGGCAATGCTGGCAGGCTCAACATTATCGTGAGCTAATTTATTCAATACTTTGATTAAAGTACGAGGGTTGCCACGTAATAGCCCATCGTTTAGGTCAAAGATGTCAAACTTAGCCTGATTGAGCAGACCGCTGAGCAGTTTTTCCTGATCGATGGGGGCATTTTTATACAACAGAGATAGCTTTTCCAGCTCCTGATGGGTTGCCAGCAGGTTGCCTTCAGTCGCCTGTAGCAGACTGCGTTTGGCATCATTATTGAGGTTCAACTTGAGCCGCTTGCACTCATCGTCGAGCCAGCGTTGCAGATGGTAGCCGGTGAGGGCATAGCAGGGCACAAACAAACCTTGTTTATCCAGTGCTTTAAACCAAGCGCTACGCTGAATATCCTGCGAGGCTTTGGCTCCTTTGAGGATTAAAATTACATCCGGGTTTGGGTTTGCCGCCAGCGCTTTTAAGATGGCCACGGCCTGGGTGGGTGGCTTCTGCTGATTAAGATCGAATTCAATCAGTGTCTGGGCGCTGAACAGCGACATACTGTTGTACTGATTGACCAGCTCCTGCCAGTCAAAACCGGGCAGCAGGCTGAATTTTATCACTTCATCAAAGCCCTGTCGTTTAGCCACCTGGCGTACCGAGGTAACGCACTGGGCTTCCTGGAAAGGCTCTTCACCAAAAATCAGATAAAACGGATGCAGGCCTTGTTTAAGCTGGCCTGCTAATTGATTGGCATAACAACGCATCAGAGTTGAGATAATTCGCGAATAATACGGCGACTGGCAAGCTCTCGTAACTCGCTAAGGATGATTTCACGTTCTTGCGCTTTACCCAGGGCATTGTCCGGATCATCCTGATAGTTGCGGTACAGTTCAAATTCCTGTTCGACAGGTTCAAACCCTGGGCGCGTGAGGCGGTAGCGAACACTATAGGCCAGCTCATATTGTGCGACCTGACCATTTTTGAATAGGCTTAGTGTCTGGCGTTCAAGGGAATCACGATACAGGTGCAACTCTACGGCCTTCTGACCATTACCCAGTTTGGGAGAGGGCAACAGCTCAACCTGGGCGCGTCTCAGAGCCTGTTTCAGGCTTGAGTAAAGCGCTGACTTACTGTCGGTGCCACTCAGATACAGGACCCTGAGGTCATCAGGCAGGTACGAGGCTTTCTTAAGCGCAAAGCCACACCCCGACAGCGCCAAACAGGCAAACATCGCCAGCATGAAACCATGCCAGCGCCTTGTCATACTGAATAAAGGGGTATTCAGCAGGGCAGCCATTAGTTGGCTACCACATTGAACAGTTTACCTGGTACGTAGATTTTCTTACGTATGGTTTTACCCTCGGTAAACTTCAGCACGTTTTCATCGGCAAATGCCAGTGCTTCAATTTGCTCCTGGGTTGCGTCTGCCGCCACAGTTAGCTTAGTACGCAGTTTACCATTGACTTGTACTACGATCAGCTTCTCGTCTTCTACCAGGGCTGCGGCGTCAACCTGAGGCCAGCGTGCATCCAGAATATCGCCTTGCTTGCCAAGTTGTTCCCACAGCTCGTGAGACAGGTGAGGTGTGATAGGCGCCAGCATAATGATCATGGCTTCCAGTGCTTCGTTGGCCAGTGCAATGTCCTGGGCGTCTTTTAGAGGCGCTTTGGCCAGCTTATTTGACAGCTCCATGATTGCAGCAATAGCGGTGTTGAAAGTCTGACGGCGCTCAACGTCATCCGTTACTTTCGCAATCGCTTTGTGGATCTCACGACGTAACGTCTTTTGTGCACTGTTCAAGGCGTTCAGATCCAGCTCAGCGGTACCAGCAGCTTTAACGTCTACGGCAAATTTCCAAACCCGGCGCAAGAAGCGATGTGCACCTTCTACACCTGAGTCAGACCATTCCAGCGTCTGCTCTGGTGGTGCCGTGAACATCATAAACAAGCGTACGGTATCGGCACCGTACTGTTTGATAACGATTTGTGGGTCGATACCGTTGTTCTTTGACTTCGACATCTTGCTCATGCCCGCAGAGAATACCGGTTCACCATCGTCTTTGTGCCAGGCTTTCGTGATGCGGCCCTTGTCGTCGGTTTCGGTTTCTACGTCGGTTGGTGAAATCCAGATGTCACCGCCTTTTTCATCTTTGCGGTAGTAAGTTTCAGCCAATACCATGCCCTGACACAGCAGGCGCTCGAATGGCTCACTTGAATTCACCAGACCAAAATCGCGCAATAGTTTGTGGAAGAAGCGTGCATACAAAAGGTGCAGGATAGCGTGCTCGATACCGCCAATGTATTGGTTTACCGGCAGCCAGTAGTTTGCTGCGCCTGGCTCCAGCATGCCTTCGTCGTAACGTGGGCTACAGTAGCGCGCGTAGTACCAGGATGACTCCATAAAGGTGTCAAAGGTGTCCGTTTCGTGGAATACCTGCTCACCATTAACGGTTGCCTTGGCCCACTCAGGATCTGATTTAATCGGTGATGTTACACCGTCCATCACGACGTCTTCCGGCAGTCGCACTGGCAGCATGTCTGCGCTGGCAGCCAGCTCACTGCCATCCGCTTTATTTAGCATTGGAATTGGTGAACCCCAGTAGCGCTGACGGCTTACACCCCAGTCACGCAGACGGAAGTTCACTTTACGCTTACCCGCATTCATACCTTCCAGCTTTTCAGCGATGGCATTGAAGGCTTCTTCAAAATTCAGGCCATCGAACTCACCAGAGTTGATTAACACGCCTTTTTCGGTAAACGCCGCTTCATTTAAATCAGCTTGTAGTTCGCTGTCAGCTGCCGGGGCAATCACTTGTTTGATTTCCAGGCCGTAGGCGCTGGCAAATTCATAATCGCGCTGATCGTGACCTGGTACGGCCATCACGGCACCTGAGCCGTAATCCATCAGAACAAAGTTCGCAACCCAGATAGGCACTTGCTTACCGGTAAGCGGGTGGATAGCGTAGAAACCGGTCGCGATGCCTTTTTTGTCCATGGTGGCCATGTCGGCTTCAGCAACTTTGGTATTTTTGCATTCTTCAACAAACGCAGCGATGTCTGCGTTGTTTTGCGCTGCTTCCTGAGCAATCGGGTGTCCGGCTGCTACAGCAACGTAAGTCACACCCATAAAGGTATCCGGGCGTGTAGTGTAAACAGTGAACTGCTCATCGTTGTCGGCGCGTTTAAAGTCGATTTCCAGACCTTCTGAGCGACCGATCCAGTTGCGCTGCATCGTTTTTACTTGCTCAGGCCAGTGTTCAAGCTGGTCCAAATCGTCCAGTAGTTCCTGCGCGTAGTCGGTGATTTTAATAAACCATTGTGGAATTTCTTTTTGCTCAACGATGGCACCTGAACGCCAGCCGCGACCATCGATAACCTGCTCGTTAGCCAATACGGTTTGGTCAACCGGATCCCAGTTTACGGTTGACATTTTTTTGTAAACCAGGCCCTTTTCGTACAGTTTAGTGAAGAACCATTGCTCCCACTTGTAGTAATCCGGGTGGCAGGTTGCGATTTCACGATCCCAGTCATAGCCAAAGCCAAGCAGCTTTAACTGGTTACGCATGTAATCAATGTTTTCGTAGGTCCATTTTGCTGGCGCCGTGTTGTTCTTGATTGCAGCATTTTCCGCAGGCAGGCCGAATGCGTCCCAACCCATAGGTTGCATCACATTTTTGCCCTGGAGTCGTTGGAAACGCGAGACCACATCACCGATGGTGTAGTTACGAACATGACCCATGTGGAGACGACCACTTGGGTAAGGGAACATAGACAGACAGTAGTATTTTTCTTTTGATTCGTCTTCAACAACTTTGAAGCTGTTATTTTGTTCCCAGTGGGACTGAACTTTAGGTTCGATTTCTTGCGGGTTGTATTGCTCTTGCATTGACGTTTCCAGACTTCTTGCAAACTAATTATAAAATTGCCGATAGCATACCCGAAAAAACGCGCTGATCACAGCGCTTCAAAGCGGAATTATGAGCGCAAATGAGTGCAGTCATGGTGATTTGTTTCAGGACTGTGACGTTAGCTGAACTATACTGACTAGTAGACACTGAAAATAGGCTGCGAAATAGCGTGAGTCGGGAGGCAAACATGGCGGATTACAAGCGCTGGCTGGATGACTTTTCATTATGGCTGAAAGACGTTAAAGAGCACGAGCTAAAAAAATTGCTCAGGGAGTTTATGGATGCCCAGGAGGCGGTTAAGCAGCTGTCAAAAGACAAGCTGGCGGATTATCGTTATTTTCTAAAGCGTGACCTGGCGCATCTGAGTGAACACAAAGACCATTACGATGATGTGGCCTGGGAAGAGCTCAAGGCCAGTGTAATGTATGAATTGGCTCAGTTGGAAGATCGCACTCAACTTGAATGGCAAGCATTAGTGCAGGACTTTCAACACGATGGCATTTACAAACAAGGGGAATGGATAGCATTGGGGCAATTAGTATGTAAAAATTGCGGCCATAAAACGAATGTCTATTATGCGTTGGAAATTCCCTCGTGCAGCGAATGTGGGCACGGTGAGTTTGCTCGTAAGGCACTTACCCCTTAATCACAGCCCTGCATGCGAGTGTCGTGCGCCGGCCAAGAGAAAGAAGTTAGGAATGACGAAAACCATTAAGCCTTTGAGCAGCGAACAGCTGGCTCCCAGTGTGTCTTTGCCACACATCTCCACATGCATGCAAAATCCTTATCCGGATCCCTTACCTTTTATCGGTCAGAATCGGGCGCAAAGTGCGCTGGATTTTGCCTTGGGTATGGAGCTGCCCGGCTACAATGTGTTTGTTATGGGTGAAGCGGCGACGGGTCGATTCACCATGGTGAAAGATAAACTCGAAGCACATTGTAAAACCCGCCCGACTCCCAAAGAGTGGTTGTACGTAAATAACTACGACGACCACAGAGAACCCATTGCCTTGTTTATGCAGGCGGGCGAGAGCAAAGTCCTGGCTGACGACATTGATTCTTTCCTTGACGAAGTTGTGGATACGTTTCCGGCTGCATTTGATAACCCAGGTTATCAGCGTAAGAAAAAGTCGCTCGACAGGGACTTTGATAACAAATACAACGCCGCCCTGAGTGCGGTGGAAGAACTGGCCGCAAAGAAAAGCGTCGCTATGATGGAAGAAAAAGGGGTGGTGAGTTTTGCCCCTGTGGTGGATGGCAAAGCGCTTGATGATGCCGAATTTATGGCACTGGAGGAAGCGGTTCAGGAACACTTCTTCGATGCCATTGAAAAGCTCGAAGATTGCCTGATTGAAGCGCTCATTGAACTGCCGCGCTGGAAGCGGGAGTCGTCAGAAAAGCTCCGTGAGCTTAAGAAAACCACCATTGAGCTGGCGACTAAGCCTCTGCTGAAGGCACTGGAGCACAAGTATGCCAGCCACATTGGTGTGATCCGTTATCTCAAAGATTTACGGGTAGAAATTGTCGATGCTGTGCTCGACTGGCTCGATGACGATAGCGCGTCAGAAGAGAGTAAAGACGATTTTGATGCCAAAGGCATGCTGAGCGATTTCTTTGCGCCTAATATTCTGGTGGAGTTTAAAGAAGGGCAGGCTGCGCCAGTGGTGTACGAGCCTAACCCGACCTTTGGAAATATCTTTGGCAAAATAGAGTATGCCAACGCCCATGGAACCCTGATCACCAGTTATCGCTCTATTCAGCCGGGTGCATTGCACCGCGCCAATGGCGGTTACCTGATCATGGATGCCGACAAAGTGCTGGCCAATGCACAGGTCTGGGATGGACTCAAACTGTCTTTGAAAACGCACCAGATTAAAAACGACTTGCCCTATCAGGACAGCTCAGTGGGCAGCAGTTTTACCCTTAAACCTCAGCTGATCCCGCTGGATGTGAAGATCATCTTGCTGGGCTCGCGTGATTTGTATTACACCATTGGTGAGTACGACGAAGAGTTCGGAGAATTGTTCCGGGTGCTGGCCGATTTTGACTACTATCTGCCGGACAGTGACCGACTACAATACCAGTTTGTCACTAAGGTGCAGGAGTACTGTGAGCAGACTTTGAAGTGCACACTGACCGGCGAGGCGCTGGCGCGTTTACTGAAGTTTAGTTATCGTCAGGCCGAGCATCAGAACAAGCTGTCAGCGCGGTTTGCGGACGTGCTGGAACTGGTGGCAGAGGCAAGCTATTACGCTAAACAGGACGGGTTGAGCGAGATTGATGCGCCACATATCGATGAAGCCATTGTCGGCAAACAGTATCGAACCGGCCAGCTGAGTGAGAATATGCTCAGCGACATTGAAGAGGGGCACACGCTTATCGCTACTGACGGTGAAGCCGTCGGTAAAGTCAACGGTCTGACAGTGCTACACATTGGCGATACGGCTTTTGGTACCCCAGCGCGTATTACCGCAACTGTATATGCTGGCGCTGATGGCGTGATAGACGTTGAACGTGAAGCAGAGCTGGGCAAGTCTATCCACTCTAAAGGGGTGATGCTATTAACCGGTTATCTGGGTAACAAGTATGCGCAAAGCTTTAGCCTGACGCTCAGTGCCAATATTGCCATTGAACAAAGTTATGGTTTTATTGACGGCGACAGCGCGTCTCTGGCCGAGTTATGTGGCTTACTCTCTGCAATCACTCAGCTGCCTATCGATCAGTCTCTGGCTCTGACAGGGTCGATTAACCAACATGGTGAAGTGCAGGCTGTTGGCGGGGTCAATGAAAAGATCGAAGGCTTCTTTAAGTTGTGCAAAATGCGCGGTCTGACCGGGCGTCAGGGCGTGATCATTCCTCGCTCCAACCTGATCAATCTGGTACTGGATGACGAAGTGCTGGCTGCGGCACAGCAAGGTCGGTTCCATATTTTCGCGGTCGCGACAGTCGACGAGGCATTGTCTTTGCTGATGCAACGAGAAGCAGGAGCGCTGATGAATGGCCAGTATCCGGATCAAAGCATCAACGCATTGGCACTGGCTCGCCTTGCGCAAATTGCCGACGTGGTTAATGGCGATGACAAAGACGCTGAGAGCGACCCGTCAACTGAACAAGATAAAGATCATTCATAATTTAGGTAGTCACTATGTCAATAACCAATATTGTTCTCGTCCTGGTCATCGTTGTGCTGGGATGGCTTATTTTCAAAAACGGTAAACAGCAAAAGCAGGCGGCGGCAGGGAATCGTATTGAAGCCGCTGAGTTTTTGGCGCAAAACGGCCAAAAGCCGGGGATCACGACCACGCAATCAGGCCTGCAATATGAAGTGATGAGCAAAGGGGATGGGGACGTTCACCCAGGGCCCACCGATAAAGTGACCGTGCATTATCATGGCACTTTACTGGATGGTTCCGTGTTTGACAGCTCAGTGGTGCGCGGAGAGTCAATTAGCTTTGGTCTGAATCAGGTGATAGCAGGCTGGACAGAAGGCGTTCAGTTAATGACGGTGGGTGATAAGTATCGTTTTTTTATCGGACCTGATCTTGGTTATGGTGATAGAGCAGCCGGGAAAATAGCGCCGGGGTCACTGTTGATTTTTGAAGTTGAGTTATTGGGTATTGAGTAACAGAAATTAAAAAAGGCCGTAAAGGCCTTTTTTAATTGGTGATTGTTTACGCCCAGCCGTCGTAGCGCTTACGCCGTGACAACACCAGGGTTAATATGACACCAATCAGAATGCCTGCAATGGCAATACCGCCACCATAGCTCAATAGCATGTGTTGTTCTGTTTGTGCTTTGTTTTTACTTGACTCTACCTGAGCTTCAAGCGCTTTTTCTAACTCAGTGATATTGTTTTTCAGCGCCTCATTATCTTGTTGTAGTTGCAGATTAGCTTGTTCCAGTTGTGGAATTTGGCTCTGTAACGTATTGAGCTCATTGCTGCTATCGCTGAGTGCCAGGTTGGCACTGTCGAGTCGTTGACGCAACCCTGGCTCTGATGTGACGAATTGGCTTTCTACCCATCCTTCGCGTGCTTTGTCATCTCTGATTTGAATAAAGTTGTCTTGCTCTGCATTGAGGATGGTGATCGGGCTTCCGGCTTCAACAGAGCCCAGAATGCGATAATTCTTGCCCGGTCCGGTGTGCATGAATAAGTATAAATCGTCGACAATATAGCCATTATTGTCAGTTGCTGACTGTGCCTCTGTGGGCTCATTTTGCAGCTCGGTTTGCTCCGCCATTGCGCTCAATGAGAGCACAGACAGCAGCAGCGGCAAAGCGATATTTTTCAGCATTTGCAGGCCTTAAATATTGATATCGTTATAAAGTTAACAAAATAGTAGGGATTTCCCGGCGCAAAGGCAAGGGGCAGGTTTTGCAGGAAAAGGGTGAACAGTTGGTTTTCAGCTCAGTTGTGAGGGCGTTCATGGTGAAGATAGGTGTACATGTTTACACCTGTAATTGACGAAACCGGTTGGGATTGGTGGTGATAATGCGCTAATAATTACTAAAAGGTTTGCAAAGTGCGGACCCTTTGTATATTTTGAAGGTTCGAAAATTACATAGGTAAATCACACCCCTGATGGACACTGAGATAGAACTGAAATTTTTGGTTTCAGACAATGAAGTTCCGCTGATCCCAGCCCTTATTACCCAGTTTGCTAAAAAAGTCAGCAACAAGCCCGCTAAAAACCTGAAAAATGCCTACTTTGATACCCCTAGCCGGGAGTTACGTGCATTGGACATAGGCTTACGCACACGCTGCAATGATGACGACTGCGAGCAGACGATCAAACTTGCGGGTGAAGTGGTTGGAGGGTTGCATCAGCGTCCAGAATACAATCTACCCATTCAGGGCAGTCGACCAGATATTCATGCCTTTGACAGCAGTATTTGGCCTATGGGTGTGCAGCTGGAATCAATCGCCAGTAATTTATTCCCGATCTTCAGTACCAACTTTATTCGCCGTACCTGGTTGATTGAGACCGAGGCAGGTAGTGAAATTGAGGTAGTACTGGATAAAGGTGAGATCAGTGCACAGGGGGTCGTTGAGCCAATTTCTGAGCTTGAAATTGAGTTAATTGATGGCGACAGAGATGATTTATTTCTGCTGGCCGATCATTTGTTACAGCATATTGGGCTCAGGCTCGGATTATACTCCAAGGCGGCAAGAGGCTATCGTATCGCCGATGATAAACCGCTCAAGGCGAATAAAACTCTGGGCGTGATTAAATTGCCTCGCGGTTGCTCACAAGAGCAAGCACTGGTCGCCACCGTAAACCACGGTATTCAGTTTGTTCAGAAACACGAGCAGTGTTATCTTGATGCGCCGAGTCTCAAAACGCTGAAGCGCGTCATTGACGGCGTCAGCCTGATCCGCCATGCATTTTGGTTGTTCGAGGAGTTTGTTGATAAGTCGTCAACGGAATTTTTACGCAAAGAACTCAAGTGGCTATTGTCAGAACTGGGCTGGGTGGAAAATGCTATTCATCTGAAAACCTATACTTCAAAGCGACATGCCTATTTCAAACGGATCTCCAATGCACCTGAGTTGGCTCAGGTCATTGCCGATATGAAAGACGTTCAGCCAACCGTGACTGATATTGAAGATCTGTTCCATTGCTCGCGATACAACCGATTGATCCTGGCACTGACTCGCTGGTTGCTGGACAAATCCTGGCGCAAAAACTGGGATCAAAACGCAATAACAGCTGCGCAAAGTCCGGTCGAGACCTTGGCCAAGCGTGCTTACGACCACGACTGGAACAAGATTACGACGCTATATCCGGCTGATCGTACCATGACAGTGAAAGAATACCTGGAATGCCGCCAGCCGCTGGAAAACATGCTGCTTAGCGGTCACTGTCTGGGTAAGTTATACGACAAAGAAACCCGTCAGGCGTTTAGAGCGCCCTGGGTTGATATTGTCTATGGTATTTATGAGTTGGAAACGCTGTTTTATCTTCGCCAATTGTGTGAAGGTCAGCCAAATGAGGCATTGCAGGATATCTTGGTCTGGCTGCAGCAAAAGGCTGATTTCCTTGTTAGTGCGATGGAACAAAGTCGTCAGGCTTCGTTAAACAGTGAACCTTACTGGTGATACTCCGCGTTTAGCATGTCTGAGCATGCTGCTGTGGCTAGTCTGCTTTGCGGCTGCTGGTCACAGCGTGCAGAGCCAGACAAGCTGGCAGCCCTGGTATCACTCTTCTTTATTTTCTATCAGTTATCAGAAGCCGCCTGATCATCCTTTGAGGATCCGTGTCACCGGAAAATGGCCTGGCGTCAGTGCAAAATCGGTGATTAACCTGCTACATGATACCACCCGTGTTTCTGAGTGGGTTAAGCATGTCAGCGCCGTCACGATTTTGTCTCGTCCTGCGCCAAATCAGACGCTGGTTTTGACCCACTTTGATTTGCCCTGGCCACTGCGCAAGCGGGATATGGTAACGCATGCCTGCTTATTGCAAAAGTCGCCCGCCAGTTATGTGCTAACGATACGCTCAGTCGCCGAGTATCCGTCTGAACCGGGAATGATCCGCATTCAACCTGTCTTAGTGCAATGGGTTTTGACGGAACGAGACGATGGCGTTGAAATAAACTACCAGATCTCGGCAGATATTCAGGGCGATGCGCCGCAGTTGTTTGTCGACAAAGTAGCATTGCGCAACACTCGCGCCTCTTTTAACGCACTATATGCATTACTGCAGGCACAGGCGCACAATGCCAAGGCTTGGGCCATTACGCCCGCAAATACCTGCCCGTTCGAATGATCATCACTGGATCATCGTCTACACTAAAATCAAACTAGCCTGACTTGTTTGTTGTTATGCTCAATATTGATGAAAAAACACTGGCGGAGTTACGCTCCGGTTTTAATCTGCCTGCAAAGCCTGAAGTTCTGGAACACATTCAGAATGAACTCAATAGTGAAGAGCCCGAGCTCAATCGTGTTGCGAACATCATTTCACAAGATGTCGCAACATCGGCCGCGGTGCTAAAAGTGATTAATTCTCCGGCCTATGGGATGTCCAGGACGGTGTCTGACATTAAACAGGCGGTGATGTTTTTGGGGCTCAATAGCATCACACAGATTGTTACTGGCTACTTATTGAAAGAAGCGTTCGACCAGAGTCTTTGTTGTATTTCGTTAGAGCGCTTCTGGGACAATGCCATTGATATTTCTCAGATAGCGATGTTAATTGGCAAGCGGGTACGCGCGAATGTCCCCATTGAGAACTTGCAGTTATTGGGTTTGTTTCATGATGCGGGTATACCGGCTATGGCGATGCGCTATGACAACTACAAAGAGGTCATGACTCGCGCGATACAGCGACCCGAATATACTTTGGCGCACTATGAGGAGGAGTTGTATCCGACCAATCATGCGGTGGTGGGTTATTATCTTGCGAGCTCCTGGAATATTCCCAAATCCATGTGTCAGATAATCTTACGCCACCATGATCCGCAGTACCTGGAAGAAGAGCATGATGAGAGCGAACAACAGGCCTTTGCCATTCTTAAACTGGCAGAAAATCTCGCATTTGAAGGAAAGTACTTTCGCAATTGTGCCGACTGGCATGCATTTAAAGATAAGATAATGATTGTCTTAAATATTCACGATGATGATTATGTGGATATTAAAGAAGATATTGAAGAGTTTCTGATTTCTGGGAATTAATTATTTCAATCCGTAAAACAAAAGGCGCCCTAAGGCGCCTTGTCTGTAAATCTGAGTTTACAATTATAGACCAGCAGCGGCTTTAAGTGCTTCTGCTTTATCTGTTGCTTCCCACGGGAATTCATTACGGCCGAAGTGACCGTATGCCGCAGTTGGCTGATAGATTGGACGTTCAAGGTCCAGCATAGTGATCAAGCCATAAGGACGCAGGTCGAAGTGGTCGCGGATCAATTCGATCAGGCGTGCTTCTTCTAGTTTACCTGTGCCGAAGGTTTCAACACTGATAGACGTTGGCTCAGCAACACCAATTGCGTAAGACACCTGGATTTCACATTTGTCCGCAAGGCCTGCTGCTACAATGTTCTTAGCAACATAACGTGCTGCGTAAGCGGCTGAACGGTCAACTTTTGATGGATCTTTACCTGAGAATGCACCACCACCGTGACGTGCCATACCACCGTATGTATCTACGATGATTTTACGGCCAGTCAGACCACAGTCACCCATTGGGCCACCGATAACGAAACGGCCAGTCGGGTTGATGAAGAACTTGGTCGCTTCAGTGATAAGTTCAGCTGGTAGAACTGGCTTGATGATGGTTTCCATCACTGCTTCAACCAGGTCATCCTGGGAAACTGAATCACAGTGCTGAGTTGACAGGACAACCGCGTCAATACCCACTGCTTTGCCATTTTCATAGGCAAATGTTACCTGTGACTTCGCATCAGGACGCAACCAAGGCAGAGTGCCATCTTTACGCACCTGCGCCTGACGTTGAACCAGACGGTGTGAGTAAGTGATAGGTGCCGGCATTAATACGTCGGTTTCGTTACAGGCATAACCAAACATCAGACCCTGGTCTCCCGCGCCTTGTTCTTCAGGACGAGTACGGTCAACACCCTGGTTGATGTCTGGTGATTGTTTACCAATGGTGTTCAGAATTGCACACGAGTCGGCGTCGAAACCCATATCTGAGTGAGTGTAGCCAATCTCGCGTACCGTTTTACGCGTTAGTTCTTCAATATCAACCCAGGCGCTAGTGGTGATTTCACCACCGACCATCACCATGCCGGTTTTTACGTAAGTTTCACACGCAACACGTGCTTTTGGATCTTGCTCAAGGATAGCATCTAGTACCGCATCAGAGATCTGATCGGCGATTTTATCCGGATGACCCTCAGAAACAGATTCAGAAGTAAATAAATGTTTTGCCATTGTATTTATGCTCACAAATATTGCGCTTCACAAACAACAGGAATAGCGCGAAAAAATCAGAGCGATATATTATCGAAAACGCGCACGGCTGCATAGCTTTTTTACGCCTAGACGTCTAATTTTAAATCTTTGCGAAAAACGCAGTAAAAAAGTCCCCGGTGACGCTAAGAATTCATTGATTTTTAATTGCAGTGGTTACCCTAATAGGTAAGAATGGGGACCAATTTTCTAATCGAGTTACCTGCATTTCGGCGTGTCATGCATTGAATTGCCACACATTAAGGTAAACATGACAACGTCGCCACACGGGTATATTAGGTACAGATTTGCCACTCAAATGACAAAAAAAGTAGGAGACTTCATGCCATCTCGCAAAGAACTTGCAAATGCCATACGCGTTCTGTCCATGGACGCAGTTCAAAAGGCCAAATCCGGTCACCCGGGTGCCCCAATGGGTATGGCCGATATCGCAGAGGTATTGTGGCGCGATTATTTAAAGCACAACCCAAATAACCCTGACTGGGTCGATCGTGACCGCTTTGTATTATCAAATGGCCATGGCTCCATGCTCATTTATTCTCTATTGCATTTGTCTGGTTATGATCTGTCAATTGATGAACTAAAAAACTTCCGCCAAATGCATTCTAAAACACCAGGTCACCCTGAGTATGGTTATGCTCCAGGTATCGAAACAACCACTGGACCACTTGGCCAGGGGATTACCAATGCGGTAGGTATGGCGATTGCTGAAAAGGCTCTGGCGGCACAGTTTAACCGTGATGAATATGACATCGTGAATCACTACACCTATGCTTTCCTGGGCGATGGCTGTTTGATGGAAGGTATTTCTCACGAAGCATGTTCTTTGGCAGGCACTCTGGGCCTGGGCAAGCTCATCGCATTTTGGGATGACAACGGTATTTCTATTGATGGTGAAGTAGAAGGCTGGTTCAGCGACGACACACCTAAGCGTTTTGAAGCGTATGGCTGGCACGTAATTGCAGATGTGGATGGTCATGACAGCGAGGCGATCACCGCTGCCATCGAAGCGGCGCGCGCTGAGTCGGATAAGCCAACCTTAATCTGCTGTAAGACAGTGATTGGTTACGGCTCACCAAACAAGTCGGGCAGCCACGATTGTCATGGTGCACCTTTGGGTGACGACGAGATCAAAGCGGCACGTGAATTCCTTGGCTGGGAGCACGAAGCGTTTGATATTCCTGAGTCTGTATATGCTAAGTGGGATGCTGCGGCGCACGGCCAGCAAATTCAGAGCGAGTGGCTGGTTAAATTCACTGAGTACCAGATGCATTACCCTGAGTTGGCGGCAGAGTTTGAACGTCGTACTAAAGGCGAGTTACCTGCTGACTGGGCACAGAAAAGTGCAGAGTACATTGCACAGTTACAGGCCAATCCAGCCAATCCGGCAACCCGCAAAGCGTCACAAAATGCATTGAATGCGTTTGGCCCACTGTTACCTGAATTTATGGGTGGTTCTGCGGACCTGGCAGGTTCAAACCTGACGTTATGGGAAGGCTCTAAAGGCCTGACCGCTGATGATGCGTCAGGTAACTACATCTTCTATGGTGTACGTGAATTCGGTATGTCAGCCATCATGAATGGTATCGCACTGCACAAAGGTTTCATTCCTTACGGCGCGACCTTCCTGATGTTTATGGAATACGCGCGTAACGCAGTGCGTATGGCTGCATTGATGAAGCAACCAAGTATTTTCGTTTACACCCACGATTCAATCGGTCTGGGTGAAGATGGTCCGACACACCAGCCGGTAGAGCAGCTTGCGAGCATGCGCATGACACCAAACCTGGTTAACTGGCGTCCGTGCGACCAGGTTGAATCAGCGGTTGCCTGGCAGCAGGCTATCGAACGTAAAGACGGTCCTACGTCACTGGTATTTACCCGTCAGGGGCTTGAGCAACAGGCGCGTAGCGACGAGCAGGTAGCAGCCATTAAGCAAGGTGGTTATGTGCTGAGCTGTGACGGTGAGCCAGAGCTTATCCTGATTGCAACAGGTTCAGAAGTTCAGTTGGCTGTCGAAGCGGCTGCACAGCTTCGTGACAGTGGCAAGCGCGTACGTGTTGTGTCTATGCCATCTACCGATGCGTTCGATGCACAATCTGCTGAGTATAAAGAGTCAGTATTGCCAGCGGCTGTGACACGTCGTGTTGCGATTGAAGCGGGTATTGAAGACTACTGGTACAAGTATGTAGGCTTGAATGGCGCAGTAGTAGGCATGAGCACTTTTGGTGAGTCAGCGCCGGCTGCTGAGCTGTTTAAGCACTTTGGCTTCACGGTTGAGAATGTGGTTGCTAAGGCGAATGCCTTGTTCAATTAAGCTCAAACGCTAACATTGAAAAAGCCGTTTAAGGAAACTTAAGCGGCTTTTTTGTGCCTGGTGAAAAGATCTGGATAACGGTTCACATGATGGCTGACAGCCATTTTATCATCTAGAGTGATTGCGTGTCAGGATATGTGACAGTACCCATCCTGGGAGGTGCTAAACAATCTAAGAGTCATTTTGCTGAAAAAATATACATGGGTATTGGGAATATTTTTGTCACCTCTCATGCCTGTGCTCGTAGTCAAGGCGGCCATTCACAGTTATGAGAAAAGCCATGGCTATGGATCAACTTACAATGAAGGTAATCGAGCGTTTTCAATTTTGCGCTTAGGGTGGAGAGTTTACGCTGGGCTGGCTGTACAGCACTGGGCAAAGACCTGTGGTGAGAGATGAAGTCAGCGCGAGAGTGTAACCAATCCATTGGTACAAACGGGTGATAAATAGGCTGCTGTAGTTTAGTCATACTGGTTAACTGATACTGTCATTTCCGGAGTGCTCCTCGTCAATCTATGTAGGTGTCTGAGCCACAGATAACCGCTAATCCATTATTCAAACTACGCTTACGACAGGCCTCGCAGGCTTGGGACTTATATTCAGTGCTGAAGAACCAGTTACTTCCAGGTATATTTCTGAGTAACACATTTACTTATGTCGATAGATATGCTGTGAGCAATTTAATCTTGTAGGGAGTGCCCATTGGGAGAGTGAAACAGTGGTCTTACCTTTGTTATATTTAAATTATAAATAAAAGATATATTTTTAATTTTTTTCTGTTTTTATTTTGTTTGTGATTTTCTGTTAATAATTCCTGCCTTTAACTTTGTTAAATTATTAAATGTGGAAATAGTAATTGAGAACTCGCGCGATAAATGGATAATGCGCTCGAATTTAACGAAAAAGGAGTTGCTTCTCATTATTAAGAAGTAATTATATAAAATAATTATGAAGTTTTTTAAATTTTTATTTTTTCTGTCTGCGTTAGTTAGCAACATGGTTGCTGCCTTCGAACTAAAAACGCATATGTATGTTGGTAAAGAGGTCATCAATGACTTACGTGATCATAAAGTATCAATCCCCCCTTATGGTGACTTTGCTGTAAATAAAGATTTAGCAAGTGCTATTCTGGCAAATCAAAACTTGTACTTACTGGGTACAAATGGTCCCGATGTTTTACCTGACTTTATTGGCGGACAAGTCACTGTTCATGCAGGCACCGGTTGGAATAGTAACCAGTGGTTAACCTATTTGTCGACAAAGCCAGATGGCATATCTTCCTCCGAATGGAGTGCGTTTTATTCAGGGTATTTAAGCCATGCCGCCAGCGATGTGTTTGCCCATACTTATGTTAACTCTTACGCGGGTGATGCGTTTGATCTGGGTGACTCTGATGCATTTGCTGTAGAGATAAGACATAAATTACTAGAAATGTATATTTCTAAGTATCAACCTTACAGCTTACAGGCAAGCAGTGTGCTTAATGTGTCGTCCAATCAAATAAAGGCAATTAAAGAGAAATTGCTGGATAACGATGGGGTGTCAGCTCAATATAAAAAGTCAACGTTTTCAAAACACCTTCAAAGTATGAAAGCATTTGAAGATGAAGCGGCTGAGCAAGCTAAGCCTCTTGGTATTTTAAAACGGACACTAGAGAGTTGGATCAATATCTCGAAGCAGCGACAAAAATATTACAATGATCTGATTGCCGCGTACGAAAAGGGGGGCGCCGAGCGCGAAGAGCAGCAAAGAAATATCTCAAGACTTGAAGAAGAAATAAAAGAACTTAACCGGGGGAACATAGGTAACTATGTGGTATGTGAACTCTTACCATTCTCTCCATCTGCTTTTTGTCCTTCTTTCGATGACCCATTTAGGAATTGTAAGGATGCTGATGAATATCGTAAAGAGCAGGAAAGGAAAGGGTTGTGTTTGTGGAGTGACGATCATGCAAGACGTATAGTTGATGAATTAAAAAAGAAAGAGGACGAGTTAGCACGATTAAAATCGGAACTTAAATCTATCTGGGACAGTAATCCTGAGCTTAAAAAAACAGCTAAGGCGCTGGGTATCAAAGAACTGTCAAAGAATGAAGCTGTACAGGCACTTGCTTTGGTTACGACCGCATTAGCCCTTGGTTATGAGTTAGATGTAAAAGCAATTGCGTTGGATGCCGCCTATTCACAGTTTTTTAAGTATTCAGTAGAAAAAGCAGGTGAGGCATACATTAGCGCTAATATCAGTACGGCAAAACTAATCGCGGATGGTAAAAATTATACAGTTAGTGCTAAGCCAATTACAGAATGGCTGGCTTGTTACGGTCCTATTTATACGGGCGATCCAATAGGAACTGTTACTCCTCACATGTGTGAAGCGGCTAAGAAGCTTAAAAATTTACAAAGCCAATTATCTGAATCTCTAAAAGACCTAGCTAAAGACCATAATGGTTTGGCAAGTATTTACTCTCAGTATAATCAGATAAAAAAGGATATTAACGCGTTATCTGAAAGGATTGGTAAGCATGTCGTTAAAGAAATTCTCAATGACGATCAGGAAAAAATGCTTCGCTGGATTAGCAATCCGCCTTCCGATGATGTGATTAATAATGCTTTCAAAATGGATGGATTAAATAAGAAGCTACTTCTAATTCCAGATGTTTCTGAAAGAATAAAAGGGGACATGCATTTAAAAAATGGAAAATTCAGTCCTCAAGAGTTTGCGCCTGTTTACAACGCAATTCAGCTCTCTAAGTTAGCACTGTTAGGTAAAGGTGAGCTTAATCGTCTCGCCCGTAAAGCTGGGGTTGATATTCGCCATGTTCCAAATAGTAATATTATGCTTGGTTGGATAGCGTCTTTAGACGGTAATCATGCTTGGATGGAAAGATCGCCGAAGTTGCCTAGACAGCATGGTCATGAAGATCAAAAGCGAGACTATGAACGTCAGTATAGCGTGAGGCCATTCTATTTTTGGGGTGCGGAAGCGGCCAGAGAACAAATTTTCTTAAGAATATTTAAGGGTCCGTTGGCGCCCGGTTTAGTTGCGGCAGATACAATTGGTGAGAGCAATATCCTGCCTGATTACTATAAAATAAGAAATTGCCATGAAAGCGCATTTCAGTTGGATCAGACACACTTTGAGCGATGTTTACCCATTGCAGCCTGGTTAATACCAATACTTTCTGTAATAAACTAACCAAAGTAAAAGTGAGGATATAGATCCAGTTAGTGATGGCTATGCCTGACCTGACTGGGTCTATTGCTAGACTTCACCTCGCTTTCACCTCAATGATACTGTCTACATGCAGGTGGTGTAATTCGGAGTCACGAAATTAGTGAGGTGGCTGAATTAGTGTAATCAGACAGCTTTGCAAGTTGTCGCCTCTTTGTGCTTACAGGAATCGCAGAGGCATTTGGGCTGGCAATGACTGCATGGATCATCCAGACATATCTTATCGCCAGGTTGATAAGATAGACTGCCATATACCAGCCATTTTGTTGTTAAAACCGATAGCCTAAATTAAAGTTTGCAGTAGACTTTGACTGGCTTCTGTTAAACCAATCGGCGTGATGTTGAGTGACCTCAAGCGTACCAAATAGGTTGCGTGTGAAAGTATACTCAAGCGCTAGACTGACACCGTAGTTTTTACCATCACTGTTGATGGGGTCCGTTTTACATTTTGTTTTGCAAGTGCTGGAGTTTGGGATGTAATAACGACCGTCAATGTCGCCGTCCTGATAGAACACGCTACCATATAGCAAAAGCTCCGGGGTCAGGCGATAGCCACTAATCAACGCCACATCGATGGCGTTTTTATCAAATTCCCAGTGAGCGTTATTATACGCGGTACCGCCGATATAATTGCCTGCTTCAACTCCAGAGTCATCACCACTGACATAGCTGATACTCACGGCATGGGAGACATCGCCGCTGCTGGCCTCTTCTCTGCTTTTGCCGTAAAACTGGTATTTCAGACTGTATTTTCCTTCTCCTCCGGCTGCCCAGCCTAATTCGAAACCGTTGCCCAAAGACAGCTCTGCTGCAGCGCGTAAATGCGAATCATCAGTCACGTATTCGGTGGTGTTCAGCGGGATGACATTAAGAGTATCTGTGCTCAAAGACAGACTGAGGTGAAAAGGGGATTTATTTACCTCCGGGCTTGCAAAACGCGCTGTGCTGTTGACAGATTCAGGGCTGGAGTAGCAGCCACCCAGTAAAGTGGAAAGTGCAATTAGAGACAGTGTTTTTTTCATTATTTTTTACTCCGTTAAAAACCGCGTAAGTGTGCAGGATTGTCCCTTAAATTACAACTGTTGACGGAGTGGTTACGATGGGCCTGTATGTCCTGATCAGAAAAGCACTATTTATCTTAAGTAAAAAATGGGTATAAATGTTGTCTTGATTGAAATAGAAAGGCCCGCTCACTGAGCGGGCCTTTGACATTACTCATTAACAGATATCAGACTCTGAACTGGTCAACAGACAGTCTCAGTTCTTCGGCTAGTTTGGCCACTTCTGAGCTTGAAATTGACGTCTGATTTGCCCCTTCAGCCGTTTGTTCGGCGATGGTCACAATGGATTCAAGACGTTCACTGATCTCCTGAGAGACTTGTTGCTGTTCATTGGCTGCGTTGGCAATTTCTTCGCTCACGTCATGTGCACGAGACACGGCGTCCGTGATTGAATTAAGTGCTTCATTGGCCACATCACTTTGGTGAACACAAGATTCAGCTTGTTGCTGGCCTTTCGACATCGCGCTGACGGCTTCTTCCGCACCGCTTTGCAATGATTCGATCATGGCCTGGATCTCTTGTGTCGACTCCTGCGTTTTGCTGGCCAGGGAGCGCACTTCGTCGGCAACAACCGCAAATCCACGACCCTGTTCACCGGCACGTGCTGCTTCGATGGCGGCATTCAGGGCAAGCAGGTTAGTTTGTTCTGCAATACCACGGATCACATCCAGGATACCACCAATCGCTGAACTGTCTTGATGTAGCTTGTTGATTACTTCAGACACCGCTTCGACTTCATGAGCCAGCTGTTCAATGGTGTGCTTGTTATCCTGAGAAATGCCCTTAACGCGCTCGGCCTCTTTATCGGCATTCTTGATTTCCTGCAATGCCTGATGGGCACTGTTGCTCACGCCATGGGCTGTGCTACTCATCTCAGTGGTTGCCGTCGCGGCTTGCTCAACCTGAGACTGCTGGCTCTTAATTGCCTGGCTAGACTCAATGGTAATGGCTGAGGTCTCTTCCGAGGCAGCAGCAAGCTGAGTTGAGCGGGATACGATACCAGTGATCAACTCTCGCAAACTGGCTATGAGGCTGTTACAGCTGCGCGCCAGTTCACCAAACTCATCTTTTGCTGAGTCATCCAGTGTCTGGGTCATGTCGCCACGAGCGACGATATTTAAGACGCGATTAACTTCAGACAAGGGTTTAGTAATACGACTGACAGTCAGGTAAGCGATGACGATTGCTAACAAGGCAGCCATGATCATACCAACCCAGGTCCACATATTTGCAGAGGTGACGTCTGCACGTACTTCATCCTGAATATCAAACGCCAGTTGCTTTGATTGTGCAACCAGTTCACCAAGCTGTTTCAGGGCGGTGTTGGTGGTCGCTTCAGCGGTGTCTAACTCTGTACGAGTTGTTTGTCGTGCCGCGATTAGCTGACCGACATTACCGGAAATGCCGTTAGCACCCTTGAGCTGAGTTAGCAGGTCATCGTAGTATTGTTGTAAGTCGTCTACTAAAGTGCTGTCGAGCTGCGCGACTGTGGTTGTCATTAAAGACATATTGCGCTCCAGCTCTTCCAGTACATAGGCCTGTTCCTTGTCAACGATGTCCAGCGTGTTGCGCTCTTTGATGGTCATCATATCTGTGCTGGTTGTCACCGCAGAACTAAACAGGTTTTCTAATTTTGTTGCTGCCTGATAAGCGCGGCTGTCACTATCCTGTAAGCCGTCTAAATCGAGGATATCCAATACCACTGTCGTGGCATCCTCGGCGGCCATTTCTGTGTCTTCAAGTTGTTGCTTAAGTGTCTTTACCAACATTAGCTCGCGGGCCTTGTTACTCAACAAGTCCTGCACAGAGGTCGAGAATTGGTTGAAGCTTGATTCGACCTGGCGTTTGCTTTGTGCCAGACCTGGGTCTTGATCAACCACAGCACCTAACTCAGAAAAGGTTTTATTGAACGCTTGCTGACGTTCATTGAATTTTGCCTTGAGTGAGTTCAGCTCATCGGGTGATTGCGTAAAGTAACTCCCCTGGGCGAGTTTACTCATCTGAGTGAACTCAATTTGTAACGCAGCACTGCTGTCCAGAGCGGGCAATGAAAGCGAATTAACCAGTCTTGTGGAATTATCTATATTGGCGATCCTTAGCAGCGAGTTTCCTCCGATCATCAACAGGAGTAGAGTGATTATTATAAAACCACCCCAGATACGTTGGCTTACAGTCAAATTCATACGGGTACCATCAAATTAAAGCTGAATGAATGCTTATCGGATTTATTGCGCGATAGTTAAGTATTTTATAGCAGATGTGAATTCAAAATTCAGTAAAATCGGCTGAGAAACAGTTAATTGCTCGAAATTTGCTCATTTGCGTCTAAATCAAGCAGGGTCATCGGTCCTCCCCACACACACCCTGTATCTAAAGCAGTGACATTGGGGACTTTTGTGATCCCTTGCAAGGCTGCCCAGTGCCCAAAAAGGTAACGATTGGCCTCACTTTGGAAGCGTGGATGAGTAAACCAGGGACGTAACTCGCCGGCATCGTCCAGCGTGCCTTTATTGTCAAAATCGAGATGCCACTGCGAAGTCAGGAAGCGCATCCGGGTAAATACATTGACTATGGTATTAAAGCGGCTTTGCTCATCAGTATCCAGTAGCAGACGGGGCTCTTTACCGTACATCGCAGGCAGAAACTGGCTGGCCTCATCGCCTTGATATTTTTGTTGCGCCCAGCGACCTAATGACAGGGCTTGTTCAATCTCCCAATCAGGGTGAATACCTGCATGAGAAATAAAGGTGCGGTAGTTATCAAGATACACGCACAATGGCTGACGGCGCAAAAAGGCCAGATAATTTGGTAATTGAGGGTGCTGGTATAGGGCGTCGAGCTTGTCTTTAGGGTTGGGTGTTTTGCCCAGTAATACATTGCAGATAAGGTGTAAGTCGTGATTGCCAAGGGTAATAGTGACGCAATCCTGGTGGCGAAACACAAAGTCGAGACAGCCGAGTGAATCTGGGCCCCGAGCTACAATATCGCCTACCAGATAGAGGTGATCACGCGCTGGGTTGAAGGCAACTTCCTGCAACAACTGCTTTAACGGTGCAAAGCAGCCTTGCAGATCACCGACCACATAATTGGCCATTAGTGCAGGATATCCGGACGGCTCAGTCTGAATACCTGGATTGGAGCGCGAAATTCAGTGCCAAATTCATTGCGCATCACATAGTAGCCTTCCATTGTGCCAACTGGCGTATCTAACACTGCGCCGCTGGTGTACTGGTAACTTTCTCCTGGACGGATCGTTGGTTGCTCTCCGACTACGCCATCACCTTCGACTTCGGTTTCTTTACCGTTGGCATCGGTGATCAACCAATAGCGGCTTTCCAGCCTGGCATTACACAAGCTGTGGTTTTTAATGGTAATGGTGTAGGCAAAGACATATTTGTCTTTTTCTGGCTGAGATTGGCCTTCAACATAGAAGGCTTCTACAGATACTTTGATCGGTGAGCCGATCTCACTCTTTGTTGTCATAGATCCAGTTTGCTATCTCAATAAATTGCGAAAGGGAAATATTTTCGGCACGTAAACCCGGGTCGATCCCAAGGTCACTCAGTTGCTCGGCAGTCATTAAGTTCGATAAACTGTTGCGCAACGTTTTACGTCTTTGATTAAAGGCTTCAAGACACACAGTGTTCAGCACTTTGGTGCTTTTTGCACTGCGTTGTTGCGCATCTTTGGGGATCAACCTCACGACCGCAGAGTCAACCTTGGGTGCTGGTTTAAAGCACGTGGGAGGGACCTGGATCACCGGAATAGCGTGACAATAGTATTGTGTCATAACACTCAAGCGGCCATAGGCTTTACTGCCTGGTCCAGCTACCATGCGGTTTACCACCTCTTTTTGCAGCATGAAATGCATGTGCTCAACCTGATCTGCAAATTCAAATAAATGAAACAGCAGTGGCGTAGAGACGTTATAAGGTAAGTTACCAAAAATCTTAAGCTTTTCATCGCCTTTCAGGAGCGTAGAAAAGTCAAACTTCATAGCGTCGCCTTGATGTACCGTGAGTTTTGGTCCCATAAAAGGGTGGTGGATCAGTCGCTCTGCCAGGTCGCGATCCAGTTCCACAACAGTTAGCTGGTCACTCAGCTCTATCACGGGCTCAGTGATGGCGCCTAAGCCTGGACCTATCTCTACCAGATTGTCTGTAGGCTTGGGATCGATGGCCGTCACAATCTTATCGATGATGTTGCTGTCGTTAAGGAAGTTTTGGCCGAAGCGTTTACGGGCTCGGTGGCCCAAATGTACTTTATCTGTCATGAACTCTGTGTTTTCTTGGTGGCGAGCTTAATTGCTTCGCGGATCGCTAATTCGAAACTACCGACTTCTGCGTTGCCACTGGCGGCAAGATCGAGTGCCGTGCCATGATCAACAGAAGTGCGGATGAAGGGCAATCCGAGTGTAATATTTACCGAATTGCCAAATCCTTTGTATTTTAACACAGGTAAACCCTGATCGTGATACATTGCCAATACGGCATCGGTATTTTCGAGATATTTCGCCTGAAATAGAGTATCTGCGGGCAGCGGGCCAACAAAATGCATACCCTGCGCATTGAGCTCGGTTAACACCGGCTCTATGGTATCAATTTCTTCATTGCCCAAGTGGCCACCTTCACCAGCATGCGGGTTTAGCCCGCATACCAGGACATTTGGCTTTTCAATCCCAAACTTGGTTTGCAAGTCCTGATAAAGAATGTGTGCCACTTTCGTGAGTCGGTCATGGGTAATGGCTTTAGATACGTAAGCAAGCGGAATGTGGGTCGTGACCAGCGCTACACGAAGTCCCTCTGTGGCCAGCATCATAACCACATCGGGGGTGTTGGACTGCTGCGCAAAATATTCAGTGTGACCACTGAAGGAAATACCAGCGCGATTGATAATCCCTTTGTGCACGGGTCCTGTCACGACGGCATCGAATGTGCCGTCCATATTTTTTTCCGAGGCGATACGTAAGGTATCTAAGACGTACTGACCGTTGCGTTCATCCAGCTCACCTGCGGTGACGTCACAGCCACGGTCTACCTGGAGGTAATAAATACTGCCAGGCGGCGCGGCTACGGCTGGTGCATCAGGGTCAAACGGAATGAGCTTAATGGTCGTATTTAGCTCCCTGGCACGCTGTAGCATGATGTCTTTATCCACAACCGCGACCAGCTGTGCAGGCCAGTCGTGTTGTGCAAGTTTGATGACCAAATCAGGCCCTATCCCTGCCGGCTCACCGGGGGTGATTGCGATTCTTAAACTCATCTTAGTTCTTCTATTAGTCGATTACTTCTACGTGCGCCTGCTCGCGCATTTCACGCATCCACTTAAAGCTCTCTTCTTTAAACTTACGACGAAACAGAAGTTGGTGGGCACGATTTGCTTTCGCTTGCTCTGTTTTATCAGCAACACGCTTATCAAGCAACTGAACGATGTGCCAGCCAAAAGTGCTTCTGAATGGCTCACTGATCTCATTTTGCTCTAGCGACATTAAAGCATCGCGAAATGCAGGTACGTAAGTAGTCGGATCTGTCCAGTCATATTCACCGCCTTTAAGCGCTGAACCAGGATCTTCTGAATGCTCTTTAGCCAGCTCAGCAAAGTCTGCATCGCCATTACGCAGATCTGTCACAAAGCCTGCTAACATATCTCGTGCCTTTTCTTCGCTAAGGATGATCGACGGCTTTATCAGGATATGGCGAGAGCGCATTTCCACCCGCTCAACGACCTGACGTCCGCGGATGTCTTGTACTTTTAGAATATGGAAGCCAGCACCAGAACGCAGTGGGCCGATAATGTCATCTTTTTTCTTGCCTTTTACCGCTTCTGCAAACAGCGTTGGCATTTCGTTGATGCCCATCCAGCCTAGCTGACCACCATCCAGTGCTTTAGCGCCGCTAGATGAAGCGATGGCGATACGCTTAAATTCTCGGCCTTCATTGAGAAATTCGATGACTTTTTCGGCACGTTCACGGGCATCTTCGATGTCTTCCGGGTTCGCTTTGCTGTCAACTTTGATCAGGATGTGGCCGATATCATATTCCTCTGACTGGCCAGTTTGTTGTGCCAAAATTTGTTGTAAATTGGCGATTTCCTGCGGGCTGATATAGATACGGCGATCTACCGCGGCGCGTTGTACTTGCGAGACCATGATTTCAGTACGAATCTCTTCTCGATATGCCTGAAAGCTCTCGCCTGTGGCTTCGATCGAGTTACGTAGATCGGCAATGCTGCCACCTTGATCTTTGGCCATGCTGGCCAGTGTCTGATCAAGCTGAGCATCGGAGATTTCCATACCCATACGTGCAGCCATTTGCTCCATCAGCACCTGATCAATGAGTTTTTCAATGGCCTGGATACGTAGTACGTTATCTGACGGAAGCTCAGTGTTTTGTTGCTCTGCTTGCTCTTTCACGCGGTTAAGGATCTTGTCCACTTCGCTTTTTAGTACCACACCGTCGTTAACCGTTGCGACTACTTTGTCCAGCTGGACACGCTCAGCCCAAACGGGTTGTGCCAGCGTCATACTTAAAATTGGAACTAATAATAGCTTTTTTAAATTCATAAGAGTCTTTGTTGTTAATTATTTAAAAAGAACGGTCTGCGGTAACCAAAGATACCCGAACGTAGTAACTGGCTAGCATCATATCTTGATTTGCTGCCTAACCCTTTTAACACAAAATTGATACCAAAGCTTGTGTCAAAAATTGCGTCATCACGCGAAATCGTTTGGTTAAGGTCAGTTTGTATTTGACGTTTACCTGTTATGCGCACCGCCCAGCAGCATGATTCGTACTGCAAACCAGCAAATACTTCAACGCTGCGGTTAGCCGTCATATCACGATGATAGCTGGCAACCAGCTGCCAGTTTTCATCTATGGGTAAGCTACTGAACAGACCGATTTGATCAATTTCGTATCCTGAGACATCACTGGCGTAGTGATGGTTCAATTGAACGAGCTTTTTATTGCTGCCTCGATAGTCGAGTGTCATGTGAGACTGGATCAGCTCCTTTTCGTCAGCATCATACTGCAAACCGGCGGAGAAGTACCAACGACGGTGCCAATGCAACATACTTTCAGCTGCAAATAAGGCGTTGTAGTTTTTACTGCCAAACTCCTGGCTGTTTTGTGTCAGTAGGTTGGTTTCCAAAGATTGCTCTGTGGGCTTAGCTGAGTCACTCAGATAGAGGATCTGGCCCATGCTGAAGTTAAAGCGCTCGCTGTTGTTGCTGTCGAACAATCGGGTCGTTGCGCCCAGCGTAAATTGGTTTGCCTGCGCGATAAAGTCGACGCCAGAAAAGCGCTGCTCGCGGAATAAGCCAAAAAAGTCGTCCTGCATTTTTATGGTGTCATACAATGCGATACCGGACTGGTCTTTTCTGGGTGTGTACAAATACTGGATCTGTGGCTCCAGCGTTTGCGTACCTTGTTGCAAAATGAAGTTTGTTGGCCGTTCCAGATTTAACTGGCCATGTAAGCGCAGTTTAGGGAGTGTACGGGAAACTGATTTTTTATATTGAGATTGTGAGAACGCCTCATCTCCGTCCTGTTCATAATAGGTATGCATCAGGCTCAGGTTAGAGGCAAATGACCAGGCATAGGCGTTGTAGTCATAAGACACACTTGGCTCGAAGTGAATTCGGGTTGCGTCTGTGACGGTCAGTTCATCGTTAGTAAAGTGGCTGATTTGGCCTATGAGTCCCCAATTGAACCCTTGATAGTTTTGCGTCACGTGGTTAACTGTGAGCTGGGGCAACACCGCGTATGACTCAGTGTGGTTACCCAAAACTTCGAAGTTTTGTAGCTTCAGGTCAACGGCCCATTCATCACCTAAATAGCTGAGCTGACCGGTACGGTAGAGCTGAGTGTCTGTTTCATTGGCGTATTGGGAGTCTAAATCTGAAATATAGGCGTCATCACTGACATTGGTGATGTCGACGCTGGCGCGCCAGTTTTCATCAAAATAGCTGTTTTGGGTCCAGTTGACCAAATATCGCTCATCAAGTTGCTTGGCAGAATCGTCCTGTTCCAAAAACTCTATGGCCAGTTGGCCTTGATGATGTTTGGTCAGGTAACGAAATTCCGAAATCAGCTGAGTGCCTTTTTTTGACATGTAGCGTGGTGTGATGGTTGCGTCGTAATTCGGGGCCAAATTTAAATAGTACGGTATTGCAACTCCTAAGCCGCGACGACTGGAGCTGCTAATCGTCGGTGTGAGCACACCAGATTTGCGGCGATCATCTATGGGAAATGTAAAATAGGGTACATAGACAATCGGTGTATCTAGTATTTTGAGGATCGTATGATGCGTTTCACCCCAGCCACTGTCACGATTCATGACAATACTGCTGGCCTCGATTGACCAAAAGGGGGTTTCTCCTGGGCACGTGGTAAAGCTGGAATTGAGCAAATCAACCTGATTGGCGGTGGCATGCAGTTTTTCGGCGCTGCCATGGCCATTTTGTTGGGTCAGCCAATAATCTGCACCGAGCAGGCTGAATTCGTATTCCTGGAGATTGGCAAACATACCGGTACTGTTAACCAGGGTGTACTTATCCTGAAAAACGAGTGGGCCGGTGGCATTGAGTAATCCTTGCTGTTTGTCTATCAGGGCAGCCTGAGCTGACAAGCTCATGATATTGGAGCTAATGACGACATTGCCACTGAATTCAGCACTGTCGACGCCCTGTAATTCAACATTGTCAGACTGAATATCGATAGCGCCACTGGGCAAATCAGCGATGGGTTGCCAGTTTTTAGGCTGAAAGTAGTCTTTACACTGAAGGCCATCAATGTTCGAATTAGCAAAAGTCGCTGTACTGATTAGGGGAAGCACGAAGAGGCCCCAAGCTTTGCTCATTTATCAACCTTGTTTGCCGAAATTCATTTTCAAGCCAGACATGATAAATGAAAAGCGTGTTAATTACAGTAGTTAAGAATAGGAAATAGTAAGAAAAATGACCCCAAGCCTGTCACCAGAGGTTGCGCTAAGAGCGCAGGCCCGCGCGGCCTTTTTGCACAATCATTATCATGCCTTACCGGAGCAGGTAACTGCCCTCGACGGAGACGCCAGTTTTCGTCGTTATTTTCGTGTTACCTACCAGGGCAACTCATCTATTTTGCTCGATGTAGCTCCTGAGATGGGTGACGTCACGGCATTTGTTGAGCTGAACACGATTTTTAGCCAAGGCAAAATAAGAGTACCACAAATTATTGCCGCAGATTGTGCGCTTGGGTTTGTGTTGTTAGAAGATCTCGGCTCTGAGCATCTGGCCGACCGGCTTGCTTCAGCGTCTGAGGTGCAGGGGGACTATGAATCCTTGATTGATATGTTGCCTGACATGGCCCGTCTGCCAGCCAGTCCACTTATGAAGCCCTATGATGCGGCCTTCATTGACATGGAATTGGAAATATTTAGTGAGTGGTTACTTAATCGCTGGTTGGGTTTCGAGCCCCAGAAGGCCTGGTGCCAACAATGGACTGCGCTAAAGCAGGCGCTGATCAGGAATATGCTGGCACAAACGCAGGTGACCATGCATCGGGATTTTCACAGCCGTAACCTGATGTGGCACAACCAGCAGTGGGTGGTGATAGATTATCAGGATGCTGTCCAGGGCCCGGTAACGTATGACGTAGTATCTTTGCTTAAAGACTGTTATTACCGATTACCTGAGGCGCAGCTGGCCCATTTGCAACGTTATAGTTTTGAGGTATTGAGCAAAGCCGGCCTGCTGGCACCACACAGTTCTTTTGAGGAATATCAGCAGCAACTGGCGTGGACTGGGTTACAACGTCACCTCAAGGCTGCGGGGATCTTTGCACGTTTATATTTGCGAGATGGCAAGCCAGGTTATTTGCATAACATTCTGCCAACTTTGCAATACATTTATGAGGCCGCAAAGTGTGTTGATACATTTCAATGGCTTGCAACCAGTCTGCAATCCGAGATAATACCCCTGGTACAGGCTAAGCTGGAACAACAAAAATGAAAGCAATGATTTTGGCCGCAGGCCGAGGCAAGCGTATGATGCCGCTGACGGCGACTATGCCAAAGCCCATGCTTGAGGTTGCAGGCAAGCCCTTGCTGGAATACCACATAAAACGGTTGGCAGACGCAGGCATCACCGACATAGTCATTAACCTGGCGTGGCAAGGCGAAAAAATACGTGAATACTTCGCCGATGGCAGTGCATTTGGTGTGTCTATTCAATACAGTGATGAACCTGAAGGGGGGCTGGAAACGGCGGGCGGCATTGTCCGTGCTCTGCCTGCGTTGTGCACTGAAACAGACACCTTCATTGTGATCAACGGCGATATTTTTACCGATTATGCAGTGCATGACTTGTCGCGTTTGCATCTGTTACCTGGTGAGGCCCATCTGGTATTGGTGGAAAACCCACCTCATAATCCGGACGGAGATTTTCCGCTGGCACATCAAAGTACCCATACTCAGGCCTATACGTTTGCGGGTATTGGCTTATATCACAAAGATTTCTTTAACGGAGTGCAGGAACAATTTGTTGCTCTGGGTCCGATGCTCAGGGCGGGTTTGGCGCAGGGGAGCGTCTCAACGGAACTTTATCTGGGGCAATGGCACGATATTGGCACGCCTGAGCGGTTAGTTGAGATCAACAACGCAGTGGAGCACACATATGTGGGGTAAGTTGTTGGGGGCTGGTTTTGGCTTTATGTTTGGCAAGTGGCTGGGGGCTATTCTCGGGTTTTATCTGGGTCATTTGTTCGACAAAAGCCTAAAGCAAGATTTTGATAAAGTGGGCGGATTCCAGGGCTTTTTAAATGGTGACGACCTCAGTGAACGTCAGGCGCTGTTTTTCTCCAGCTGCTTTTCTGTCATGGGCCATATTGCAAAGTCAAATGGCAGAGTCAGCGAGGTGCATATTCGCGCGGCAACGGCCTTTATGGATGAAATGGCGTTAACCGGTGATGATCGGCGTGAAGCACAACATGCGTTCAGAGCGGGCAAGGAAGCTGACTTTTCGGTGAAAGATGCGGTGCGGGAAGTCAGAGAAGCTTTTGCCAGGCGTTACGATTTACTGCAATTGTTTTTGGAAATTCAAATTCAGATGGCGTTTTCGGATGGCCATGTGTCTGAGCAGGAACAGGCATTACTGCGCGAAGTGAGCAAGTACCTGGGGATTTCTCAGACTCAGTATAACTTCTTGCTGCGCCGCTATCAGGCCGAGTTTCGTTTTCGTCAGCAGCGCGCGCAATGGCAGTCTCAGCAATCTCAGCAGCGCCAGAGTGGGGGTCAGCAAAGACAACAGCGAGAGTCTGCACGTGAACCTCAGTCATCAGCCGTATCACGCAGCGAAGCGCTTGCGGTATTGGGTCTCAGTGATGGTGCATCGGACAAGGACATCAAACGCGCGTATCGCAAACTGATGGCACAACACCACCCTGACAAGTTGGTGTCTCAGGGTCTGCCTGCGCACATGATGGAAATTGCTAAGCGAAAAAGCCAGAGTATTCAATCAGCGTATGAATTACTGAAACAAAAACGCAGTAGTTAAGTCAGTCTCCAATTCAGACTAGAGCCGGCGCAAAAAACCGGTTAATTCTTTACGCAGTCGTTGATGTTGCAAGGGCTGGTGCTGCTCCCCGAAAAGCTCTCTTTGGCGATAATCAAGTTTGCTGTTACGTCTGGCCCAGCGGCGGCGATCGTCTATGGTTTCCAGAACCAGGGGGCTGTCGAATGTATAAAAGACATCCAGCAAAGCTGGCGCGACGAGTGATAAGCTGGCTGGCAAGTGGCTGTTTCTCTGTGCATTGGCCAACTGAGCGCTGACAGTGATCAGCGCATCGACCCGGACGCTGGGCAAAGTAGCCAGGTACTCTGCAAACAGGCCTGCACTGTTGCCAAATGCCACAATGGCAATGTGTTCCTGCTGACGCAACGCCAGAGTTTTATAGAGGGCTTCAAAACGGGCAATCAATGCGGCTTTGTAATTATCCAGTGCCAGTTCACTGAGCACCGGGATCGCCGAACTTTTTACTTCATTGGGCTGCGCGTCAATGATGTTCGCTGCAAGGTCACCGTTGCTTGAGAGATCGGGTACCGGCAAGGTATATGTATCGTAGCCGTCGTCCGTTAATGCCTGATGCAAGTAACTTAGGCCATTATTGTAAAGCTGGCTTTGTTCCATCCCGGGCAACAAAATAATAATGCCACGTTTTGGTGCGGCCATATACTCTGAGAATAAAACTGAGATTTCCTGCTCTTCATCCTTAATCGTCAGTAGCTTTTCGCTGCTCAGCCAGTAGCGTAGATCGCTGTCAAATTGTGAGGACCTACTCGGTGGGTTCTGTTGCTCTGCGGCCTGAGTTGGTGTTGCCACGACCAGGCTTATCATCAGGCTGACTGTCAGAAAAAACCGGGAATAATTGAGCATGTTTACGCACCTTACCTTGCTAATGCCCTTGTATCGGCAATTTACCGCAAAGCTTGAGGACATTCTGGTTGTCACTATGTGCAGCGTCACAAAATTTCGGTAAACTCGTGCCGAAAAAATCGATGGAGAGTGCTTTGAGCAATAAAACTGACACCAAACGTGATTTTATCTGGTTGTTTTTCAAAGGGGCAGGTATGGGCGCCGCCGACGTAGTACCGGGTGTGTCCGGTGGCACCATTGCGTTTATTACCGGTATTTATGCCCGTCTGCTTGGGGCAATTAAAAGTGTCAATCTGGACGCCATTAAAACACTCAGAAGCAATGGATTAAAGGCCGCGTGGCAACATATAGACGGCACTTTTTTGGTGGTGTTATTTGCGGGCTTGCTGACCAGCGCCGCTTCTTTGGCGAAACTCATTACTTATTTACTTGAGCACCATCAGTTATTTGTTTGGTCGTTCTTTTTTGGCCTGATCATCGCTTCGTTTATTCATGTCGGTAAGCAAGTCTCTCGCTGGGACCTGCCGACCATCAGTGCGTGCTTGGCAGGTGCAGCGATTGCCTATGTGATCACTTCTCTGGCGCCTGCCGAAGCGGTGCCACAGACCTGGTATTATTTTGCCGCTGGTGCAATCGCAATTTGTGCCATGATTTTACCCGGTATTTCCGGTAGCTTTATCTTGTTATTACTGGGAATGTATGGCCATGTACTCAGTGCGGTCAATGAGATGCAGGTGATGTTGATCGCTTTGTTCTTGGGGGGATGTGTGGTTGGTCTAATGGCATTTTCACGTCTGTTGTCATGGTTACTTAGTCGCTTTGAGCAGGTCACCTTTGCCTTGCTATGTGGTTTTTTGCTTGGTTCACTGAACTTATTGTGGCCCTGGAAGCAAGTGTTAACCACTTACACTAATTCTAAGGGCATAGAGAAGCCGTTAACGCAAGCCAATGTGTTACCGGGAGAGTTTGCTCGTATTTCTGGCCAGGAACCTTACGTACTGGGTTGCGTTTTATTAGCTGTGGCGGGCCTCGCCCTGATCCTGATGATTGAGCGGATCAGTCGTAAAGACGCCTAGTTGGCACTGAACTGTGGTCAACTGATAAAATTTCATCATCTTATCATACGGGTGTGTGACAGTGGTCATACACCCGTTTTTTGTTGGCTGGCGGGGGAGAGCAACTCTAAGTAAGGCGGTGGGCTTAGACTTGTGTCGAATGCAGATGGAGCGAAAAGTGTGCTATCAAGTAGCCGCGCTCAAGTTAACCACGTTTTAACCCTGTTTCGGACCTGATAACACATGAAAAACTCGCTTTACGTTTTGCTCGCCTTAATTTTTCTGCTCTGGCACCCGACAGCGATATCAGCTGCGGCCAACCACGTTGCAACGCCCATCGACCTCACCTCGGCCGCCCTTGGCTGGATCTGCATTGCTATCTTTGTACTGGCTTATATTCTGGTCATGCTAGAAGAGAAGCTTCATATGCGTAAATCCAAACCTGTGCTGGTGGCCGCCGGACTGATCTGGATGCTGATCGGCGGCTACTATGTATTGCATGATATACCTGAGCTGACTGAGCATGCTTTTCGGCATAATTTACTTGAGTTTTCAGAACTGATGTTATTTTTGCTGGTGGCGATGACCTATATCAATGCCATGGAAGAGCGGCGCTTATTTGATGCCTTACGGGTATGGATGGTACGTCGTGGGTTTAACTTCAGAACTTTGTTTTGGCTTAGCGGCTTTCTGGCGTTCGTCATCTCGCCGATAGCGGATAACCTGACGACGGCTTTGTTAATGTGTGCGGTCGCCATGAAAGTAGGTCAGGGTGACAAAGAATTTATTAACCTCAGTTGCATTAATATTGTTGTGGCGGCGAACGCGGGTGGCGCATTCAGCCCGTTCGGTGATATTACCACGCTGATGGTGTGGCAGGCCGGTATCGTGCATTTCGCTGAGTTTTTCTCTCTGTTTTTCCCGGCGCTGGCAAATTACCTGGTGCCCGCTTTGATCATGAGCTTGTTCGTAAAGAATAAGAAGCCAGCAGCCAGTGATGAGCACATTGAACTTAAGCGTGGTGCGCGGCGCATCATGGTGTTGTTTTTAGTGACTATTGCTACAGCGGTCTCGTGCCATAGCTTATTACACCTGCCACCAGTTCTGGGTATGATGATGGGGCTAGGGTATTTGCAGTTTTTTGGCTATTTTTTACGGACCACTTTACCCAATTCATTGGACAGAAAGCGCGCTGAGGCAGAGCAGGCCGGCGACCAGGAACGTCTGAAGGCGCTGGGCAATGTGGTGCCTTTTGATGTCTTTGCGAAAGTGTCACGCGCCGAGTGGGATACCTTGCTGTTTTTCTACGGCATTGTGATGTGCGTCGGGGGGCTGGGTTTTCTGGGATATCTGAGCCTGATGTCGGAAGTGTTGTATGGAGACTGGTCTGCGACGGCTGCCAATGTGTTCTTAGGTGTGGTTTCGGCCGTAGTCGACAATATTCCGGTGATGTTTGCCGTATTGTCAATGCAGCCTGAGATGTCCCATGGCCAGTGGTTATTGATCACGCTGACCGCCGGGGTGGGGGGCAGTCTGCTTTCCATTGGCTCGGCGGCGGGCGTGGCATTAATGGGACAAGCCAGAGGCTATTATACCTTCTTTGGTCACCTCAAATGGACGCCTGTGATAGCTTTGGGCTACGCCGCCAGTATCCTGGTGCACTTGTGGTTAAACGCCGAGTTATTTACGGTGTTTGACTAAGTACTCGGTGAGTACATCATGTTGTGCCTTAATCCAGCGTGCGTCGACCGGCTTGGCGGCGCTGATCGCATGTGACAGGGGCACATCGTGTAGTGCTGTGCCTTGTTTGCCTATCATAATCCCAGTTCGGCTATCCATTACGGCATTGACGGCTTCCAGTCCCAGCTCTGTGGCCAGTAGGCGGTCTTCTGGTGCCGGGCTGCCACCGCGCTGGATATGACCAAGTACACAGACTGCGCTTTCGATACCAGCCTGCTCAGCCAATTGTGTTTTGAGGGCCTGAGGTCCGCCAGGCCAGAGGTTTTCAGCCAATACAATTACAAAGCTGTCGTGGTTGTATTGCTGTTGCACCTGGATCTGGTTTATCAGCCGATCCAGTTGTTGTCTGGTGTCGGCAGAATCACAATTTTCGAATGACAAGATAGCCTCTGCGCCGGTCGCCAGTCCGACATGAAAGGCAATATGGCCGCTGTGTCTGCCCATGACTTCGACAATAAAGACACGCTCAAAGGCGTTTGCGGTGTCGCGGATCTTATCTATAGCATGGGTGGCGGTCGTGACCGCGGTGGCAAAACCTATGGTGTTGTCGGTGCCGGCCAGGTCATTGTCTATGGTCCCGGGCAAGCCGATAACCTGACCTTCCCAGTGGGCCTTAATCGCTTCAAGTCCCCTAAATGAGCCATCACCTCCAATTACGATCAAAGCGTCAATCTGGTGCTTTCTGAGTGTATTGACGGCTTGCTTTGGACCTTGTGGCTCGCACATTGCGCGGCAGCGGGCACTTTTTAAAATAGTGCCGCCAAATTGCAGCACATTGGCTACATCATGATGTGTCAGGGTTTGCCACTCGTCGTTTAACAGGCCGTTGTAGCCATGGAAAAAACCGATGCAGTCATACTGGTTGTGCTGAGCGCTATGCACGATTGCACGGATAGCGGCATTCATCCCGGGCGCATCGCCCCCGCTGGTGAGTATTGCAATTTTGGTCATTCAGTTCCCTGTACTGTGGCTGAGCTATACACCTTGATTAATGTACAGCACAGAGCAGCCACAGTACAAGACAGGGCGCTTTACTTCTGAGTCAGTGACCAGACGGCAATGCTACCTGAGATTTCATTGCCGACAATCAGCAATGGGGTGTTGGTCGGGCTGTGCTCGGCACTTACAAAGGTCATCCCTTCCGGTGCCAGGTCACCCGAAATGTCAGCCCCTTCTTCCAGACCTCGGTTAATGAGGTAAGTGGTAAAGGTGACGTTGAACGGGTTGGTGACATCATAGATCAAAATACTGCCCATGCGCTCCAGTCCGACAAATGCATAGGTACGTTCACCTATCTGGCCTAATGTTAGCGCTTCTGGTTCAGCCCCTTTGGCGTCTGAGCGCGTATCGCCTTCGTTGGTGTCTTCATCGTTATTAAACTGTTCACCATGTAGCGCGGTGGTGATACGTACGATCTCGTCTCCAGAGTCGAATACTCGAGCACCACGTTGATCCCAGATAGAGAATGAGCGAGCACCATAAGTGTAGAGTTTTTCGTACTGGCCATCGTTGTCCTGATCGCCCATCACGGTCGACACTTTCAGGCGACCCAGGTCGTCGTTGTCATTGTTGATGTAAGCAAAGTTATCCGCCAATGTCAGGTCTTTGGCTCGGATCTCATCGGTATATGCCAGACAACCATCGTCCTCATCGAAGTCTAGTCCGCCATTAGCGGTACACTCGGCTTCATCGGCAGCTGGGAAGAAGTACTCCCGTCCATCTCCTTCGTTAGCTGTGACGATGAAGTTCGCGCCTTGCCATTGATAGCTAGCGATGGTGTCTGGTTGGTACATGCCATACAAGCCCGGATAGCTACGCAGATTGATGCCGCCATCTTTGTCGGATGCATCCAAAGTCCATTTACCCCAGTCTTTGTAACCCAAGCCTTTTATTGTTAGTGAGTTATCACTTAAGTCTACAATGGCCAGTGCATTATTCTCTTGTAACGAGACATAGGCATAGCGATTATCTTTACTGACAGTAACGTACTCGGGTTCAAGATCCATCGCAACACTGGTATTGATTGCCTGCCCTTTGATGGTGCGCCCGGTTGGGTTGGCAAAGACGACGCCCTGGGCTTGTAACTCGGCTTGTTGGTCATTGAAGGCTTCAAACCCTAACAGGACAGCCTGTTCGGCAATCTGACCGTTATTGACTTCTATAATGGCAATGCTGCCTTGTGGGTCAACGCTATAATCGCCTGCTGGCTCGCCTTCATTGGCAACCAAAATTTTGCTGCCATCCTGATTAAATGTCACCATATCAGGCAGGTAACCTACCTCGACTGACTTCAGCAGTTGAGGTGTTTGTGCGGCAATATCGTAGACCAGCACAAATCCGGTTTCACCGGTTTCGCGTGCCATGGCAACGGCGAGTAGGTCACCATGGATCGCCAGGCTGTTTGCATCAGCGGCAACCACATCACTGACAGCAATCGTCTCTGTCACGGTGAGGTTGGTGTTAGTGATTACACCCTGATTGTCTTTGTTGAGCTTGTCGGCATCAAGCTGTGCGGCTGAAATTACGGCGATTTGCGGCCTGTCTCCAGAGCTGTCCAGTGCAAAGATACGCTGACTGGTTGCGTGATAAGCGACGATTTCGGCAGCGCCTTCCGGGCTTGCTACGTTTAAAACGGCACGGCCTACCAATTGTGCTGACAGATCACCCGTCATGCGAGCGCCGGTCTCGCCTTGTGGCCCTTGTGCACCGGTTTCACCTTGTGCGCCAGCGTCTCCTTTATCGCCTTTTTCACCTGCCGTGCCCGCCTGGCCCGTCTCACCTTGCAGGCCTTGCTCACCTGTTTGTCCGTTGTCGCCATCCAGGCTGCAGCCACTGAGTAAGCCCAGTAGCGTTAAAGAGATCAGTGTTTTTTTCATTGTCTTTATTCTAAGTTGAGAAAATCACTGTCATTAAAACAGGGATAATTGACATCAGAATGACAAAGGAGGGGTTTTGATAAAAGGAGAAATAAAATGGCCCTCGCACTTGGTGCGAGGGAAGCCAATGATGACGGTCACTCTAAGATTGAGTGAGGCGATCAAGCTCTGCGCGTTGCGCGCTGGGTAAGTTATCAACAACAATCTGATACGAATCATCAATCATGCGTTTGATTTCTTCTTCCGGGATGCTGCCATCAAGTACGATGGTGTTCCATAATCGTTTATTCATGTGGTAGCCAGGCACTATTGCAGCGTACTTGTCGCGTAACAAAAGTGCTTCATCTGGATCACATTTTAGGTTAAGCCACCAAACTGGCTCACCATTTTCACCCAATTGACCCTCTTTCCCTTCATATAAGGTGGCAAACATCTTGTGCTGCACCTTGTAAACGTCCACGTCCTGTGCAAACGGTTTTGTGATAAAGGTCCCAGGCTTAGCCTGTAAATACTCATGTACGAATTTCTGATCCATCGCCCGTGTCCTTGAAATAACAAATTAAATTAAAACAACATGGGGCTGATTTTAGCAGCTTTTGTGAGATTTCTGTAATTGGGAATAAGTAAAAATTATCAGTCAGTTAAGACCAAATAAGAATATAACTGAATAACCTTATCTAAGCTGCGCAACAATATAAGTATATTTCACCCTACTGAGAAAAATACGTATTAAAACGCACAGAGGTTAACCAGTCCATTTATCTTTACAGTTCCAATTTCAAATCTGCTCAAGGGGAGCCTCCCCCGCTCTTTGACTGCTAACCACACCATGACCAAATGACAAATGCCCACTTCATTAAACATTCACGCGCTTCAGGGGAGACAGGAACCTCTCCGGATGCAGTGAAAGTGCAATCAAATTGGCACGCATAAGCTTTCAATCCCGTTCGGCTTAACCTAAGTGTAGGAAAATCAAACAGGATCGCCAGCGAAAGTAAGTTGTGTTCAGACCGGCCCATGATCTGAAGGCATACTTTGCTGCGCTTATTTTTACGTCAGCGCAAATAATACCTTTTTAAAATAATAAGTTAGTAGCTATTTGCGATTTCAGATACTCATTGTTTCGGGTACCTGAGTGAGAAACCAATTGTTTCTGGGGACGTATTAAATTAAATAATGCAATATTTTGCAACAATTTAAGTGTTTTTGCGTGCTTTTTAGACTTATTGTACACTGCGCGGGAAAAAAGTTACCCATTTACTTAACGTGTCGCACAGTTTGACCTGGCGTCCACGTTTGGATCTCAAATACGGAGGCAATGTGTTGGTGTTGTATGCTGTTTTAATGTGTCTGGGTGGATTGCTGATGCTGAATGAGCTTCGCTGTACGGGCGTCACAAGGCGCTCCTGGGTGCTATTAGCTGCGTTTGCAGGACCTATGGTGTGGATCCTGTTTCGTGCGCACTACCGGCTCGCCTGGCTCAAACAGGTGGGACCGCAGTATTGTGTCTTGCGTGCCTGAAGAAACCATTGAAGTGCGCTCACGCGTAATGCGCCATGTCCTTAGTCTGCTCTGGTGTGCAAAATTTCGTGATTAAGGAAAAAGTACCTGCGCAGCCTCTTAAGCCATAAGTTTTGGATGAAACCTGTGTTTATAAACCTGGATTGGGCTGAAGGGTCCAACTAGATAGGTTTTGCCGCTGAGAACTGTTAATCTGGCCTAGGCGGCCGTTAGTTTACCAGCTGTAGTGTGGGTTTTTCAGACAGCTGCGCGCGGAGGAATTGCTCGAACTCTTCGGCCGAGAGTGGTTTAGCGTAGTAATAACCCTGAATGGTCTGGCAATTCAGGCGCTGTAACTGAAGCAGCTGCTGTTCCTGCTCAACCCCCTCCGCGACAACGTGCAGACCCAGATTGTGTGCAATCGTGACAATGGAGTCCACCATGTTACAGCCACGCTCTGTGTTCATATCATCTACAAACGCTTTGTCTACTTTGAGGGTGTTCAGTGGGAACTGTTTCAGGTAGGCGAGTGAGGAGTAGCCGGTACCAAAGTCATCCATAGCCAGGTGGATCCCGCGAGAGCTGAGAGAGCGCATAATTGAAATTGCTTCTTGTGGATCATCCATAACAGTGCCCTCTGTAATTTCCAGCTCGAGAAAATAAGATGGAAGTTGATTCTTTTGCAAGATGAGATCTATACGGGCGGTGAGATCGGGTAAGCTAAACTGGCGGGCAGACAGGTTAACCGCAACTCGGCCGTTGAATAGCCCCATATCAACCCAGCGTTTGACATCTTTACAGGCCTTGTCCAGTACCACTTCACCGATTTCTACAATCTGACCTGTCTCTTCTGCGATGGGAATAAACAAGCCTGGGCTGATCACCCCTTTTTTGGGCGTGATGAAGCGGACCAGGGCTTCCATACCGACTAACGCGCCACTGGCAATGTCCATTTTGGGCTGATAGTAAACGACAAAGTGATCCTCTTTTAAGCCAAATCGCATCAGGTTTTCAATTTGCAGACGTTTAACGGCCTGTTCATTCATGGAGTCGTTGAAGAACAGGTAGTGGTTACCTTTTTGCTTGGCATGGTACATGGCTGTGTCTGCATTTTTCAGCAAAATCTCTGGTGTGCTGCCATCTTCCGGGAATAGCACAATGCCCACAGATGAGGTGATCACCAGTTCGTGGTTAGCCATCTTAAAGGGGGTCGCAATAACAGCCAGAAACTGTTTTGCGGCCTTACTGATGGTGTGAATGTCATTCGTACCTGACATCACCAGGGCAAATTCATCGCCACCCAGGCGGTAAAATGTGTCTTGCTGACGGCACAGTTTATTGAGGCGCATGGCGAGCTTAGCAAGCAGGCTGTCTCCCAGCTGGTGGCCAAGAGAGTCATTAATTTTCTTAAAGTTATCCAGGTCAAAAACCAGCAAAGCATGATCGCGTTTTTGGTCGACGAGTTTTTTTAGATTGGTAAAGAATAGGTTTCGATTGGGCAGGCCCGTAGTGCGGTCTCTATTCGACAAATTGTGCAGTTGTGATTCTGCTTTTTTGCGTTCGGTTAGATCAGAGAATACCACCACGTAATTGGTAATGTGGCCATGGTTATTTTTAATCTCATCAATGGAAATCTCGATTGGCAGCATTGTGCCCGTCTGGTCGTAGAGTTTAAGTTCTTCCTGCCAGTGCTCGCTTTTCCTTAAGGCGGCTTTTATCTGATTGATAAACTGGCCATCATATCCAGGGAGCTTAAACTCGGTATTGATATACTGTTCACGCACACCACCAAAGATTCGAATATAGCTCGGATTCAAGTCAACCAAGCGGAAGGTATGATCATAAATAGCAATAGCGTCGGTCAGAGATTCGACACACTTGGCGAACAGGTTCAGGCGCTCTTCCGTACTTTTAAGGTGGTTAATATCACGGATAGTACCAGTCATCCGCAGTGGGTTAAGGTTTTCATCTTTTTCTATGATTTTGCCTTTGTCCAGCACCCAGTGATACTGCTCGAGGCTGTTTTTGACCCGATAAGTGGCCTCAAAAAAGGCGGTTTTCTCTGCAAAGTGAAGTTTGAGCTGTTTTTCTACCAGCGGGAGATCTTGAGGGTGTATCTGGCTGGCATTGGGGATCAGATGGGTGCCTGGCGTTGTGTCCAACATAAACTTATCGTTTATACGGGTAATTTCACCACTGCGTATGTTCCAGTCCCACAGTGTGTCTCCACTGCCTTCTACGGTGCTTTTGAGGCGTTGCTCTGAATGTCTGAGTGCCCTCAGGGAGTGTTTGGTTCGGCGGTTTAAGATAACCAGGTAGAGCAAAGTGGCGGCTGTGACAAAGCCCACCAAAACGAGCAGTGTCGAAGAATTATTTTGTATAATGCCTGCTGGCAGGGGCGCACTCATTGTCGGCCAGGCCAGAAGCAACAAAACAGATGTAATTGTTTTTATAATTGTTGTTTTCGTCATAAGGCTTAAAGATTCAATTACATTTGCTAATCTAATCTAAGCCCCAGGCAGAGTCAAAAAGAAAGTCAGAAAAAATCCCTAATTTCGGACCTAAGCGGTATGTCTGCGCGTATTTTGTGCATTGAGACGGCAATTGTGACATGAAAATGTAAGATTGAAGAGAGGTGATCACTTTACAGCAGCTGAAGCCTTGCTTAGTGGCGCGTATTGGCAAAGATGCGCCACTGATATATCGGGGAGTTAATTACACCTAAGTGTGACTTTCGCAAAGTCGTCAGAAATCAGTTTGACTATATACTGTTTCAGATCATCAAACGTGAGCGCCTCAAGTGCTGCAATGAGCTTTTCCTGCATTGAAAAGGCGTGATCGTCAGTGCCAATGGCTATCCACAAACGTTGAGAGCGTAGCCTCAGGTTCTTGTCCTTCTCCGCAATCTGGGCATGCAATGCCGCTTTCACTTGAGTCCATTGGGTGGCTTCATAGCTATCCAGTTGAACAAGTAAATCGGCCAGGTATTGGTGATGACGTTGTAGCAAGGTGGCACTGTCATAGCTGGACGACTGTACATAAAATGCTATGCCGGCGCGGGTATTAAAGGGGGCATAACCTGCACCAACCAGATAACCAAGCTGCTGTTGTGTGCGCAAAGACTCAAAGTAATCTTGACTGACTAACTGATTGAAAGCCATCACTTTGACTTTATCGTCCACGCTGTTAGTGGGTGCCTGAATATACTCGACAAAAGCATGTTCGGCCCCGGACTTCTCAATTTGCACGTGTTGATTTGATGTAACCAGGTTGAGTGGTTTTTTCAGGTCGTCCAGGATTTCGCTGTAGGCAAACAGGGCATGTAGTTGTTTTTGCATATCGAGTGCATGGTCCAGTTGCCAGTTACCGTGCATAAATGCCTTAATATGGATCTCTTTGAAAAAGTTATCCCGAAACAGGCAAAACTCATTAAAGCTGATGTTTTTGAGCGCTTTGGCCAGTTGCTCTGGGGTTGGGTTCCAGGGCATCAGATGGGCACCCAATAAACTGAACAGCTCACTAACTGGCTTACTCTTGTTGTGGTTTTTCCAGTGCCGGATCAGTTGTTTTTTATATTCTGCAAAGCGGGTGGCACTGATCGGTTGTTTCAGCAGAGCTTCGACCAGTTGCAGCACCAGTTTGAGCTGGCTGGCAGACAGGCCTGCGGTTTGTAAGGTTAACCCTCCCTGGTGGGAGCTGAGGTGATAGCTCAATCCGGCCAGCTCCGCAGCGTAAAATTGCTCTGCGACACTGTCCATAAACAAATCGGCGAACAGCCGGGTCATGGCCATGCTCTTATGGTTTACGACCGAACAAAGGGAATCTATCTCTAAATAAAAATGGCCTTTTGTAACCCGAAAGCGGGTGTCTTGTTTGAACCAAAAGGCAAATCCTGGCCTGTCTGTGAGCAGGGTGGGCGTTTTACGTCCGGGCTCTATGTCATACAGACGGTTTTCAAACGCCAGGTAAGGGTTCGCAGCAGGCAAGCGCATTTCGGGTAGTGGCGTGGTAATGTGTTCGAGTGTTTGTAACCACTCCGTATTGATGCGCTCTACCTGGTAGGGCGTATTGTACCATTGTGCTACCTTGCGGGTGGCATCGTTCTCGCAGGTAATATCAGGGTGGATCAAGATCAGACGCATGTTATGCGGCGATAGCAGTTCCATGAGTTCTTCATGTAGTGAATGATTGAAGGCACTCATACAGTAGTCACCATATAGGGTGTCTTCGTCTTCGTAATGGTGCATATTGATGCTCAGTGCGCTGACCCAGTCGAGTAGTTTGCTGGGCTCCTGATTTTCGAATGCCAACTCAAGTAGGCGCTTTTTGTCTTCATAGAGTGCAGGTAAAGCGCCAATCTGTTCTCGGATCAGACTAATATACTCGAACAGCATTTCTACGATATCTTCGTAGTACTCAATGCCCTCGTCAGTCAGCGCGAAACTGATATTAAAATCTTTAAAATTACTGCCGTCTGCGCCACCGCCCGCGGACAGGGCGTTTATCCAGCCATTTTTCTTTAAAATTGCATAAAGTGAGCCGTCTCCTTCATAACCCAACAGGTGTGCCAGAAAGCTCAGGCTTTTGAACTTATACAGTCGCTCTACATCGGGCATGGCAAAGCTGACAATCAACTTTTGCATGTGCTTACGCGGTTCAATGTGGAGTAATAACCCCAGATCTTGCTGGCGATATAAGGGGACTTGAATGGCCGGTTTGGGTATGTTTTGACCGGTTACAGGCGTAAAGTTGCGACTGCCAGCTCGGCCAGCTCATCTAAAGGGTGCGGCCCGGCTAGCACGAGTGTCATCCATTGTGCCTGGTAATGGGCGGCAAAAAAGGCTTCAATCTCTTGTTTAAACTGACCGCTGTGATCGGCCAGGGTATTGTGATTTCCGACGGAAAACTTGGCAAAAGGGTGGGCCGGATTGACGGTTTCTTTGTGCACCTGAATAATTCGGCGATTATCATCTTTGACCTTCAGATTAAACTCTGAGTCAATGGCGTTGCGTTCGTCCTGTAATGCCTCTTCACTAAACAGTGGTGCATAAAAAAACTCACTGAATCGTTGCAAAGCCTCAGCAAACAATGCCGCACGACAATCAAAAAAGTAGCAACTGTGTTCGGTGCCTGTCCAGGCATTACTTTGTCCACCGGCGTGACTGACAAATTGCGAAAATTCGCCGCGCACAGGAAAGCTCTGAGTACCGAGAAACAACATATGTTCAACAAAGTGTGCCATGCCCTGCCGGCTCTGTGGATCGTCAAAATGGCCGACGTTTATTGCGAGGGAGGCTGCTGCCTTATTACTTGATGTATCTTCGACAAGAAGCACTTTTAGACCATTGTCCAGTGTCAGGTGACGATAATTTCTTTTATCATTATTACTCAGTTTCAATTGTGTGCCGCCGATATATTAGTTAGAGACGTGGCTGCTGTTTCCGGGCTACTGCTGGCAAGCGCCCACCAGGACGGTTGCGATAGCCGGTCACCTCTGAATTAGCCTGTATTTAAACTTAAGGTTTAGGTGCTTTTGTTTTAATATAGCGGACAATTTGGGGCAATAGCTACTGCTTGCTTCTAATTTTCTTGCCAACTTTCGGAGTGCTATGAAAACAATTCTGATCATGCGCCATGGCGAAGCGGGCCCTATGCAGGCCAACGATGCGGCCAGAATTCTGACTTCACGCGGGCACGCTCAGGCTGCTGAAATGGGTCAATGGTTAGCTGAACATTATCCGCCACAGGCTGTACTAGTGAGTCCCTATATCAGGGCGCAACAGACGGCTCAGGCTGTCCTGCAAAGCAACCCTGTATCATTCGAAGAGACATGCCAGGATATTGTGCCCAGTGGCAATGCCGCTGTTGCGATCGATTATCTCGAAACCTTAATCAGTATGCATGACACCTTAGACACCTGGTTAGTTGTTGCGCATATGCCGATAGTCAGTTATTTGGTTGATCAATTGGTGCCGGGTGAAATGCCGATCTTTGCAACGGCTGCCGTTGCGGTGATCCAGTATGACCCAGAGACGCTAAAAAGCGAATTGGTTAAGCTCGCCACACCGACTACCTGAATTGAGACCGATTTTAGGATAAGTTGGCCCGGTGCGGTCTAATGTCCTCCTTTTCACTACGATGCTTTAATACAATGGCATCGCTTTCATGACACCGGTTACCATCTATGGGCGGATGGTTTTCGGTGCTACCTTATTGTTTGTCATAAAATGCACAACACCACATGTGTCTGGTTGGTTTTGCTATGCAATCCAAAAAGTAATGTGCTCGTGTGCAGATCTTGTGATTAGAGAGTATCTATTCGCGGTATGAAGAGCTGGCTGTTGATAAGAGCGAGATAGTGACACCTGTATTTCAATTCGGTAAATCCTTTTCCTGCCATCATATAGGCAAGAGTTTGGTAAGGACAATTGTCCTTATATTGAGGCTTTTTGTTGCGAAAAGTTGTTAACTCTTAGCTAACTTTCACGATATTTACAAAAATGTGGAAAATTTATATGCATAATTGCAGCAATTTGAAAATTTGCTGCTATAATTACGGCCGTCTCGTTCAGCCTCATATAGTCGTTTTGCACTCTCGCTAGTGAGGTCCGCGCTGCTTGTCATTTGCGCGTAAAATTGAGCGAACCAGCCATTGTGATACGGCGCCCAAATCAAAACCGTTGAACTTAAGAGTGCATACAAAAGGTTAAATCCAAACATGAAAGCAATGAAAAGATCTACGTTAGCAACTTTAATCAATGCGACGTTGTTCTCTGCTGTAGCAGGTACTTCATTCACTACGCTTGCAGAAGAAGCGCAAGCCAAAAGTAATCAACTGGAAGTGATCCAAATCACCGCGCGTAAGCGTGTTGAGAACGCACAAGAAGTGCCAGTTTCTGTGTCTGCTTTGCAAGGCGATAACTTGGACGCATACAGCTCAGCTGGTATGGATATCCGCTTCATGAATGCGAAGATCCCGAGCCTGTCGGTTGAATCTTCATTCGGACGTACATTCCCACGCTTTTATGTTCGTGGTCTGGGTAACACCGACTTCGATCTGAACGCGTCTCAGCCGGTATCTCTGGTTGTTGACGAAGTTGTTCAGGAAAACCCTATTCTTAAAGGCTTCCCTGTATTTGATATCGAGCGCATCGAAGTGCTGCGTGGCCCTCAGGGAACCCTGTTCGGTCGTAACACCCCAGCCGGTCTGGTTAAGTTCGACAGCGTTAAACCAAGCCAAGAATTCGATGGGTATGCCGCGGTTTCATACGGCAGCAACAGCTCAATTGACTTTGAAGGTGCAGCCGGTACAGGTTTAACTGACAAAATTTCTACACGCGTATCATTATTGGTACAAGATAAGCCGGACTACATTGATGTAAAAGCACCTGGATTCGAGAAAGAAGATTCACTGGGTGGCTACAATGAAAAAGCGGCACGTGTACAGTTCTTATATGAAGGTGATGACTTCACCGGTCTGCTGAATTACCACGTACGTGATTTGGAAGGTCGCCCGATCCCGTTCCGTGCGAACCTGATTGAAAAAGGTTCGAACAACATTAACCCATTGTACGATAACGATGTGGTTTATCAGGATGCCGCGTCTCGTGCTACTCAACAAGTAGACACACAGGGTCTGAGCCTGAAGCTGGAATGGGACCTTAAAGAGCACACCATTACTTCAATCACCGGCTGGGAAAGCGCTGAGATCTACTCGCGTGCAGACGTTGATGGTGGATACGGTAATAACTTCGCACCGACCATGGGTCCTGGTTTCATTCCATTTTCTTCTGAAACGGCTGATGCCATTCCAGAGCATGACCAGTATACGCAAGAACTTCGCCTTTCAAGCAACTTCTCTGGTGACTTCAACTATCAGGTTGGTTTGTTCCTGTTTGAAGAAGATCTGACTATCGAGAGCTTCAGTTTTGACACTGGTGTATACGATGAAGCCGCTGGTAGCTATGGCCTGCAAAATGGTTACGCTGTGCAGGAGCAAGAGACATCTGCATGGGCTGTGTTCGGTTCTTTCGATTACAGTGTGTCTGAGCAGCTGGACGTGACTCTGGGCTTACGTTACTCAGACGACGAAAAAGATTTTTACGCAAAAAGAACAGATAACCCAACACCTTGGAACGGCTCTCCTGACTTCCTGGAAGGTCGTGCGAATCCAAGTGACAGCCACGTAAGCTGGGACCTGAGTGCAACTTATAAACTGACTGATGACGTTAACCTGTTCGGTCGTTTGGCAAATGGTTTCCGTGCGCCGAGTGTTCAGGGTCGTATTTTGTTCGGTGACGTTGTGACAGTTGCTGAGTCAGAAACCACGAACTCGATTGAATTCGGTGTTAAGTCAGACGTTCTGGATGGCCAGGGTCGTGTTAACGCAACCGTGTTTTACTTCCAAATGGATGACCAACAGCTGACTGCTGTAGGTGGTGGCTCTAACTTTAACCGTCTTATTAACGCTGATAAAACAACTGGCTATGGCTTTGAGGTAGACAGTGAGTGGGTATTGACGGATGAGTTGAATGCGACGTTTAACCTGAGTTATAACAAAACTGAGCTAGACGACGATACGCTTGCCGTTGCAGTGTGTGCGCAGTGTACCGTGACTGATCCAACCTACATGGTTGATGGGCCAAATGGTCCTGAAGCGCGCGCAATCTTGGATGGCAATAGCCTGCCGCACGCGCCAGAGTGGATCTCTAACGCGACATTGCGTTACACCACAGAACTGGAAAACGGTGAGTTCTTTGTATACACCGACTTGTCATACCGCAGTGAAATCGACTTCTTCCTGTATGAGTCAGTAGAGTTCACTGGTGAAGCACTATTTGAAGCTGGTGTGCGTGCGGGTTACGCGTGGAACTCGGGCGACAACGACTATGAAGTTTCTGCCTTCGTACGTAACCTGTTTGATGAGCAGGTGGTTATCGGTGGTGTAGACTTTAACAACAACACAGGTATGCTGAACGAAGAGCGCTTTGTGGGTGCTGAGTTCAAAGTGAAATTCTTTTAATTTCACCTTAATTTAAAGTGAAAACCCGTGGATGGTCACCATCCACGGGTTTTTTTATTAATACTGTCATGCAAGCAGACCCCAGTACTGGTAAAGTACTCGGGTAAATACAGAATTTTAGAGGAAGAAACTATGTCCGCATTTTGGAATTATCGCGTTATCTATTGTGAAGCAAATAAAGATGCGCCAGAGCAGTATCAGGTACATGCGGTTGAGTACAATGAGAATGGCAAAGCGGTCAACTGGTCTGAAACGGGTGAGTCACCTTATGGTCAGAGCATTGATGATCTTAAAGCCGATTTTACCCGTTTGCAGACGGCATTTGATAAGCCTGTTTTGAAAGTGGTACGTAAACCGCGTGGTTATGAGCTGGTAGAAAAAGACAGCGGTGAACCTGCACACGCAGAGCCTCCTGCCAAAGCCTAATAACATTTTACTTATAAAGAAGGAGCGATGATGAGTTTAAAGGCAATCTTGTTTGATTTTGATGGAACGCTGGTGGATTCTGAAGCGCTCCATTATCACAGCTGGCTGCGTGTGCTGGCACCGTTTGGTGTTGAGTATAGCGAGCTGGCATTTTGTGATGAATTTTCTGGCGTACCCACGCTAAAAACTGCTGAAATACTCCTTGAACGTCACAAACTGTCCAGCACAGCGCAGGCGTTATGCGACGATAAAAACCGCTTTTTTGTTGACACCGCAGCGACTATGCAGCCAAAGCTCATGCCTTATGCAGACGAGATCTTAAGTTATGCGTCAGCGCACTGTAAGTTAGCGCTGGTGACGGGGAGTACCCGCGCCGAAGCGATACCGGTCTTGAATCATTATGGATTGGCGCATTTCTTCGAGTGTATTGTCACTAAAGATGACGTGGTTCAGCCAAAACCACACCCTGAGCCATACCTGCAGGCACTGTCCGCATTGCAGATTGAGCCAGAAAACGCCATTGCGCTGGAAGACAGTTCAACCGGGCTGAGCTCAGGTAGCGCCGCAGGCTTGCAGGTAATGGTGATCCCCAATGAGCATTCAGCAAAGCAGGACTTTTCTCAGGCTGCCTGGCAAGTGCAATCGCTGCGCTCGGCGCAAGATGTTATTGATGGGCTGCTCGCAAAAGGTTAGTACTACCAATTTGCGACTGGCGATTTCCTGACGCCGCGCTAAGCTCTGAGGGAGGATATCTTAATTCTGCCTACAAGGAGCGTAGCGATGAACATTCAACTGACAGGTTGGCTGTTGGCCTGCCTGTGTTACCTGCAAATAGCCTGTGCAAGTCCGGCCCCCAGTGTGCAATTGGCCAAAGTGTATCAGGCACAGCAGCCGGTCTCCCATTATCTGGTAAGTGAAAAGTTTGATGGCGTCAGAGCGGTATGGAATGGTCAGCAGCTGCTTACCCGCACGGGTCAGGTGATCCATGCGCCCGCCTGGTTCACCTCTGAATTGCCAGATATGGCACTGGACGGAGAGCTGTGGGCTGGCTATCAGAACTTTGAATTTGTCAGTGCGGTGGTGCGGCGTCATGAGGCATCCGAGCAGGACTGGCGGCAGATCCACTATCTGATCTTTGATGCGCCCAGCGTGGCTGTGCCCTTTGCACAGCGGTATGACGTCTATTCTCAGCTTATCGATCAGCTGGTACAGCCCCATGTCCGCGCAGTACCTCAGTATCGGTTTACAACCAAGGCTGAACTGGATGAATTTTTTGAGCAGGTATTGGCTCGCGGTGGCGAAGGGGTCATGCTTCATGAACGTCAGGCACTGCACCAGGCTGGCCGTAGTTCGGCCATTTTGAAGTACAAACCTTATTTCGACGCCGAAGCTGAGGTCTTGGCACATCTGCCCGGTAAGGGTAAATATCAGGGCATGATGGGCGCAATCCGGGTTAAAACGCCACAGGGCATTGTCTTTAAAATAGGCTCGGGTTTCACGGATGACCAGCGTCGCGAGCCTCCCCCAATTGGCAGTCAGGTGACCTACCGATATCAGGGAGTCACAAAATTTGGTAAACCACGATTTGCCCGCTTTTTGCGTGTCAGGCAATCACTTTAAGGATTGTGTGATAGACGCACGCTGAGACTTTTACTTGCCACTTTGCTGTGATACAGTGCGCGACCTTTTTATGGTTGTGAGGTGACAAATGATAGCAGGATTTGATTACGGTAGTTCTAATTGCGCAATCGGTGTAATGCGCGAAGGCGATGTCACACTGGTGCCTCTGGAACAGGGCAAACCTTATCTGCCGTCAACTCTGTACGCGTTACACAACAGCCTGGTGAGTGAGTATGTCGCGCACAATCTGGCAGGCTCTGCATTTGCTACGGACTACCAGGCAGCGCGTAAGCCTTTGTTAGGCAGTGCAGCTATGGCACGGCGTGAGCTTGACCTGGCGGCTGACGAGCAAGGGGTGTTTGTCGGCCAGCAAGCCATAGAAGAATACATCGCGTTTCCTGAAGAAGGGTACTTCGTGAAGTCGCCCAAGTCTTTTTTTGGTGCGGTTGGTCTGAAACCAGCTCAGCTGGCATTTTTCGAAGACATTGCAACGACCATGATCATGGAGCTAAAAAGCCGTGCTGAGCGTCATCTGGAGCAGCCGCTCAGCCAAACGGTCATTGGTCGGCCGGTCAACTTCCAGGCCATTGGGGGTGAGGACAGCAACCGCCAGGCGATTGATATTTTGACGACCGCCGCGAAGCGTGCCGGGTTTAAAGACGTGGCCTTTTTATATGAGCCGTTGGCAGCGGGCATTGATTATGAGTCCCGCCTTACCCAGGATCAGAAAGTGCTGGTGGTGGATATTGGCGGTGGTACCAGTGACTGCTCTTTTGTGCAGATGGGGCCGGGCTTTCGTGCTAAGGCGGATCGCAGTGATGACTTTCTGGCCCATACCGGTAAGCGAATAGGTGGGAATGATCTCGATATTGCACTGGCATTTCATACCTTGATGCCAGTATGTGGGCTGGGCAGTCAGTTTACATCTGGCCTGCCTTTACCCAATCCCTTGTTTTGGCAGGCATGTAAAATTAATGATATTCAGATGCAAAGTGACTTCTACAGTGCGCAAATGGCGCGCGAGCTGAGCGGTATGCTGAGAGATGTCTGTGAGCCGGAAAAACTCGAGCGATTGTTGAAGATCCAGCGCAGCAAGATGACGCATCAATTCGTGCGCCAGGGCGAGCTGGCAAAAATTGCGCTGTCTGATCAGGATTCACATACGGCAATACTGGACTTTCTGGATAGCGAGCTGAGCGTCGATATTAGTGCGCAGACTATGGCTGAGTCGGTGGCAAGCTGTCTTGAGCAAGCCGCGGTGCTGGCTGAGCAGGCAATAGCTGAGGCAGGCACGCGTCCCGATGTGATTTATCTGACAGGCGGGAGCGCCCAGTCTCCACTGTTAAAATTGGCACTACAGCAACGCTTGGGCGATATCCCTATGGTCAATGGCGATAATTTTGGTAGTGTTACCGCCGGTCTGACCAAGTGGGCGAGTCAATTATACTGCTAGTGTATTGGGTGCTATAGCGCCATACGATGCGCCAGATACTGCTCATAATCGGGGAGTTGGCGCTCAATCGGAGTGGTCATCATCATGGATGACAACAACATATCTGCGGTGGTCTCATTACAGGCTACCGGAATATTCCACACTGCCGCAAGCCTCAACAGCGCTTTGACATCCGGATCATGCGGCTGTGACGCAAGCGGATCCCAGAAGAAAATCAACATGTGAATTTCGTTCTCAGCGATTTTAGCACCGAGTTGCTGGTCGCCTCCCATGGGGCCGCTGAGTAACTTAGTGACTTCCAACCCAGAGGTTTTTTCAATGAGGTGACCGGTTGTTCCTGTTGCATAGAGTTGGTGCATAGCAAGCTTATCCAGGTGCCCCTGACACCAGCTGACCATAGCCTGTTTTTTGCCATCATGCGCGACCAGTGCGATGCGTTTTTTAGCCGGAATGACCTGCGACTTGGTATCCATACTTACCTCATAATAATAAGTTAATTGCCAGTGCGACGAAGATAAAGGCTGAGATCCTGTCTATCCAAATCGGTGCACTGGGATGAGCGCGAAAATAGCCGGCGATTTTATCGCCGCTGTAAACATACACACAATCAATGGGAAAGGCCAGAATTGGATAGAGTAACCCGAACATGGCAAGCTGCACTGTGGTAGACGTTGTCAGGCTTTGATCCACAAATTGAGGAATGAAGGCAATAAAGAATAATGCCACTTTGGGGTTGAGCACTTCTGTCATCATAGCCTGAAACATGACATTTTGTTGCTTCTTATTGCTGACATGGGGCTTTTCTTCGTCGTTGTTCTCTGGCTGAGACAGAGTGTCTTTGAAAGTGCGTACCCCAAGGTAGGCAAGGTATGCCGCGCCCAGGTATTGCACTGTGGTATAGGCGGTTTCTGAGGCCTTAAGGATAGCCGACAAACCAATCACCGCAAACAGTGTATGGACCACTCCTCCCAGCGCAAAACCAAAAGCACTTTGCATTCCGGCTGTGCGGCCGTTGGTAAAGGTCTGAGCCATTAAAAAGGCATTGGAAGGGCCTGGGGCAATGGCAATAATAAAGCTGGCAAATAAAAAAGAGGCGAGTAATTCCGGGTTTAGCATGACGGGCTCTGTTCAACATAATTGCACTTAGTGTAACCAGCTTAAATAAAAAAACCTATAAAAAATGCGGGCATACGCCCGCATAAAAATTGGTTATTAATTGGTTGGGATAGAGCATATCAGCGTCACCACTTTAACAAAGCGGATGCATAACACTTATTCAGGCTATGATCACCGATGCTGTTAGCTTCAGTATCTAATTTAAATATGACAATCCTACTACTAACCAAAAAATGTCATTCGCAAAAAATTTGCTTAGTTATTTTAAACCTGCCACTTAAGTATTTTTTCTAGGTAGGGTTATGCAAATTATCTTTGCAACGACTGAACAGTAAACATAAGAAAGGCAGTCCGATGAGCATATGCATGGCTAACTGCTCCGGAGCGGGTAACGTCAGTGGCTGGCTGATCATCGCTAATAGCCCGGCGCCACTCATTTGCATAACTCCGATCAGGGCGGAAGCTGTCCCGGCCTGATTGGCAAAAGGAGCCAGGGCATTGCCCGCCGCAGCCCCCAGCGTAAAGGCAAAACCGACAGAGGCGATGTACATAGGTAACAGATACGCCAGCGGGTGAGTTTGCGGTGTGATTAACAACAAGATCCCACCAAGGGTAAATAAACTCAGGCCAAATCTCAGTGCCTGCTGCGAGTTGCGTTTAATGAAGTGGGGCGCAGTAAAACTTGCAGCAATGCTAATCGCGGCGTTGATGGTAAACCACATGGTAAATTCCTCAACGGGACGATTAAGCCCGGTCATGATCCAGCCCGGGGCGCCGACGACAAATACCAACATAGCCGCCATACACACCATAGTGATGCTGGCGTTGAACATAAACTGAGGGCTGCTCAGCATGGGGCGGAAGCGGCGAAAATCAAGTAAATGGCCAGAGTAAACGGTGGTGTCAGGTTTTGTTTCCCGGTACAGTGCCAGCACCAATACCAGGCCAACAGCGGCAAAGCCCGTCAGAAAGGTAAAGTTACTGCGCCAGCCAAACTCTATGGTCAGCCAGGCACCCAGGATAGGGGCCAGTGCCGGAATAAAGCAGACAATGCCGTTAAGGTAGGTGATCATCTGGCCACTGCCTTTGTGACCGAAACTATCCCGTACAATTGCGAAGGCGCTGACAAAAGTGGCACAAGCCCCCAAGCCCTGCAATACACGAGCAAGCATGATCCAGTGCCATTCATCCAGCAAGGTGGCCAGCAGCGCCCCAATGCCGAACAATAGAATGCCGGACAAAGCAACCGGGCGTCTGCCATATTTGTCGGCAAGCGGACCGGCAAGTAGCTGTCCAAGGCCCACTGCCAACATATAGATACCCACTGTTTGCTGAATGCGGGCCTCGCTGACGGCCAGGTCTTGTTGCATATTGACGAATGCGGGTAAGTACAGGTCGATCCCCAGTGGACAAAACACCACTAGTAGAGCGAGTATAAAAATCAATAGTTTGCTGGTTTTTTGCTGCATGCTGTCTCCTTATGGCGGGTATTGTAGGGATCCTAAGAAAAAAAGACAGGACAAAGCGCCGGAACAAGAAATTTTTTATTGCTATGCCCGGATGGCATTAAAATACGCTATGTAAATGGTAGCCAGGAAAGTGTGAGCGGAACCGTGTTGGTCATGTTGTTTGCTGAAGTGAGGGCAAGTAAGAAGGAAAAATACGGTAATAGAATATTAGTCCGTTTGCTGCGTCTGACGCATTTTTGGTTAAGTTAAGAGGTTTGAGTGCGGCAGTAGCACTGCCGCGATTTAATTAGCACCAGCAAGTGTGGTCGCTTTTGCCACTGAGACGATCACAAATGTGCCCGGTTGGGAGGCATGCTCTCGGTGGTGAGCTCTCACCAGCGCCGCCAATTTGAGGTGTGGCTTGATTGTCCAGCAGCATAGTGTTGTCTAGATGTTTTAGTTGTTTCTTTTTAAGTGCTAGTTTCATATTCATATCCTGTTGAATTATTTTTGTTTTAACAATGGGTCAATTTCAAACTACCTGAAATAAATTTCGTTTGTCAACTGCTTTTTTGTAGTGCACAAAGCATGCTTACGCTGACGCCTTTGTGTTATGTATGGCGTGGTAATTTGCAGTAGGCCGCACAAATGCTCTGGGCAGAGTTTTTGACTTCGTTTGCAAAAACAAGTGTATTCGCGGTGCAAATGCGTTCTTCTGTGTTGTCTATCTCATTGCCACGAGGGCGTCTGCCACTTGCGACATTTGCTGTCATCAGTACGGGCAGATGCGCAGTCCCCTTAGAGAGCATTTTGATTTGGTTTTTATTCTTTTCCTGTTGTTATCCGCGCTGGTTAGGTGCGGGTTTAGTCAGGCTATGGGTGTCTGAAACCAGAATGCTCTGCCAATGTCGCCTCGGAGCCGGGCTGCCGGATTGCTGAGGTTCACCGAATCGGGCAAAAAAAACGGGTAATTCTGACTGGCTTAGACTGGCTGCTAAAGCTTGCCTGGCAGTATCGTGTTGCACAAGCACACTGATTGGGTGCAGAGCCCATCCCCACTGTTGTAGTTTAAGCCATAAAGCACCCAATCCTAAGCCCGCACGAAAAAGCGCTTCATCGCCTTCTTTACTCATATTTAGCGACAGGTAGTGCGGCCCGGCTTCAACCAGTTCAGCAAGACCTTGAGCCATTTTGGTTGGCAATCTGAGCAATTTGTTCAGGCCACTCAGGTAAGGGTGAAAGGCGACTTTAAAAAAGGTTTTGAAACCGCCAGAAACCGGCCCAAACAGATTGTGCAGGTAAAAGCCGTCCTCGTACTGGCGTTTTTCATCAAAGCGAATATAGCTGTAGGTTTCGCGCCATGCCGCTTTGTTTGCAAAATCAAGTCCGGCATAAGTTTGCGTCAGTTGACTCAGCGCTTTGCCATGGGTTTGCTGGTAATAAATCCCGAGTGTCACCGGATAGGGTTTTAGCACCGAGCTTAGCTCGTTACGCTGTTGTTCACTAAGCGTCGTGTTGCGGTAGGCTGAACGTACGGTATGACGCTGTTGTAGCTGCTCAGATAAAGTGGCAAATGCGGTTGCCTGATGCGCCTGCTCAGGTCCAGGCATAAAGCGGATGAGCGCTCTGTCTTCGCCCGCCAATACTTGTTGTTCTTGCTCATCGCACCAGCGCCAGTGCAGCTGATACCCGCGCAGGCATATCAGCTGCTCAAGAAAGTGGAAGAAAATACCACAGCTGAGCAGCATTTCCCGCTCTAATGACGGCAGACCGGTGAGTTTACGGCGGTTGTCTATGGCCAGGTAGCCACAGTGTATTACGGGGTCGAAGTGAACGGCCCAGGGCTGGCAGTTGTGTGAAGACGGGGCGAGTCGTGCCAGTGCGACAGCCTCTGCCAGTGTCTGTTCAAATGCAGTGTGTGTCATGATGGTTTTCCATTGTGTAAAGAGAGTATGGGGACGACCTCCTGGTCGCTCGCAATACAGACGGCACAGCAAAAATAGAGTGTTTGCCAGAGCCAGTAACTGGCAGGTGCCAGCGTATCATTTTTGCTTGTTATGCGTCCGTATGAGGTGGCACCTTGGCTTGCATATTGCTGGATGTGGATAGTACGTAAATCAAACGGCAGGCCCCGGCCCTGGGATTTGAGATAGGCCTCGCATAAAGACCATCGCGTGGTTTGGGTGATTATGTCGGCCAACACCTTGTGATGGTGAAACAGGCGCTGCTGGTTGGTGACAGAAAAGCGGCGATAAACCTGAATGTCGATACCAAGAGGAGCGGGGGCAGTGGCGACAGCATACCAATTATGGCTGTGGCTAGTAGACACAGGCTGAGCAGGCTTTCCCTGGCCCTGGTCGCCATAAGGTTGCCCGTACTTTGTATGATTGAGCCTGACTGAGGGGTTGGCGCAGGCCCTTTGTAGTGCGAAATTGGCTAGTGCCCGGCACTGCTGCTTGACAGCAAGTCCCTGGCTCAGACGAGCGCGGGCGGATAATAAAGCGTCGGTATACTGCCTGATGTACAAAATGGGCGAGACAAGTGTCTCTCCCTCAGGCGTAATACAGTGTTCAGTGATCACTGCTGATAACCCTGTGCGATACGCTCGCCTTTAAACTCCTCGACGACTTCGGCCATCTCGTCAAAGCGACTGACCAGACTTTGGAACAGCGGGGTGGTCATATCTTGCTCAAACGCCTGCTCGGATTCTAAGTAGATGGTTTCTACAAAGTGGAACGGGGCATCTGCCTCGGCGGACGCTTCAAACACCGCGAAGGCTTTGACTGAATCAAGCTGTTCGCAGGCCTTGTAGTCCGTGGTTTCGACCCAGTCGCGAAAGGCGCCCAGGTGCTGAATGTGCTTAAGGCGAATTTTGTGTACGATAAGTTTCATAATGATTCCTGTGAATGAGCGTGTATTAAAGTCAGGTGATAATTGATGCCGCCGGTCCCAAAGGCATTGATGGCACCAATGCGCTGTTGGGTGTCCAGTAATGGCCAGGGTTGCGCTTGTTGTGGCACCTCAGCCGGAATGCTATCGAATGGCAGAGCATCATTGAGTTCCCCCAGGATTGGGGTGGGTGGCATGCAGCCATGTTCCAGCGCTGCGAGCATTTTTGCCAGGCTAATGGCGCCGGCACCGGCAAAACAGTGGCCAAAGTTATATTTTCCAGACCCCAGATAGAGGGGGGACATGTGTTCACGACGATAGGCTGCACAGAGTGATTCCAGCTCAGCCTGGTCGCCGAGCGTGGTGCCAGTGCCATGGGTTTCAAGATATTGTACTTGTTCCGGGTTGACCGATGCCAGTTGTAAGGTTTTATACATGGCCAGTGCCTGCCCTTGTGGGTCGGGCGCGGTCATAGAGCGACTGTCGCAGGAACCTGAAATGGCATCAACATGGGCAATGGCATTGGGTGCGTCCGATTTAGCCTGCAGGACAAACAGACCACCGCCATCCCCAGGGGTGAAGCCATCGGCTCCCTTAGCAAAAGGCCGAATGCGGGTAGCTGAGAGCATCATCTGTGCGCCGCACAGCACCAGATCTCGCTCTAATGTGGCAGTTTCAATCCCGGCCAGCACAATGCCGTCATAGCGCCCGGATTGCAGCCCTCTGACAGCATTGTGCAGTGCGGCCATAGAACTGGCACAGGCCGCCTCAATGGCGATACAGTCGGCATGTGGGATCTTCAGATGCTCTGCCAACAACCGGGCACCCCCTAATCCTGTTGCGCCATACCAGCTCCAGCGATTGATTGGCGGTGGCGTGGGTTGAGGTAAATGTGTCGGGGCTGCTGGTAACTGATCCCACAGTGCACACGCGCCTAATTGACGATCGGCATTCAGAGACAGGTTACATGCCAGGATCACTGCCGGGCGTTTGAATTCCCCAATCTCGACAGACTCTGTGGCGTTCAACAGCCGCAGCTGGGACACATCCAGGCGCGCTTTTTTGGCCGGCATCATAGGTTTATTCAGGACCTGGTCGCACGGATTATGGCTTTCAAAGCTCATTGCTTGGTCTATGTAGGTGCTCAGTTTCTGAGGGGTTGCCCTGACAAATGCCGATGCATTGAGTTGCTGTGCCGATTGCGATCGCAACAGGTCATCCCCATTGGCCAATGTTTGCCAGAAACGGGCTTTGTCGTCACCCAGTGCAGTGATGGGGCAATATTGAGTGATTGCCACCTGGTCGTCACTCGCGTCGGTGTCTTCGTGTGATACAGCCTTATTTATTTGCCAGTGTGGTCCAAAAGTTGCGGCGCTGGCACAGTGAGTTTCCTGGCCCAGGTGCATTTCAAGTAACTGATAAAAGACCTGACTTGCACCGGCGAAATAGCGCGTGGCTTCCTGCTCTGTGGCTGTGGTGGTGATAGTCCCTAGCTGCATCAGTACCGGCCAGCCTTGTTGTTCGGCCGTGGTCACAGGGCAGACCACCAGAGAGATGGCACCTTCGAGCCAGGGTTGCTGAGTTGAAATGCCCTGATGATGGAGAATTTCAGCTTGTGGCTGGTGGTGAAAGCATTGAATACTGGTGAGGACAGCGAGCTGGCTGTCTGCATAGCGAAAGTTGTCCTGCGCTGCCTGTAACAGACGCAAACCGCCAAGATCACCGCCATCCAGGGTCTGGCATTTCCCTCGTGTGTGGGCAAAATGTGCTATCCGGGCGGGTATGGTTGAGGCCATTTCTCCAACCCGATCGTGAGAGGTGGCCCCAAAGGTACCTGCCAGCGCCTGCTTGTACTCATCGATGCGCATTTGCGCACTGTCAGTATCAGCCAGTTGTTCACTCAAAGTCCGCAATGCAGTTACTTTGGTGGCATTACGATAAGCCGCGTCACTGGCCATATGTGTTGCACAGAGTTGATCGCAATGATCGCGCAGCGTTTCACTGAGGGTCAGCTGGCTCAGTGCTTCTTCAGCAGCCAGCAGCGCCATTCGGGTTTCTCGACTGACCGCTTTGCGAAACAAAGGGGGAATAGAAAACTTCTTGTAATCAAAGTTATCGGTGTGCACTTGCCCACCTCTGAGTGGCTCAGCAGCGACCGACCAGCCAAATGGGTGAGTAAACTGACTCGGATTGAGTGTCCCCTGTTTTGCCAGGTCGGCAAAGTTTATGCCGTTGGGCAAGGCACAGCCGATCCCGACTATGGCTAAAGGGGAAGTTGGGGGTCTGCTCATAATACGCCTCTCATAATTACATCAGCTCTGCCAGTTGTTTACGGTCAACTTTGCCATTGGCATTGAGTGGTAGCTGTGCTGTGACTATCACTTTGTGTGGCAACATATAGGCTGGCAGTTGCTGTTTTAAAAATTGCTTTAATGCCAGTAGCGAGGGTTTTTCTGCCCCGTCTTTGAGAACGATCACGGCAATAAGCTGATGCTGCTGTTCGCCCAGCGAGAGATGTAATGCAGACTGCTCTATGGCCGGGTGCTGATGTAGCAGGGATTCGATTTCGCCCAGCTCAACCCGATAACCGTTCAGCTTTACCATATCGTCGATACGGCCACGATAGATGAGCCCGGCCTCGGTCAGTTCAACCAGGTCGCCTGTGGCATGACAGTTTTGTTGGTGCAGTGCCGTGGCCCTGGGCAGGTCCACATTGGCATAGCCGGGTGTAACACAGCGCCCGCCAATAATCAGCTCGCCACATCGACCCAGACTTTCAGACAGTGGTGTTTGCTTTCCTGCATCATCTTCCAGCCAGCCTTGTAATTCGGGTAATAAGGACCCGATAGGCAAATGACGCAGTCCGTTCAGCTGGGAGCGGTCAACTTGCCAGGCTACGCACACATTGGTTTCGGTCGGGCCGTACCAGTTATGCAGCACGGTACTGGTGGGCAGGCAAGTGATCAAGCGTTGCAATGCTGCCACAGCAAAGGGTTCACCAGCAAAAATGACCTGCTTCAGGGTCGCGGTGCTGTGACTGCTCAGCTCTCCACTGCGCACCATCATAGACAGGATTGAAGGCACACTGTACCAGATACTCACCTGGTGCTTCTTGATCCCGCTGATCAGGGCCAGGGGATCTTTTTGCTCCTGCTCGGTGATCAACCACACACAGGCACCGGTGCGCACGGTGGCAAAGAGGTCGAAAGTACTTAAGTCAAAGGCAAAGCTGGCATGATTGGCCAGGATGTCTTCGCTGTCAATGCAAGTTGTGTGCACCGCCCAGTCAATGAAAAAGTCCAACATGTCATGACTTATCTGTACCCCTTTGGGCGTGCCAGTTGAGCCCGAGGTATAAAGGATTGCGGCAACCGTGGTATCCCGGTACTGACGCAGTCGTGACATGTAAGCGCTCAGGTCTTGCTCGTAGTCGCTGTTATGGCTCAGGCTATCGAGTGTATTCAGCCAATCCAGGTCGAGTACTAATGCAGGTTTTGCTGCAGAGATAATACGTTCAACCCGGGCTTCAGGCTGGCTGTAGTCAATGGGAATATAGTGGTTACCACTGAGCCAGCAGGCGTAAATGGCGGCAACGGTGTCTGGGTGCTTTGGCAGGTTTAACAACACCGGTGCCTGATCCAGTCCCAGTGCGCACAATGCATTGGCTATCTGGCAGGCGCGTGCAGCGAGTCGGGCGTAATCCCATTGCTGATCGGCACAGATCAGCGCCGTTTTATGCGGGGTCTGCTGAGCATGGCTCAGCAGGTTCAGTGCAAAACGGGCTGATGACGGAATTTTCGTCATACTCAGGCCTCCGCCAGTCCCGCTTTAACATCCTGATTGAGTGGGACGCCTACTTCCAGCGCGCCTTCAACCAAAATACGATAGGCCTCATCCAGGTCGGCCTGAGTGTGTTCGCTGGTGATGCTTAGACGCAATCGTGCGTCGCCAACTGCCACACCCGGGAAGACCACGGTCTGACAGTACAGGCCTCGGGCACGCACAGCACGGCCAAGCGCCAGGGTTTTAGCATCATCACCAACAACCACAGGCACAATGGCAGAATCGGAGTTTTCCAGATCAAAGCCTGCCTGTAATAACAGATTGCGGAAGTAATAAATATTGTCCCACAGCTTGGTCAGACGCTCTGGCTCGCGCAACATCACATCGATTGAGGCAATCACACCAGCTGCAACATGGGCTGGAATGGTTGCGGCAAAGACATAAGAGTTAGAATAGAAGCGCAGGAATTCCACCACATCAGCATCACCACAGACAAATCCGCCGAGACCGGACAAGGCTTTACTCATGGTACCTAACTCCAGATCAACTTCGCCTTTCATATTGAAATGCTCTGTGGTACCGGAACCGGTTTTACCCAGTACGCCAGTGGAGTGGGCATCATCAACCAGCACGCGTGCGCCATAACGCTTAGCAAGCTTAGTCAGACGCGGCAAGTCGACGATATCACCGTGCATACTGAAGACGCCATCGGTGACGATCAGCTTGCCACCGGGATGGTCGGCATACTTGGCCAGCGATTTTTCCAGGCTGTTCAGCGAGTGATTGTAAATTTTGCGCTGGGCACCTGCCAGTTTACAGCCATCGGTGATACTCATATGGTTAATGGCATCGGTAAAGATCAGGTCATGTTTAGAGGTCAGTGCAGAAATACAGCCCAGGTTAGCCGAGTAACCTGAAGGGTAAACGATGCAGGCTTCACGGCCTTTTAGTTTGGCCAGCTTACGTTCCAGCTCTAGATGCAGAACGTTACTGCCTGCAATGATCCGACAACCGGTATTGGTTGCGCCATATTGGGCAGCGGCGTCCTGGATCGCCTGGATCACTTCCGGATGATTCGACAAACCCAGATAACTGTTGGAGCCAAACATCAGAAATTCGCGACTGGTGCCAGTGACTTCATCGAACATAACGGCGCGATTTTTACAGGGCGTTTCCAGCGGCATACCATACCAGTAAAGTTGCTGCGCTTTTTTCTTGTCGTAAAAGGATTTGAACTCACGGGCCTTGTGAAACAGATCGCCGTGCTGGATCCCGACAAAGTCGCGCATGGTGCGGTTATCGCCATCATCACTGTCGATTTGATGTTGCACGTCGTCACTGCGGGTCGCAGGGTTGAGCAGTTCGTCAATTAAGGGGTTTTTGGTGACCAGCTCATCGGCCCACTGTGTGCCTTTTTCTTCAACCAGTAGCTTAGCAAAAGCCTGTTCCAGTTCCGCCAGGGTTTTACAACTCGGGATGCTCAGGTTGTCTCTCAGTCCTAGTGCTTTTAGCAGCTCGCCCTGTGCTGAAACCACGGTGACTGAATCTATCCCCAGATCACTTTCAATTTCGGCATCCATACTCAGCTCCGTGGCATTGTAGCCACTGAAACTGGCAAACACAGCAATCACTTGTTCGCGCAACCAGCTGTGTGCATTTTGCTTACCATCACTGCTTCCTGTTGTTTTGGTTTCACTGAGGTGAAATTCCTGTGCGGCGATTTGCTTAACCGCGTCAGCGATACAGTGAATGTTCTGAATGGACAGGGGGTTTTTGAGTTGCAACTGCTTGGTCAATGCCGCGGTGACTTCGGCCAGCGCAATAGAATCTATCCCGAAGTCGTTCTCCAGGTGGCTGGTCAGATCCAGAGTATTAGCAGGGTACTCAGTCAGTTCAGTAAAGGTCTTCAGAACTTCTTGTTGCAGAGTTTCCATAATATCCGGGTTTACTTTTGGGTTTGTGGCACTCATATCAAGCCTCCTTATGCTTGCTCTGTTTGAAGGCGTTCAACCAGGGTGACCATGGCATCGACTGACGCAAAGTTGCCTGGGTGGATCTCCTGCATACCTATGTTTAACTGGGTTTCTTGTTTGAGGTAATCGACCAGGTCAAAAATGGCCGCCGAATCAACGATATTCAGCTCAACAAGGGGGTCTGCGACTCAAGGCCGTCTTGCTCGCCGTCGAGAAACTGTTCGGCGATATGCTCTAGTAATTTAGTGACTAACATCCTGCTACTCCTTCTGTTCGTGTCTGATCAGGCTTTTTCGCCGACAATCAGGGTCCGTGGCCCGGGGATCTCTAGAATACGGGCATTGCTGAATCCGGCTTCATGGAAACGCGCCAGATATTCTTCACTGCTGCTTTCAATACCGCCGTCGGTGGATACCAGCATGTTTAATGACAGCAAAGCGGTAAACTCTGGGCCTGACTTGTCATCATTCAACGGGGTTTCTGACGCAATAAAGCGGCCACCGGCAGGCATGGCGTTATAGATATTTTTGAGGATGGTGACCTGGGTTTCTGGCGCATAGTCATGCAACATCCAGCCAAGGTGGATGAGATCATAGTTGCCAATTGGCAGGTTGCCGGCGATCACGTCGCCTTCGACCACCTCAATGCGGTCGCCGTAGCCTTGCTCACCCAGCTTATCTCGTAAAAAAGCCGACGCCTGCGGCAGTTCACAGATCGCCAGCGACACGCCCGGGTGTGCATTGGCTACAGCAATGGGTAAGGTGCCAATCCCACTACCGATATCTAAAAAGGAGTGATGCTGCGAGAAATCATAGTCTTTAACAAAGCCTTCGATGAACGGCGCGGCAAATTTACCCAAAAACTCCTGAAAATCAGCAACGTCATCCGGGTTTTGATACAGGATGTCGAACCAGCTGCGGTTGTCACCAAAGACGGCTTCACGCTGATTGGTGTCACTCTTCACGGCGCTGCTCAGCTCGCCCCACAGCGGATACAGAAAGGTGTCGATATGACGACCCAGCCAGCCCAGCCACATGGGTTCATCACTTAACAAAAAGGTATGATGCTCAGCCGGTAATTGATACAGGTCATCTTGTTTGGTGAGATACCCCATGGCATGCAGGGCAATCAGCATTTGCTCCGTTGAGCGTAGCGGCGCGTCGATTTTGTCGGCCAGTTGCGCAGCGCTCAGGTCGATGTCGCGAAAATGGTCAAACAGTTTGAGTGATAATGCAGCGGTTACCGCTTTGGCCTGAAAGAAGCCCATCATATGGTTAACGACATCTTGTTTGTTGAGAGTCATAAGTAATCCTTATCAATCATGTATTACGTTTAGGGTCGGGCCTGCTCGGCTGCGCGACCCGTTTTCCTTAGTCTAAAAAGGTCGAAAGTTCTTCGCAGACACTGGCGAAGGCGCTGACGAAGCGGTCAATCTCGGGTTTGCTGATCACCAATGGCGGCTGGATCCGTATCACCGTTGAACTGTTGGCAGTAACAAAGGTGAGGATCTGATGATCCAGGCAGAACTTAGTGACAAACTTCAGGCAGAACATTTCTCCCAGTGTTTGTTCCATGCGTGTCATGGCAGCTTGCAGATGCTCCCGCACCGGATCAGGTAAGAACTTCCAGGTGCTATGCCAGTCACCCGGCAGACGGGTGGCAAACTCTCTGGCAGAAGCCGCAACAGCGCCGTCAAAGGTCTGTTCAAACTGGATCCCCAACATCAGGCCCTGACCCCGAATTTCGGCGATAAAGGGGTACTGGTCGGCGATGGTTTGTAGTTCAGATTTAAAATAGCTGCCCAGCTCATCAGCACGGGCTGCCAAATCTTGCGCGACTATCTCTCGCAGTGCAGTGAGTGCGGCGACAGAAGCCAGGTTACCGCCGCCAAAGGTGGAGGTATGGACTAAGAAGCGATCTGAGGTGCCGTAGGCACGCTGCCAGACATCGCTGCGACACAAAGTGGCGCCAATGGGCAGTAAACCACCGGACAGTGACTTGGACAGCATCAGCACGTCAGGCTCAATGCCTTCCCACTCACAGGCAAAGAGTTTGCCGGTGCGGGCCAGGCCAGTCTGGATCTCATCGACCATCAGCAAGGTACCGGTATCACGACAGATCTGTTGCACTGCGCTGAGGTATCCGGCTGGTGGCACGTGGACACCGCCTTCCCCCTGAATGGGCTCCAGCATCAATGCACCCACATCGTCTCTTTGCAGTGCTTCGCGTAAAGCGTCGAGGTCGGCAAAGGGCACTTCGACCATGGCCTGGATCAGCGGCTGGAAGTATTTACGGTGTTTTTCCCGTCCTGTGATGGACAAGGCGCCGAGTGTTTTACCGTGGTAGCTGTTTTTCAGATACGCAATGCCTGGCTTGCCGGTGGCGGCTTTGGCCAGTTTAATGGCGGCTTCTACGGCTTCTGTGCCTGAGTTACTGAAAAACACGCGTCCCATCTCACCGGGAGCCAGGTGACAAAGGACCTCAGCCAGTTTGGCGGTGTGCTCCGGCACGGAGATATACTGAATGAAATTGGGACCTTGCTCATCCAGGAAGGTTTTGACTGCCTGGCTGACGGCGCTGGGGTTGTGACCCAGATTAAGGCAGCCGTAGCCCGCGACCATATCGAGATAGCCTGTGCCGTCGTTATCGTAGAGCATGGTGCCTTGTGCCTTGCGAAACACATTGTCGCAGCGTTGTTGTTTTAAAAACTCCACCATCATTGGGTTAATAAACTGGTGGTGGCGGTCCAGTGTGTCTTCTTTGGCCGGGTCCTGGGCAATGATGTTGTCGATAAAGGTCAGACGCTGACTGGTGTCACCCTTGTCGATGGCATAGATGTCCTGATGATAGTAGCGCTTCAGGTTGGTGACGTGCTGGCGGTCAATACGTTCCCCGAATGAGGCAAGCGGATAGGCATAAAAGCCATGTTTCTCAGCCAGCTCACCAATTTCAAGCACTTTGACCGGTTCCAGGTAACGGCCCAGAGAGTAATTCTCCCGGCGCTGCTCCAGGGCCAGGACAATGGTCTCGGCCATACACCCATTGAGCTGCTGTTTAATGGTGACATTCAGTGACTCGCCTCCCAATTTGACTGCATCGGTGGCTGTGACACAGCCACCATCGATGATCAAAATGTCATCGCGGGCAGGACGGGCATCGACATTGACGTCGCGTGGCAGTGCCACATCGATGAAAATGGAACCAGGTTGTAGCTTGGCTACATCAATCACGCCACCGGCTGAGGTGGCACCGGCAAATAGTTTGCACTCGTCATACAGGTCGTCCGGGTCGCCAGTCAGAGTAACTCGGTGGTGGTACTGCTCGGGCAGGTGACTGAGCATTTCCGCTTTGTCTTTGTGACCGGCGCGGTGCAGCAGTTTCAGGTTAAAGCCCTCTGCGAGCAGTAACCGGCTGAGTGCCAGGCAAATGGAACCCGGATAGCCCACGATAGCGACGGTTTCTTTTTCCGGATTGATGTCCAACCACTCTTTAATTTGCATCAGGGCTTTGTAGCCGGCATAGGTGGTCAGTGAATTCCCTGAGGTGATGGGAATGGGGGATTTGGCGGCTGTGGCTTCTCCACGACGACCAACTATCGAGGTAAATCCACCCAGGCCAACTAATTCAGCACCGTCGGCGACAAACTCTTCTACGCCCGCAACGACACGCTCAGCAATGGCTCTGGGATCGGCTATCATCTCCTCAGCGATCAGTGGCATGTATTTGATCATGCCCTCACAGGTTGCGCCGCTGGCGGACGTGATTTTGGCAAAGTTCATAAAGGGAACCAGGTTTGCTTTGCCCCACAGTTCGCGGTTATAGCCAGTGTGCTGATCTTGGGTGTTACGTTGTAGTAGATCGAGCATCTTGACGTAACGTTTCAGGCCGACTGACGTCGGGTGGGCGATAAATCCAAACTTCATGAGTTAACTTCCTGTGCTGGTGGCGTATCAGAATCTGTGTTGTGCATAACGGGATCGGCACTGTCGCGTTGCCAGCCTTTGGCTGTGGCCAGAGAAATACCATCCCCTTCATTGTTGTGGCCGAGGACCACAGAGAACAGGGTCAGGCGTTTTTGTGCCGTGAGCGCTGTGCGAACGGCGGTTTCGTCGAACTGGGTCAGGGTTTGCGCAGAAATATCAAAGTCGCCAATTTGTTGTTCAAATTGTGACTGCGCCAGGTTAACCAGGCGCATCTGGCGCGAGGTGCGATTAAACAGGATCCGCTCCTGATAGGTGTTAATGACTGACAGGCCACCATTGCAGAAATAAAACACACTGATGCTCTTATCGAGTAGCTGTGGGTGGGTCAGAATATTGTCGATAAATGCCGGGAGGATATCCGGCACTATGCCTTTGGCCCCGTCGCCGATAAAGGCAATGACATTGGTTGGGCTGGTGTAAGCCAGATAACCGCTGGCTAGCAGGGCATCGCCCATCAATGCTCGGCCATACCAGCCGGAAAAGCCGCGACGTGTTTTTGCCACATTGCGCACCGCAGAAATGCCACAGCGGCCAACATCGTACACCCCGGTGTAGTCATAGTCCTCGTGCTCGATTAAGTCTTCTATCACGCGGTTAAGCTGACAGAAGAAATAGTTAGGCGACATGGGCAGACTGGGCAGTTTACTGAGTACATCAGATTGCGTATCCGGGTAAGCCATGATCTTAGCCATACGCCTGGCACGTAATGACTCACTGACATTCAGGTGCTTTTTGACCGCCTGCAGAAAATCGCGACAGCGCATGTGTAAATGCAGGTCAGCAAAGGGTGACAGATGGCTTTGTTCCTGGGTTAGCTGGACCAGATGAACCTTACGTTCAAGGCGACCATCGGAAAATGGTGTGGCTATTTGTGCGACACGGCTTTTGAGCATAAACAAACACTGTTCATCGGTGCTGTTAAGCTTGTCATTGGTATGAAAATAGTTGTAAACCCTCGGAGTATAACCATAAATAGCCAGGGTGCCGAGATAATTGTCGTTGCGCTTACCCTGATAGTATTTAGGGGCAGTGCCTGGGTGGGCGAGGCTGTCTACCAGTGCAATACCTGCTTGCTGGGCAATTTCATGGATCAGGGCATACTCGTCATCACTGACGGGGCCGAGTTGCCAGACCAATTTTTCAGGCCCGTGATTGATGAGGTCGATGGCCTGACGGAGTTCCTCTGTCATGGTTTCAACAGGTTCATCGCTGGGGCTGGCTGGCAAGGCCTCAAGTGCTGGCAGGTCCAGCTCTATCGAAGATTCCAGCACATTTTGCGTTGCCAGGATCACCACTGGTCCCTGACCCTGGTGATAGAGACGATATACCTCAGCCAGATTTTCACCGATCTGCTCGATTTCATCCATATATACATAGGGAATGCGCTTAGCAGCCAATACATCGCGCATATCTTCGCTGGCCGTGATGGTGCCCTGAAAGCTATACCATTGACTCAGGCGATTTTCTGCAACGACGATGATCCCCTGCGCGGCGGTTTCTTTCAGATTCGCCAGCGTGCCTTTGAATTCGTCCATCATGCCAGAGGTGACGACCGCCAAAAATGGCATGCGGTAGAGTTGCCAGTTCGCCATGGCACCACAGGCAATTGCATGTTCATTTGGACCACGTAGCACCAGTGCGCCTTGTTGTTCGGCGTGGCGGTCCAGGTGACCGATCAAATTAGATACGACGGAGCCGGTATAATAAGACATCAGCCAGTGCTCTGGTGCTGTACGGGCAAAGAAGTTGATGAGCTGGTCGCCCAGGGTATTGTGTAGCGCCAGCGAGCCGACAGGCTTGACCCGCCGATTGGCATAGTTCATTTCGAAAAAATCCATCCACAGACGCAATAGTTCGGTCTGGAATGTCGCCGGATCGGTACTGCGCACTATCTCTCTATATTGCTGAGGGAGGTAGCTGTAGGGCGTTCGCAGTGAGCGAATAAAGGTGACGGTCGAGAAGCTGGTATAAAAAGCAGGAATGCCGATTTTCTGCATCGCCCGGTAAAAGGCATCCAGGTCCCGGTCTATCTGATCTATGCTGTCGTCCTGAAACCCCATTGAGGTTTGATCATAAAACAGCATGCCGACCTGAAAATCGGGCTGCTCATTGAGCGCGTTACTGTGAATGACTTTTCCGGTCGCTTCAGCCAGGCTGGCACATTGGATCACCTGGATATTGATGGCTTTCTTTTGTCCCTTTAAAAAGTGGATGGCTTTGTCTCTCACTTCGTCATACAGCGAGCAAGGCACTAAAGACGGGTTTTTCAACGCCAGCTCTGATTGAATATGTACTCGGTTAAAGACGTACTCCCGAATGTCGCTGAGTACACTTAACCCGGTATGGAAGAATTGCTCATCTCGGGTTACGACAATCACACCCACGGTGATGGTATCCTGCTTTGCACCACTGCGCTGTGTCTCGGCTTGCCAAATATGCTCAAAGCCGGATGCGCTCGACTGAGTGCTTAATCCTGTAATGCTTGTCATAATTTATTCCTTCTGCTGCCTGCTAAAATTCGGTTCGCCATAAAAAACTGCACGCAACGACCCGCAACGGCGGCAGCACGCTACTTGCCGTTGTATTGTTAAGTTGAATGATGAGATGCGGGCCTGTGGCCCGCGATGGATTAGATTATTCCCGCTGAATGATCACCGTGCCCTGATCTCCGTCGAGGATCAGCGTGTCGCCACTTTTAATCGCCTGGGTTGCACTGTGTAAGTTCACGACAGCCGGAATGCCAAATTCACGTGCCACAATACAGCTGTGAGATAGTGTGGACCCGATGTCCGTGACAACTCCGCTGGCGAGTGCAAATAAAGGCGTCCAGCTGGCATCGGTAAAGCGTGCGACCAAAATCTCTCCAGGCTCCAGTTCACCAGCCTGTGCTTGCAGATCGGTAATAACCCGTGCCTTGGCGACTATCTTGCCGGGGCTGGCGGCCAGGCCACTCATCGAATCGCTGTGTGTTTGTGCCGTGGTCTTCATTTTTGGCGTATATGGGCCAATGATTGCCATTGGTGGCTCTTCAGCATGCAAGTTGAACAAGTGACTGTGGCGATTGGCATTGAGCAGAGATTCGCTGAATGCCTCAGCGGCCCCCATGCGTCCGGCGACATAATCACGCAGGCGGTTGAAATCGATATAAGGCAAGTCGGCTACTTTCGCCAGATTGTCTCGCTCCAGGCGCGACAGTACTTCAAGAATGATGCAGCGATAGAACCAGGTCTCTGTAATAAAGGTAGGGCGAGTCGCTTCACGGCGCTCTGCCATCACCCCATATAGTTTGATAATGGTCTTAAGTTTAAAGCGCGCACCAGCGGGTAAAGCTTTAAAGAGTTGCTCGCTGTCGGCTTCGCGCAAGCTTTCGGTCTCTTTGAGCTTCTTCTCCAGATCGACCGGGTGTTTCAGGTACATTTTCATGACCTGTAACAAGTAACTGGGATCGTCACGCCAGCGTGGAATACTCAATTCAAACTCCTGACGGCCACGGGCGCCAAATTCGAGCAAAAAGGCTTCAAATGGCCCCTGCCAGAATGGTTGCCCCAGCGGATGCGCGGGGAGGATGCTTACCAGTTCTTCAGCCTCAAAACGTTCAAACACGGCTTTTAGCTCAGGATTACTCTGAACCTGTTCGACAAGATCCAGGATCCCCCGTGTCACTTCTATGGTTCGCAGGTTGTTCATGGAGGCTTTAATGCGATTTTGCAGCCCCTCGCCTTGATCTTTGAAGTGTTCTTCACAGGTCTCAGCCAGTGCATCGTACAGCGCAAACGACTGTAAAAAGAAAGGCATGTAAGCGGCGCAGGAGTCCAAAAAGTAGGTGTCGATTCGGGTCAGCTCTTTGTCCAGCTCACTGAGTGACATACTGGGCAAATCCAGCGCCAAAAAGCGCTTCGTTTCGCTTTCGCGCAGTGCAATCATGTCATCCACGATTTTACCGGCATTGCGCATATTGTGAACTTGCTGTTTTAACCAGTGCCAGGCACTTTTCGCATAATCCCAGCCCTCTACACCTGGCCCGTAAGGGTTACGGTAGTTGCTGAAATCGATATCTGACGTCGCATAGCGGGTGGTGAACTTCATCTCATCCCGGGTGGGGGGACACTGGCGCAGCATGTGTGCGGAGCCGGAGATATTCAGATATACCTGACCCTGAATATAGCCCATATAAACTTGCCAGTCGCTGATGTCAGCCAGGCCCATGGTTTTGATGGCCGGGCCATGAATGTGCTTCTGATAGAACTCACAAAATGACAGGCCGAGTGGGGTCATGAGTCCAGTGACGATTTCACCGGTGTCCATACGAGAAAAAAATGCCCCCTCTTTAATACGTTGATCCTGCTCCCAGGGGTTCGCATAAATGGGTTCTGCTTTACTGGCCTGAGTGGTGACCGGGCGAGCCTGGAGTAGCCAGATCTTGTCATCCTTCAGGGCCCACTCGATGTCCAGTTCGGTCTGATAGAGTGCCTGTGCCTGCTTAGCCAAAGTGAGCAACTGTGCGAGCTGAGCTTCGTTCAGGCTGGCTGACTGCTGTTGCGCCTCTGGCGTACTTAGCAAGGTAACCTGGCCTTGTGCGTTGCGCTGACAATATTGAGGCTTAACGCGGATCTCTTGTTGCAGCAGCTCACCGCTGTCTTTGTCGAGGATAAAGCTGTCGGTACTTACTTGCCCGGATACCACACCTTCACCCAGGCCCCAGCAGCTATCTATGACCACTTTATTGGTGTCGCCACTGAGCGGGTCCTGAGTGAACATGACGCCGGCAGCATCAGCATCCACCATAGTTTGTAACACCACGGCAATGGCGGTATCCGCAGCACTGCTGTTGCGATATCCGGCAGCACGTTCTGCCCACAATGAAGCCCAGCATGCGCGAACTTTTTCCATCACACTGTCGTTACCCTGCACATGCAGGTAAGTTTCGTACTGACCAGCAAAACTCTGGCTCTGGCCATCTTCGTCGAGGGCCGACGAACGAACGGCTATTTGTGCATTGTCGCCCAGTCCCTGATAGGCTGATGCAATGGCAGTACGTAACTGCTCAGGAATATCGGCACTGAGGATAGTATCTCGCACCTTATCCAGCTCAGGCGCACTGAGCAAGTCATCCGGCAATGCGGTGTTAACAAAGGTTTGATAGGCCTCTGCAGTGATGCAAAAAGCAGGTGGGACGGGCAGGCCTGCACGGATCAGATGATTCAGTGAGTGGCCTTTGCCGCCTAGGTGACCTAATTCCAGTTGTTCGTTGCCACTGAGGGCGACGACGAGTGATTGGCTCATTATACCGTCTCCTTATTACGCGAAATGGCGGTTGTATCCGTATGTTGTAATGCGCGTTTAATTTGTGTTGCAGCCTGTTTGCCGGCAAAGATGGCACTTTCAAGGTTACCTATCCCAACGCTGTCCTGATTGGCAAAGTGCACGCTAAAATGTGGTTGTGAGGCACTTTGAAATAGGCCGCTGGCCTGTTGCCCAATGACCGAAGTGACCAAGGCGTCAGGCCAGTACCAGATCTGAATGTCTTCAACGATGCGCGGGTCAACACCGATATTATTTAACATCAGTGAGATTTCGCGGTAGGTCTGCTGCTGCAATCCGGTAAAGTCGTTTTCTGCTGTGCGCCCTTGTCGTTCTTCGCGTGTCGTTGGTTTGAGCAAGGTCAGCACGCCGCCTTCGCTGCGGCTATCGCTGTCCATCCAGTTAGCGACCAGGCAGGTACCAGCTTTACACCAGGCGTACGGTTTCTCTGGGCGGTCGGGTTCAATCAGGTAACCGCCAAAGGAATGGCTGAGCACCGGGCGTGATAACAGTGCATTGGCGAGATAATAATCTTCGTGACGAATGGCTTTGATGGCCTTGATCTGGGTTTCTGGTAGCGTTGGGAGCCAATCTGTCACGTGATGCTTGGGCGCGGCCCAAATCAGCTTTTTGGCTTTGACCGAGATATTATGGTGCTGTACTTTGGCGGTCAGTTGCACGCTCGCTTCGGTATTGTCCAGATTGGTCAGTACCACATCGCTCAATAGTGTGATGTTCGTTTGTTTGTGCAGGTGGGCAACCAATGCTTCGCTGATATGGCCATTACCGCCTGGTAGGGTGACTAAATTGCCACGCAGATAACCAACGAGAAAGTGCAGGCCTACGTAGGCCGAAACTTCATGGATATCCAGACACTCGACTCTGAGCGTGGTTGTTACCGCATTTTCAACCAGCTTGCCGAGCTTACGAGGTGGTTGTAAATGCGCTGGGAATGATGCGGTTTTTTCCGGCTCGAACAGATAACTGTATAAAGATAGGCTGTCCAGCTGCACCATTTCTTCTTTGCTCCAGCCAGTTTGTTCATGCCAGGGCACGTGTGGGAAGCGATCTGTAGTGGCAGCAAATTCGTCAAGAAACTGATACAGGTCAGCGAAGATGGGATCGCCCAGTTGCTTGGCGGCAACAACATAAGGCTTTCCAATCAAGGCGTTCAGCAGTAGCTGGCCTGTTAACCCCCAAACTGATGGTTTAAGCAGGTAGCTGGGAAATTTTATAAAGCCTAAAGTGATCTCATTGAGACACTTGAGCAGTAGAACTGTATCGAAGAAAACTAACGTATCTTCGGCATTGGTTTTAAATTTATTTTGCAGGTCCAGTTTAGTCAGCAGCTGATCCATATCTGAGCCTGGCACGGGCTGTTGGAAACACACCCCGGCAATCGGATGCGATAGTGAGCGATGACTGTTACAGCGCGCATTACCGCCGAAGGTGGGGCTTTTCTCCAGTACCAGTACACGCTCTGTGGTAAATTCGCTGGCGGCGGTCAGGCCAGAGACACCAGCACCTATGATGATCACGTCATACTCATCTGCCAGCTTCGGTTTGTCGGGTGACTTTGCTTGCGCTTTGGGCTTGGCAAAATCCTGGCTGGCAAATACACGTTTAGTAGCAGTACGGCGAAATTGCTGACGTAACATCGCCAGTGCTGCGATGATAAAAATGGCATCCAGCGGGATCACTTGTGGCTGAGAGCGATGCAGTAAGGTGATGAAGACTGCCATCATGGCAAGCTGGCCGTAGATCACAAAGCGCGTCCAGCGTGGATTGAGCCATAACACCAGACCTGAGCCAAATAGTGCGATTGCGACAACTACATTGGTGATATCACCATACTGGGCTAACAGATTACTGATCCCAGCATACCAGGTGCCCTGATTGGCTGCGGCTGCTTGGCGCAGAATGTCGGGGACATTTTCTAATTGTGGAAATGCTTTGGCCAGTCCGGCCAGCATATAGAGTACTGCAAAGATCCGTTGAACTAGCATGTTCAGGCTCCTCTTAAGCCAAGTTTTCGGGCGATGATCTCGCGTTGAATATCATTGGTGCCGGAGAAAATACGGCTGGGCAACGTATCCAGGAGCACCTGGACAATGCCCATATCCGCATCGATTGCAGCGCCACCAAAAGTGGCAATGGCATCCAGTGAAGACTGGACGGCGTAGTCCGAAATCAACAGCTTGCTCATAGCAATGTCAATCTCAGCATCTTGTCCCTGGTCGTATTTCCAGCCTGCGCGATAGAGCATCAGGCGACACTGCTCAAGGCGCAGTTTGATATCAATAATACGGTTAGAAACCGACTGAAAATGACCGATTTTTTTACCAAACTGCTTGCGCTCAGTGGCATAGTTCAGTGTGCTCTCAAGTAACCTGTCCAGGGCACCAACAAACAGTGCAAACAGACAGCCTTTTTCCCAGATCATAGAGTCATGAAAGATAGCGCCGCCAGCTCCTTCAAAACCGATGCGTTGTGATTCGTTGACAAACACGTTGTCAAAAAACACATCCCCCATCGGGCAACTGGCCAGACAGTCTTTAGATTGACTGGCACCAGTTGACAGCCCAGGCGTGTCCTTGGGAATGATGAAAGCGGACACCCCCATAAAACCGTGGTCGGGATTGGTTCGTGCGTAGGCCACGAACACGTCGGCAACAGGCGCATTGGTGATGTAGGTTTTCTGGCCATTAAGCCGGTAGCCACCCGCTTCTTTGACGGCAGTCGTTTTCATACTGTAGATATCTGAGCCAGCACCAGGTTCGGTAGCCGCATTGGCTGCGATCAATTTTCCCGCAACCAGTGGTTCAAGAAAGTCCCGCTTCAATTGGTCACTAGCGAAACGTGCGAGGGGCATCACGCAGGCAAATAGATGAGCACACAGGGAGAATGATAAACCGAGATCGCGGCTGCCTTTGCCCAGTGCCTCTACCATTAACATGGTGTTGAGTGCCCCCAGATCTGCACCGCCATAGGTTTCGTCTACTGCCAGCCCGGTGAAGCCAAATTGGGCAGCCTGCAGCCAAAGCTCAGGTGCGAAGTGATGATTGCGCTGACGCTGGTGCGCATCCTTGTCGAGCACCTCTGAAGCAAAGCGAAGCGCGGAATCGTATAACTCGGTTTGATAGTCGGAAAGCTGAAAATCCATAATATTGCACTTTGAGTTGGTTGAAATACTGCTTTTGCATTAAACGCTATTATGGAGACTTGTTAATGTACCTGTCAATCCTGTTAACTTGTGTTTTTTAAATGTTTTATTTAAGTTTTAATTTTGTGGTTCACATTTTCTACATGGTTTTATGGTAAATGCTTCAACAATATGTTTTTTAAGGCTATTTTCTTTTATTGTTATATGTATTTATAACAGGGTCAGGACTGGGTTGTAAACTTTTATTGTTAAATTATTGTTTGTTTTGTACTTTTTTAACTGTGGCGGGATTAGAGAAACGAGTAAAATTTGTTCAGTAGGGCTGTTCTGGGTTTTGAGTTTGTATAAAGGTGGGAGGCTGACTTTTTGCCACTGTGATTGGCGAGATAGCCGACAGACAATATTTTTTGGATATCAGCCATTGACTTTGGTATCTGGCATGATAAAAAGGTTATTCATTAATAAATAAGAATAAATTCATGACTCTTATCACCGTGTCTACATCGCTTACTACCTGGCTGAATAATTTGGCCTGTGTGTGGCGTGTTGTTTGCGGTTTGTAGGAGTCACTTACTAACCGCGGCAGTATCAGCGGTTAGTCATCATTGTGTATTTCCAGCCTCTTATACTGCCCCGATTTGGGGAGTTCATTATGCCAGTTCAGGCATCTTACATTCTGGTTATCATCATCTGGTCAACAACGCCGTTGGGCATTGTGATCAGCAGCGCGGGAATGTCACCAACGCTGAGTGTTTTCTTGCGCATGGCCATCGCTCTGGTGTTGTGTTTTATCATCGTATTGATTGGTCGTTACCGGGTTCCCGTATCCAGGCAGGCCTGGGCATTATATAGCTATTCAAGTTTAGGTATTTTTGGCGGTATGTTATTGAGTTACCTCGCCGCACAAACCGTACCATCGGGTGTGATCTCCTTGATATTTGGTCTTGCGCCTGTGTTATCTGGTTTGCTGGCACAGCGATTACTGAGGGAGGCCAGTTTTAGTATCATCAAGTGGCTGGGATTAGCTCTGTCTATGGTTGGTTTGTACCTGGTCTGTATGTCACAACTCAATGAGTTGGCTCTGGCACCTCAAGGTTTGATGTATGTACTTGGGGCCGTGAGCTGTTTTAGTCTCAGTGGTGTAATGATAAAACGCGTGCAACTGTCGATCCATCCACTGGCTTCTACCTTTGGTGCATTGCTACTGGTAACACCTATGTTTGGTTTGGTGTGGTGGTTCAGCGATGGTCAACTGAATGTGCAAAGCTGGCAAGTCAGCTCCATTTTGGCCACTGTGTATCTCAGTGTCTTTGGCTCTTTGGTTGGGTTTATTGCTTATTTTCACGTGCTGCAGAAACTTCAAGCCAGCACAGTTGCGTTGACTACGTTAATCACTCCGGGGTTTGCCATGCTGTTAGGTGCCTGGATCAACAATGAACAGATCACACTGACTTTACTGGTCGGGGCATCAGTGATTATGGTAAGTCTGGCAGTATTTCAGTTTGGTGAAAGCGGCTGGGCAAGCCTGACCAATAAGCTAAAAAGGCAAATGTTATAAATCGTTACATTGGAGTACTGATCCGAGGTTGGGAACATGTTAAGCTTGTTGAACTAACAAAAGGGACATGTCGTTGATCAGATGGTCATGTGCTCCCTGTAATGTGACAATTATTATAATTATAAAGCTGAAGGACGATGAAGTTAACATTCCAAGATTTTGAGTTTGACTGCCAGAACCTGGCATTGTCAAAACAAGGCCGAAAAATAAGTATAAAAGAAAAGCCAGCCATGTTGCTGGGGTTGTTTTTGTCTGATCCTCAGAAGATCTATAGCAAAGCTGAGATCCTTGAGCATGTATGGCCAGGCAGAACGGTCACTGAACAAGTAGTGTTCCAGAATATTGGCCACTTGCGAGCGCTGTTTGGTGATGACGCGATTAAGACTTTCTCCAAAAAGGGTTACCAGTGGCAACTGCCAGTACAGCCATCCGAGCCCGTTGAAGCACAACTCGAAGCCGAGCAAAAGCCAGCTCAACCTGTGACTGAGCCGAGTGCTGCAAGCGCTGAACAGCTTTCAGAAGACGTGCAGAGTTTACCCTGGAAATGGTTGGCGCCTTTGGCAGTTTTGATTATCGGGGTAGGTGTTGTTGCGCTGATGGTTTAAGCTTAAGTTTATACTTTTACCCTTGATTATCAGCGCTGTATGGCTGCGTTTTAAGCTAGCCGGGCGATGAGGGGTTGCTGTTGTCACGCTGGTGTGGCCGCACCCTAGTGTAGGGCTTGTGAAGTCAAATGCAGACAACTCGTCTTCAATGATGTATTGGTTGTTAATGTTGTATTAATTTTTTACTCCTTATATTGATGTTTAAACCGGATGTTCAGCAATTTATTGTGATTATCAGGTCAAAAAGGCCCGGTCATAGCAATAAGATTAGGTTATTTTTGAATTGAAGGAACATCACTAAGGAGCGCATTTGACAACCATCGCCTACCATCATGACTCAAGAACCATCTGCACTGACAGCCTTACCTCGACCAGCCAAACTATTGTGTCCTGGGCAACACGCAAGTGCCATCGCGTAGACGATGGCTATGTGTTTGCATCAGGCAACTGCGCCGAAATTGAACATTTGCTGGCTCACTGGCACGCTAATCAGTTTGATAAAATCACTTGCACCTTCTTTTTTGTTGATGATGAGGGGGCTGTATTCTTTGGCGAAATTCGCCATGGCCGTCGTTTTCTGGAGCCCTTGTCTTTAAACTGGGCAATTGGCAGTGGGGCCAACTGGGCAATCGCTGCGATGGACTTTGGCCGCTCTGCATTTGAGGCCGTGGAATACGCCTGCCTGCGTGACAAATCCAGTGGTGGGACTGTCATGACTTACCGCCATGATGAAAGATCACTTTGGCTACACACGCCGATAACGCCTAATTCATCCTTGATAGTGAACTCACTGGCACCTGGTAATAACTGGCGATAAGCGTGAGGCGATGCTGGTTACCTGGCATCCCTTCCATGTTTGGACCACTCAGGTGAGCCATCACTTTATTCAGGTTGTCATTGTTTACCCCATTTAATGTGCGCAGGGCCTCGCATAACGCCAGCCAGGCAGTCAGTTCGTGCTGAGGGAGTTCGTGGGAGAGTGGGTTGAAACTCAAATAAACTTCCAGTGCATTGAATCCCTGATGATTGCGTACAATTAATGCTTCGGCCAAAGATTCATTGCGCTCAAAAAGGAGCAGTGAGCGGATGTAATTAAATGGGGGAAGCGGGTTTGCAGGATTGGCAAACAGGCAGTGCAAAAATGTATTGCCTTGATGATTTGTTGCGTTAAATGCACTTGCAGCCTGCAGCGCTGGCATAAAAAAGTCGACTCGCTCTGTGGTATTGATCCCCGCAATCACTCCTGTCGGCAGGCCATGTTGGCTGATACAGTGGGCAGTGATATTTTGGTAATGTTCATAGTTTGATGTGTGATTGCTGGCTGCTTCAAAGCAGTGCCTGAGCTGAGCCGTGCGTTGCGTATCAGTGGCTTGTTCATAGCAGTGTTTTATGCGCGCCAGATTGTGACTATGTATCGCCTGGATCATGTCTGTCACCGCCACAGTGGCATCTTGAGATGTGTGCGCTTTGTTAGTGTACTTTGCCATAAATATTACCTTTACCAACAGAGTGTTCAGTATGCCACATACTCATCGTCTGTATAGATATGACAGTGACATAGTTTGCCTGCTACACCTTTTGCTATCCCACATGAGACGCAAAATAGTCGATGACGAGTTAAAAATAAACGGTACAATGGATAAATTAATCATACAGGAATGATTTTAATGAAGGATCTGACTCAGGGGAAAATCGTTACCCACCTTATTACTATGGCCGTTCCGATGGCGATTGGCATGTTTATCCAGACGCTGTATTTTCTGGTTGACCTGTATTTTGTTGGGGCGTTGGGGGCAACAGCGCTGGCAGGCGTGAGTAATGCGGGCAGTGTGTTCTTTTTTATCATGGCCCTGACTCAGGTTCTAAACATTGGGTGTGGCACTTTAGTGGCTCATGCGGTTGGTAAAAAGGACCGTGCTGAGGCAAACGCATTATTCCATCAGAGTATGTTAATTGCCGGATTTTGCACCGTGGCGTTTGCCTTGCTTGGCTATGTATTTGGGCACATTTTTTTCGAGTTTATGACGCCTGACACCGCGACTCGCCAAGCAGCAACAGAATACTTTTACTGGTTTCTGCCCGCTTTATTACTACAGTTTGGGCTCACCGTCACGGCAGCTGCACTGCGCGGAGCGGGAGTTGTTAAGCCCGTTATGTTGATTTCGATGCTGGCGGTGGTCCTGAATATTATTTTGTCGCCCATTTTGATATCCGGTTGGGGGACGGGCAATGCCCTGGGTGTGACAGGGGCAGGACTGGCCAGTTCTCTGTCTGCGTTCGCTGCTATGGTGATGACACTGTGGTACTTCATCAGTAAAGTCGATTATCTGAGTCTGCCGAATAAAGCATTGCGCCCTGATCGCAAACGGATCCTTCAGGTAATTAATCTGGGATTACCGTCAGGCGGCGAGTTTTTACTTACTTTCATGTACATGTCAGTGATTTACTGGGCACTTAGTCAGTTTGCCGCGAGCGCTCAGGCTGGATTTGGGTTGGGTGTCCGGATCATGCAAGTGCTTTTTTTACCCGTTATGGCCGTTGCATTTGCAGCCCCTGCAATTGCCGCCCAAAACTATGCTGCTGGTAAATATGACCGGGTACAGCAAACCTACCGCTATACCAGTATACTGACATGCGTGCTGATGACCATACTCACGCTTGCATGCCTGGTTAATGCAAGCTGGTTTTTTGCTCCATTCAGTGATGAACCTCAGGTCATATTGGTTGCCGCGACGTTTTTAGGATATGTGTGTTTGAACTTTGTCCCAGCAGGTTACACCTTTACAGCCTCGGGTATGTTTCAGGCGCTGGGTAATACTTGGCCGGCGTTATACAGCACCGCCAGTCGATTTGTGTTGTTTGCGGTGCCCGTTGTCTGGCTGGCAGGGCAGCACGACTTTGAGATTGAGCAGATCTGGGTATTTTCTGTAACGACTGTATATTGTCAGGCTGTCATCAGCTATCTGCTACTGCGTCGAGAAATGAACAAAAAATTGGTGCTGAACGAAGCCGAGTTAATACCACCACCTGTGCGTAGCTGATCGCGCAAACATCTCATATATGAATGCCGTGCACAGGCATTAGTATAAACACCTCTGCTTGGACTATCCTTAAAGTGCAGTCAATGAATTGATGGTCACCGAGGCTCAGGAGACAGGTATGCATAAAGGTGAGGTGGATTACGGAGAGCGACATCCAAAAGTGATAATGATTTGTGATGATGCGCACGAAATGGTGGGTGTTTGCAAGGTTATCAGTTCTCAGGTTACAGCGTTTAGAACCTTGGAGGGGACCCAAGACGCATATAAAGTAATCCAATCGGGTAAGCCGCCTGTGCTTATTTTTGCTATGTTGCACGTTAAGGCAAGCATCGAGTCATACAGTGCTTTGGCGCGCAGGGGCGTGCTAGATTACCCGCATAAGAGTATCTTGTTATGCGAAAATAAAGAATCGGGGGTCGCTTTTCGGTGCTGCATCAAAGACATATTTAATGATTACTTTGTTTTTAAACCTATGTATGAAAATTATCGGCTCAGGATGATCTTACATAATATGTTGCAGCAAGCCGAAGACACGCAGCAGATCACTGAACTAAAAGAAGAGCACTTCGGCCGAATTGATAACGGGTTGAAACAATTGATTGATCAGGCGGCTAACTACCGGGTTAACACTGAACAGTCTTTTCTGCAAGCCAGAGCATCATTAAACGAAGCGCAAGAAGAAGACGAAATAAAAGCGCAAATGTTGCAGCAGTTAAAAGAAAAACACGTCTTACCTTTACTGGACATGTTGCAGCAACAGTTGATCAAAGACATTCAACAGATCACTCAGCAACTTAATGACAGTCATTTTACCCTCAATGAACTTGTTGACATGTTCAGTGGCTCACAGGCGTCGGCATTTACGTCTGTTCTGGACCACGGTGGTGCGCACAAAGAAGCGCTAGAACACGCCGAGCAGGCGCACATTGAGCATGAGGTACGTGAGCCTGATGCACACGAGTCCATAGCACCGTCTCATGTGTCGGGGAATCATCATGACGAACACTCAGAGCACGATCACGCCTTTGATGCTGCGCAGGTGTCTCAGCCCGTGATGCCCAAGGATAAACGGATTATGATAGTTGAAGACAATGAAATCTATCGAGAAATGATCTCAGGCATACTTCGTGAGCAGGGTTTTTCGGTGGATGGCATGGAAAACGGGCTAGCCGCGATCAAAGAGCTAAGAAAGCATCGCTATGATATGATTTTCATGGACTTATTTATGCCGGGTCTAGATGGTTACAATACCACAAAGAATGTCCGGGCTATCGAACATTGCCATGGCATACCCATTGTGGCGCTCACCAGTAATCGCAACAAAGACCTGATCAGGAAATGGGCCTCTTTGGGCCTAGGTGGCTATATTGTGAAGCCATCAACAAAGCGCAGTATTCTGGATGCGGTAAATAAGTTGTTAGGCACGGAGTGTGCGTAATACCAATTTCACTTAATACCCGCTCTATTTGAAGGAGTACATATGACGCTAACGGCGTTAAAAATTTCTTATTTAGAACAAATAAATAGCAAAATTTCGCCTGATTATCGAGCCTATTTCCTCGCCTCAAAATAGAACACTTAATGCAGCAAATTGGTATAATACTCTGTCAGGTTTCAAATGTTGAGTTGTGTAATTGAGTTCAATTAATTAACGCGTTAAGGGCTTTGACTTCCTGCGCTATATTGATCAACAGCGAGCGACAATGTTGACGATCAGCTGACAGGGCTGCCTCTTCTAGCTGAGCCAGATATTCACTGCACCGCTCTGCGCCTATGGCCCGGGCGGACGTTTTAAGAAAGTGCGCATGTTCTTTTAGTTCTGAATATGCTGCGTTGCTGTAGGCGCTTAAAAATAGCTTGCAACTGGACTCTGCCTGAGTGACAAAATCGCGTTGAAATTTTGCTATGGTGGGCAGGTCCTCGCCGATTAAGTCTATCAGCGTTTGTTGATTCAGTCTGGTTAGGTGTGTGTTGTTACTTTCCATACCATTTCTCTATGACGGTTTTAAAACGTTCGAGCTGAACGGGTTTGCCAATACAATCATTAATGCCGTACAAGTGGCAGTTTTCTAATTCATTTTTAACCGCTGCGCCAGTCACTGCCACAATTGGAATGGCCTTGAGCGCCAATTGCTTTTCGGTTTGGCGAATACGCTTCGCCATTTCATATCCATCAACGATAGGCATGTGGCAGTCGGTGAGGATCAATTTGTACTCTTTCTGACGCCAGCTTTCGAATCCTTGCTGGCCGTTTTCTGCGAGTGTGCAGGTGTAGCCAAGCTTCGCCAGCTGTTTCACCATCAGGTTTTGATTAAAAGTGTTATCTTCAACCAGCAAAATTCCAGGGCGAAGGTCAGCTACCGCACCAGTTTCGTCAGTACCTGAGCATGAACTGTTGGGAATTGATGACTGGGGAACACTCGAGACAGGTTGTTTATCTGCTAAATAGGTGAGTAAATGCATCGCCTGGCGTGTGATGCCATAGCGGGTTGCCAGGTCGATATTCAGAAATGTTGCATCGGGTAGCAAGTGTTTCAGTTGTTCGGTAAAACTTGTTTGGTGGCAGATTAATACCCGATGCGTTTTAAGTGTTTCCTGATAGTTACATAATTCCGTAAGGTCCTGTTCTGACTTAATAAAGCAGCACACCAGTGCCTTGTCCGGTATAGGAGAAGGAAGCTGTTCTAAGTCCACCTGGTGCATGTGTACCGCTAGCCTTTCTAGTACTGAATATGGGTATGATTCTGGCGGATTATGGTGATCTGGCGTGACATAAATGTCCTGGAATAAAGCGGTGTCACAGTGATGTGAGAATCGGTGGATTGGAATACTGACTCTGAAAATACTGCCGCGATCCACTTTGCTTTTTAGTCCTATTCGCCCACCCATCAAGTTGATTATGTTTCTTGAAATGGCGAGCCCTAAACCCGTTCCACCATATACCCGAGTGGTTGATTTATCGGCTTGGGTAAAGGGGTGAAAGAGCTTTCTCTGGGTTTTTTCATCAATACCGATACCATTGTCTTTCACTAAAATAGAGAGCTCGCCCTGACTGTGACTTTGGAGCTGCCAATCTACTTCAATGACGACATTACCACTGCCTTTGGCTGGGGGACCACTGAACTTAATGGCGTTGCTGAGCAGGTTAAAGAGTACCTGACGGATCCGGTTTTCGTCGCAATAAAGCATTGTGGGAAGCTGCGGTGATTCAACGACTTTGAGACTGACATGGCGTTTTTCGGCATTGGAGGCAAAGGTCAGCAGTACGTTATGCAGCGTTTTTGAAATATCAAACTCCCTGAACTCTAATTCTAACTTGCCCGCTTCAATCTTGTTGATATCCAGAATATCGTTCAGAATGTCGACTAGATTCTTTGCTGAGACGGATGCGGTTTCGAGCAGCTCCATCTCTTCAGGATCATGCTTTTGCAGTGAGAGCAGCTCTAGTGAGCCGATGATGGCATTCATCGGTGTTCTTAGCTCATGGCTCATCATCGCCAAAAAGTCAGACTTTGCACGGCTTGCGCGCTCGGCTTTAGTGACGGCACATTTCAGATCTGACGTGCGGGCTTTGACGCGGGTTTCCAACTCGGCATTTAATTTGGATAGCTCCATGTTGGCACGATATACTTCGGATTGATCGACGCAGACACCATCAAGGCGATAGTTGTTACCGTAATCATCCTGTGCAACCACGCCTTTAGCGAATATGTGCAGTTCCTCGTTACTAGGCAGGATAGCCCGAAATACCTGTTCAAAATCATCGCCGCTTTCAAGGGCTTCTTTGAGTCCATTTGAGACTCGCTCCCGGTCTTTCGGATGAATGCGTTCAAGCCACTTCTCATAGCGGCCGGTATCCTGTGCAGCCAAATCAAAGATACTACTGGTTTGCGGGTCCCAGTCCCAATACCACTGAGCGCTTTTTCTGAGCACACTCCAGGTGCCGACCTTGCCAGCTTCCAGGGCAATACGACGGCTTTCATGGGCGCTGTTAAGGTGGATGAGCATCTGTTTTTCCTGAGTGCATTCACGCAAGGTACCAAACAAGCTCAGATGATCACCGCAGCCATGGCGCTGGTCGCCACTGAGTTCAAACCAGTGTGGCACAGCGTCTATTAATACACGAAATTCAAATTTTAGCCTGACGTTAGACTGAATATGCTCCTCAATGAAACTCAGTGCCAGTGGACGGTCATCTTCATAAATCAAATTGGTAAAATCATGCCAGTCGGTTAAGGATGGGCAGTGTAGGAGTGCGCAAAAAGTCTGAGAAAAGTAAGGACGTTCGAAGGTGGTATCAACCTGCCAGACCCCTATATCACCACATTGTAGTGCCAGTTCAGCCAGTTCACCGAGATGTGGCAGGTGGTGATGGCTAATAGGATTAATAATCAGGCAGGTATCAGCGCTGAGGTGGTTACTGACAGTAATATTGAGCCGCATGCCCGAGGGTAAGATGGCCAGCGCAGTGCTACCAGCTGTCTGGCTGAGAAAGTCACTGTCTGCTTCGCCACGTTCTGCAATTTGGCACAGATCAAAAAAGCAGACAGGTTGCGCTTTATGATTGCTCAATTGCAGGAGTGTTTCTGTAGCCTCATTGAAATCAATTACTTGCCATTGGCTATTTACGGTAAGTATCGCGAGATCCAAACTCTGGATATCCATTTCTTTTCCCTGCCTGACTTTGCCTAACTTTATTATTGTTCAATTTGCGACGATTGGGGAAAAATCGACTCAGATAATGCGTTTAACTGTTCCTGAGCGTGTTCGGCGTATCTGGCGTACGCTATGTTAATAAAGTGCCGCATAGGGAGTGGGCTTTATGATGTCTGTGCCCTGATATTGGCCCCCGCATCCGGAGGCCAATGCTTACTTGACTCAGAACTTGTTGGCAGGTGGCCACTGTGAGTTCGCGATTTCGTCTTCCCCGACGGCGCTGTTAGCTTCAACGCTGATAGAGTGAGGTGTATCTGTTTTAGGAATGGATACTTCTACAACATAGTTGTTGTGTGTATCGGTCCTGATCTCCTCCATCACAGCCATCAACTCACTCAGGGTATTCGCTCGCCGTCCTTCACCACCAAAAGCCTGGGTAATATTGGCGATTTTCCAGGCTGGTAAGTCATTGTAGCTGTAGACAGTGTCGAGTAGCTTGTCCTGATAATCAACAGGCGGCGTTCTGAACGGGTTAGGGTTGACCAGGTATTGCTCGATACCATAAATACCGTTTGCCAATACAAACACAACGGTGTTTTGTCCATAAGCATGTTGGTCAGCAACGGCCTGGCAGGTTTCATGAAAAGCGCCATCACCAACGACAACAACCGAACGTTTATCCGGAAAGGCACATTTAATTCCCGTGCCGGCAGGTACAGAGTAGCCGATGGACAGCCAGGCTGCCTGAGCAACAAAGCCATCTTGTGCTGGTATTTTTACACTCTGTGCGCCAATTAGCGGGAAGCCGGCATCGACGACCAGAACATCATCTTCATCAAGCCATTGACTGAGGGTAGCAAAGAAGCTGTCATAGCCCAGTTGGGCATCCGCTGTTGCGCGCTTCATAAGCGGTTGTTGCATACGTAACCCTCTTAAACTGGCAGGTTGTTGCTTTGCCAGTGCAGTGAACTCCTCAATCAGACACTGTAAGTAATCTTCAAGGGTCGCAGAGGCGTAGTAGTTGGCACCAACATATACCCCTCCTTGCGCAGCGAGCACAGTGCGGTTGCTGCGAATATCCTGATTGCCAGTATCTTTGCCTGTCGTCCAGGCTCCAACACCAACTAAAACTCCGTCGTCTCCAACCAGGGAGTCTACTTCGGAGGGACTCATAGTGACACAGCCTTCAAACCACGGGTGGGTTTCAGCAATAACCGATTTGCTTAAGGCAGAGGTGACAAAGTGAATATGTCCTTCGGGCACCGTATGACTGCGATTGATCACTTCAAGCAATTCCAAAAAGGTATTTTGCAGGCCAAAACGTTGCAGCTCTGCGCCTGCCCAAAAAATACTTTTTGGCTGGCTAAGCATCAGCTCTACCGTTGCTTTAGCTGCTTGCTGTGCTTCGCTGACGGTGACGCTGGTTGGATTATTCAGTGCAAGAGGCTGACCAGGTTTGATGCACTCTGCCCGCCAGACATCCTCACTGACTTCGAAATACACAGGTCGGCGCTCTGACAGCAGAGCCGCTAGGGCTGAATCAATCTGATAAGGCGCCTGATTGGCATTGGTGATACGTTCAGCCGCGACGGTGACTGGTCTGAACATGTGAATATCGACAAATTCATAGCCGGTCGTGTGTGAGTAGAGCAGTCCGGCATTCTTTGAGATCTGATCTTCTTTGTTGGTGGGGGCGCCGTTGATCAAGATCACCGGTACCTGCTCAACGAAAGAGCCGGCAATGGTGTTGAGTAGGCTGAATGCACCTACGCTGTAGGTAACGTACAAGGCACTTGGGCCTTTTAATCGGGCATATGCATCGGCAGCAAACCCAGCACAAATTTCATTGGCATTGCCGTTAATTCTAATCGGTGAGTGGCTGTCAGCCAGTATGGTGTCGAGTAAAGCCGCGGTGTAGTTGCCGGCGACACCAAACATTTGATCGACGCCAATTTCTTCCAGTCGTGCTTTGAAATAGTCCGCGACTGTAAAATGGTGCGTAATTTGAGTCATTGATTCTCTCCAGAGCAAGCTTGGCAGGTTGTCTCCTGCCAGTAGGTAGTGAGGGCACCCGATACAGGTGCCCAAAGCAGGATCACTTAAGGTCGAAGTAGCTGAGGTTCACACCCAGTACGTTTTCAACCTCTGATGGCTTCTCAATCGGGGCGCTGCCTGCTGAGAAGTTTGGCTCAATATAGTGATTAATAAGCTTGCTGGCGTTTTCTTCATAGGCAACTTTAATGGCTTCAGATGAGCTGATGTGTGTCGTTTGCTCATACACTTCGCTTAGCGGCTGGAGTCCAAATCCTTGCTTGAGTGCGAGATCGGTAGAGCGCAATGCACCTTCTACCCAACCCTGGTAGTCAGAAAAGGCTTCACCACAAGTAAACAAGTTTGGCAGGGGCTCTGTGAGTTCAGCCATCACTTGCTTGTCATCAGCACCCACCGCCCATTGGTGTACACCAAAGCCAAATTGTTGGCTTGGTGGCACATCAAAACGGACACCACCTTGCCAGATCCGCGCACTGGTCAGGATTGGTTCTGGCACATAGTGTGTATTGAAAATGTCTTTGAAGAAACGAGTGGCTTGTTCAACCACTGCGGTTGATGCGGGATAGATATCACCTGGGACGTCAGTAACATAGTCGTCCTGATGTGGGTGGTGATAGGTCTCTCCAATATTTTGCAGTGCGCTCCAGAAATTAATGTTCAGGTAGTCACAATATATCGTCAATGCAGCGGGGCGCTCGTATTTTTCACTGCTAATGTGATCCAGTTTAGCCTGGGTGCTTTGTGAAGGTTCGGTTTTACGCTCCTGATACATCAGGGCCGCGACCAACTCTTCATTTACAGCATAAAATGGGTATACCGAACCTGTCGGTAGATCGGCAAAGTTGGGTCCAAATTCGACGGCCGGACGTCCGGTGGTGCCGCGTCCCCACCAGGCAGTGTCGTAATAGAGGTTAATCTTCAACAGTGGCTGGTTTGAGGTGGATTGCAAAGTGTTCCATAATTGTTCTGAGCGCTCTTTATCCAGCGTGTTAAACGCGTTAGAGCGAACAAAAAGCTTCTCAAGTGCTAATCTGGGCAGGGCAAGAATGACTTTTTCGGCAGTGACTTTGCCTTTGTGGCTGCGTCCGTTGTCGTCTGTGTGAAGGTAGTGCAGTTCGTAGTGATTGTTCTCTTCTACAAAAGAGATCTCTTCAATACTGGTTTGCAAGTGAATGTTGTCGGTGCCTATTTTATCGACGAGTGAATTTGGCAGTGTGCTGAATCCGTCTTTAAAGGTTTTAAATTGCACACCTGCCGGAAAATCTTCCAGTAGCTGATAGGCCACCCCGGCATTCATCTGTGACAGAAAAGTGCCATTGAAGCCAAGTACACGGTACAGCATGTTTATGCATTCCTGAGAGTAACCCATGGCCGTGTAAAGGTCCCATAACGTCCATTCATTGAGCGTTTTGCCTTGCCATTGGCATTCCAGTCGGAATGCCTGCCAGAATTCCGGGCCCCTTACTTCTGGGCGGGCCTTAAACTGAGGATTAGCCTGAAGGATTCGGTTGAAGACCACATTGACAATGTCCTTTGGATTAACGCCCTGCTCAGACGGTGCCAGATTGTAAAGTTCAGACCAAATTTGATAGTTATCTTGTGCTGCGGTGTTAACGCTGAAGCTTTTACCGCGGAAAAATAATCGGTTATCGCCGCCGCTGTTCATGGGAAAGGGCACTATCTGATCCTGGAGGTCCAGGTTGAGGAACAGCGCCATCAAGTCATCCATGCCATCGAATAAAAACCGCATGCCACCTTGTTCTTCTTTTACTGTAATCGTGGGGGGCGTATCACTGCGTTGATTTTTGAATTGAATTAAATCTGAATCCAGTCGACCGCCGGTGCGATTAGATCGCTCAAAGATTGCCAGGTTGTCACAGCCTGATTCATTTTGTAGCCGCCATGCACTGTATAATCCGGCCATACCAGCCCCTACAATGGCCACTTTCAGATGCTTAGGGAGGCTTTTGTCGCTGATCTCATTGCCAAAAGAATAATGCGTCATAGTAGTTCCTTAATTCGTTATTTACCGTTTTTTGTCACAAACGACGGCAACAATCTTTACGACGACTTCTGTTCAGTTGTGTGGGCTTGTTATCGCTGTCTTTTGGTGAAGGCCTGACAGGCACGAGCCAAAAATAGAGAGCAGCCTTATTACAATGCTGACACCAAAAAGACATAATCCACATAAAATGTAGCACAGGGGTTAATTTTTATATGGTTTGTGTCCAAAAAATCACAGTAATTACACTAGGTCGCTGAATATAAAACAGTTAAATTTGTCACCTCACTAGCCCTATCCACTATGTCTGCTTTTAGGGGACTTGAGCCCGTTAAAGAAATATTGCACACTCATGACGGGAACACCGTGCTGTCCGGTGCCAGAACTGTTTTTGCAAGAGAAGGAACGATGCGTTATCTGCTCAACCAGGTTGAAATAGACTTACTTAAAGGCACCGCAACCACACACGAAGCTTCGCACGATATTCGTGCTAAGACGTTGGCAGTGCTGAAAATATTGATCCAACATTCAGATCAGGTGGTGACCAAAACACAGCTGCTGGAAACTGTCTGGCAGGGCGTGGTGGTTCAGGAACAAGTGTTGGTTCAGTCTATCCGCGAACTGCGTGAAATTCTGGGCGCAGATTGCATCAAAACACATCCCAGAATTGGTTATCAACTGGCTGTGGCGCCAATTCCCATTCAGGGGTCTAAAGTGACCGACAAGTGGCGTTTTGCTGTGGTGTCAGTCGTGCTTATGCTTATCATCAGCGGGTTGTGGCTAAATGGGATGCGCGCAGTCAATCAGCCTGAGACGCGATATCCAACCATTGCGTTTCTGCCGGTAGAGAATGCCATGCTCGACGATGTGCATGCTGCTGTGCCTTTGCATGGTCTTGCCTATTTAAGTGAACACACTCAGGCAGAAGGGGGGTTGCCCGTCGTTGCGGCAGAGCATGTGTTAACAACGTTATCTCACAGCCCCTGGTATTCTAACGATACTGCGAAGATCCGAATATCCCGACGCCAGGATGTGTTGCAACTCCAGGAGCGATTGGGGGCGGATTTACTGGTCGAAACCCGCCTCAGTGGCTTTCCACAAGATATGCAGTTGCAATACACGCTGCACTTTAATCGCGGGGCTGAACAAGGGGTGGTCTTTGCGTCAGAGCCTGAACTGGCCTACCAGGCATTGATAGCACGGCTCGCGACGCGATACGGCGAACATGATCAGAGGTTGGACATACAAAGCAATCTGGATTTCAGCAATGAGGCCTTTGCCCGGGGCTTGCAGATGTATTTATTGCGTAACTATCAGGAAGCGATTGCTTTGTTGCGCTCTGCCTTGCGTCACGCTGCTGATCCCTTGACGGTCAGGCGTTACCTTGCCGCAAGTCTGGCAAATAATGGCGACGTAGCGGCAGCGCTGTCCCTGTTGCAGCAAAATATTGTGGCAACCGGCGATGACGTCGTGACTGAGCGAGAGCGCATGCGTGCCAATCTTATGATGGGTTATTTGCTCATTAACTGGCCTCAGCAAACAGATCGTGAGCAGGAACTGATCAGGGCGGAAAAGTATATAGCGACTGCGCGTGAGCAGGCCAGTGATAATTCGGATCATTTGTTTATTGCTTACGCGCTGGAAGAGCTGGGTAAGATAAAACGCATTCAGGGTCGCTATAGCGAGGCTTCTCGTTTATTGCACTCAGCGCTGAGCTATCATCAACGCTTTGATGCGATTTATGGCCAGACCAATGCATTGATTGAGCTGGCCCGGATTGCAACTGAGCAGGGAGAGCATCAGGAAGCAACGCGTTTATTTGCACAGGCACACCAGGTTGCTGAGGCCAGTAACGCCGTTCCTAACCAGATTTGGATCTGGCTGGCACAGGCTGATTTGCTGCGCCAGGCTCGTCAGGTTGAGCAGGCAAATCAGCTTGCATTACGTGCCAAAGCCTTGGCTAAAAATGCAGATGATCCGGTACTGATTGAGCGGGTTGAGGCCTGGTTTGCCAAAGCGCCAATTTACACGGTTAACTAAAGGCACAGTGCCGCGCTTTTATAGGCTGCAATAGTCATCATACCCAGAGGATGGCACGGTATCTTTGTGGCGCACATTCTGTTTGCGTAATTGCTCAACCTGCTTGCCGACCTCATTGACTGCGACAATCTTATCTTTGACGAAGTAAACCCAGTCGACATCTTGATAGTACTGGCGCATTTCGTTGGAATTGACGATTTTATTAGGGTCAAACCACTGGTTGAAGTTTATCGACATCGCCACTTCCGGGTATACGTCGCTACCATGCTCTGCGTACAGTTTGCCGTTAATGTAGTATTTCAGCGTGTCGTTGCCAACTTGTAACACCAGCGTGTTCCAGCCTTGCAGTGGATTGATGTCGTAGTCATAGGCGTTGACCTTGGTCCAGGGCGTGAGCTGAAACGTTTCCCAGGAGGTTGCGAATAAGGCATGGCGGTCGGTGCCCCATCCTCCATTTGGCAGGTACTCAAAATCCATTTCACTGTAGTTCTTGTCCATGGGGGCAGCCAGTGGGCTGATCGCATAAAAAGTCTGGATCACCCCGTCACCGTCTGGTCCATATTGGGGGCTATCTGTAAAATAGACCCGCGCGGCATACGTCCCTTCAAGGTATTTTCGTTTATGGCACACCTGTACATGACGGGTATTTTCGGCACTGCCATCAGTTTTTGAGGTTAAGCGCATGACCTGGTTTTCCGGGTTGTGTGGATCAGCATGAAAGCTCACCCCTTCATGCCACCAGGTGGCATTTTTTATGCCGGGATGGCCGACATCTGAGCGCAGTTGCCAGCCATTATCTTGTGCTTGCTCAAAACGCGTATAAGTGAAATCGTCAAACATGATTTGGACCGGCTGAGCACCCAGAGGTTGGCTGGTACAGGCAATCAGCATGCTGGCACCTAAGACTGAAAAAGAAAAAAAGACGGGGTTTTTCATCGCGTATTCCTTGTTGTTATTGGACAGCACCAGCGTTGACCGAAACAACAGGATATACCAGTTAAAAACGCTTAAATTGATAAAAATGCGTTTATTAAAAAATATTAAATGTTTGATTTTATTAGATTGAATTTAAAAATGAGCCTTAGCTCTTCCTTAAGCAGGCTCATTGGGCTAGTAAGCTGTGTTAATTTTGTACCTCAACTTCCTGACCATCGGTCAGTCGCTCTGCGCCGCGTACCGCAACTCTGTCTCCTGCGATAAGCTGATGGCTTGGCTTAGGGGTAATGGCCACGCGCTGGCCCTGACCCTGGCCGACTGTCACGGGGATTTGTGTTGCCGTGTTACTGGCATCAATTTTGACCACATGAATACCTTGTTTTCGCAAGATCAGTGCATCACGATTAACTAATAATGCCCGGTTACTGGCTGCCAGTGGCACTGATACATCTACCAGTTGTCCGACTGCCCAGTGTTGCTGGTTCTCTGACTCTCCCGGCTGGTCGAGCATTGCACGCACTTCAAAGGTTTGCGAGCGCGGATCGGTGGCAGGGATCACGGCACTGACCTGCGCGGTTGTGGTTTGCGGGGCATCCAGATTACCGGCACTAACAGGTAAGGATTGGCCTGTGCGTACGTAGCTCAGGTATTTCACGGGCACATACAAGCGCGCTTCAAGCTGGTGGATGTCTACCAGGTTCAGTAATTCATCAGCCCGGCTGACGTCTCGCCCGGCACGATGGTAACGTTTGCTAATGATGCCTGAGAATGGGGCTGTTACCGTTGCCCGGTTGAGTTGATCTTCAATCACCCTGAGCTCAACTTGCGCCAGCGCGATATCTGAGAGCACCAAATCATGGGCATTTTGTACTTTGTCTACCTGACTGGCTGCAGCACTGCTGGTTTTAGCCAGTTCAGTCAGGCGTGCGAGTTCTTGTTTCTGAAATCGTAAATTCACTCGAGCGCGTTTGAGCATCTCTAGCTGGCGTGCTTTTTCAAGCTCAAGTGGCAGGGTATCCATGCGCACCAGAACATCACCTTGCGCAACCTCCAAACCGGGCTCTGCAACGTAGTGTAATCGGCCTGACACACCAGCCGTGATGACCATATCACGCTTACCATGTAAGGTTCCATTGACGGCCAGCTGACTGGTAAGCTGGCCCTGAGATACAGGCTCAACTGTCACGGGCTGGGCTGCATTAACCAGCTGACTGAAGCTGACGGCACTGGCTACAAGGGCGGTGACTAAAGCGCGTTTATATTGACTTGCAAACATAGTGGGCTCCTACTGATTCGCGACCAAATTTAACTGAGGTTTGTCGTTATTGTTATTGACCTTGGGGGTTGGTTTCTTATCTGAGCCAAGTTGTAACAGACTGGGCATCAGGACCAGCGTAAACAAGGCACTGATGGCCATGCCACCAACGATAACCGTGGCAAGGCCACGATAAATCTCTGACCCAACGCCGGGCATCAACATCAGTGGTAACATGCCGAATAGACTGGTCAGCGTACTGAGATAGACAGGTCGGGCGCGCATCAGCACTGCCTGCTCGACGGCATCGCGGCGACTCAAGCCCTGCGCTTGTGCATGACGGGTCTGGTCAACCAGCAAAATAGCGTTGTTGACCACCAGGCCGAGCAAGATGATAAAGCCGATCATGGTGAGTAAGTCTAAAGACTGGAAAGCAAACAGGTTGAGCACATAGAGTGCGACAACACCACCGGCAATGGCCAGTGGCATCACGAGCAGCACCAATGCACTGTCCCGGACTGATTTAAATAATGCGGTCATCAATAAAAATAGAATAAACAGAGCGAGGAAGAAGTTGAGGGTCATTTCTTCTATGGCACTGTTCATTTTTTGGGCATTTCCGCCAAGGATAACACCTGCCGTTTCTGGCAACTGTGCTTTGATTTTGGGCATCACTTGCTCGGTCAGGATAGCCTGTGCTTGTTGCAGGCTCATCTCTGCTGGTGGAGTAACTATGATGCTGACTGTGCGACGGCCATTGATCCTTTGAAGTTGGCTGGGTCCTACAGTACGGGTGACCTGCGCAAGCTCGCCTAGTGTCTGGATCCCGGCATCTGGCGTAAACAAAGGTAAGGCTTTGAGTTCTTCTGGTGTTTGCCACGACTGGCCACGTAAAATAACGTTCATTCGTTCATTACCGTTAAAGTACTCATTGATAAATAGCCCACCGGTAAACGCTTGTACTGCCTGCGAGACATCCTGACGAGTCAGTCCCGCCTGCGTAATTCGACGGTCATTGGGGTGGAGTCTGAGTTCTGGCTCTGCCATATCCAGACGAGGCTGTGGGCGAGCTGTGGCATCAGGCATTGCTGTTTTTACTGCTTGTAGCGCAACTTCTGCCCCGGCAACCAGGTCGTCCATATTTGGCCCGGTGAGTTCAATATTGATATCGCGACCGTCACCGCCATTAGCGATGTTAATCATAGACCCCCTGAAAAAGAACACCTGAGTATCCGGCAGGTCGACAAAGATTTCTTCCCGGGCTACTTGCATCAACTCCTCAACGCGCTGCGGATCTGCGGAGTAAATAAAACCACCGGCATTGGCGCCAAAAATGTAAAAGTTGAAGTCTTTTATTCCAGGTTGTTTGTCGCCATGATAGTAAGGCATCAGTCGTGCTCTGACACGTTTTAGCAGCTCTTCTTCCATGTAGGCCATATTGCCACCTGGCGGCGTGATCAGGTTGAAGAAAAAGCCATCTGTTGGGGCCCGCGGCATAAAGTCGGTTTTTGGTAACATAGTCAATGTGACGAGTGCGGAGCCGCCGAGTAAAGCACAAACCCAGCTGAGTTGTTTCAACTTGCTGTTGGTCAGATGCATGATAAGGGCGGTGAGTTTGTGCCAATAGTGTTTGTAAGGGTCGATTTGTGTTTTGCTATCAGGCAAATAACGGTTGGCGACCGGAATAATGGTCAGGGCACATAACAATGAAGCAACAACGGCGATGGAAAGGGTCAATGCCAGATCGGAAAATAACTGCCCTTCAATACCCGCCATGAACAAGATGGGTAGAAAGATGGCGACGCTGGTCGCCGTTGAGGCAAACAGTGCACCGGCAACTTGTCCTGCACCACGCAAAGCCGCCTTATAGTCGTCGAACCCGTTGGACTTTAGACGCGCGATATTCTCCTGCACTATGATGGCTGCATCCAGTACGAGCCCGACAGCAAAGGCCAGACCTGCCAGAGAAATCACATTCAGACTGCGCTCGAACGCATTGAGTGCTAAAAAGGCGACCATTAAAGAGACTGGGATCGTCGCTGCGATGATCAGTGTGGTTTTTATCCCTCTAAAGAACAGCCAGAGAATGGCAAGGGATAACAGTACGCCTAGCCCTAGATTGCTTTTTACCAAGAGTAGCGCATTTCGAATATGGATAGAGGCATCGTAGCTGAGCTCAATCGCAATGCCTGCTTCTGGCAGTGGACCTGCATTTAGTTCGGCTATCGCCTGGTTGATACCGTCAAGTAGGGCCACTGTGTTGGCACCATTAGCCCGGGAGACGGTGATATAATAGGCCGGTTTGCCGTTACGGCCACTCATCGCCCGTCGGTCGGAGTATGTTTCGGCAACGGTGGCGACATCACCCAGGTAAATGGGGCGATCCTGAGAATAGCCAATACGCATTTGCAGCATATCTTGGAGATCGTACTGACCGGTAAAGCGCACTGTATATTGACGTCGCCCAACATCGGCCAGACCCCCTGAGGTATCTCTGGAGCTGGCCAGAGTTTGTCGGATCTGACCTAAAGTGAGCCCCAAAGCAGCCGCTTTATGAGGGTCAAACGTGATACGAAGCTCTTTTGGCCTTTCACTGGCAAGGTTGACTCGGGCAACCCCCGGAATGCTTGCGAGGCGTGGCTCGATGAGCTCTTCAATGGTTTTTTGGTATTGTGCCATATCCAGGTCTAAACCATCACCTTTGAAGTGTAGCGGGGTGACGAGCAAAGAAGCGGCATTAGGTCCGGCAGGACCACCATTACCACCGGCACTGACAACCGGGTCTATGGCATCTAATGGTAGTGGCGGCGCCTGATTTAGGTTGGTTAGTACATCCAGCATTGCTTGCTGCATGTCAGTTCCGACGGCAAAGGTTAAGGAGATAAAGCCGTTGCCGCGATTGATGGTGGTGTTTACCTCCAGCGCGCCTGGCGTATTTTTAACTGCGTTTTCCAGTGGTTCTATGATCACTGATTCGATTTCTTCGGGAGCCGCTTCCCGCCAGCCAGAAAATATGGTTATTTGTGGTTGTTCTATATCCGGCGTAAGTTGGATCGGTAACTTAAAAATACTGAGAATACCAAACAGTATTAGCAGCACCAGGATCACGACGACAGCAGCGGGGTTTTTCAGTGAATTGCGTGTCAGGTTCATAACAACGTCCAAGTGTTGAGCTTCACTGTGCAGTTTAATGAAATGACAAAAAACTGCTAGCGTTAGGTAAGCTGGAGTTTTTGAATTTCACGACAAATAGCAACATATTAGCGGTGGTTGACCAAGCTGTAATACCTTGTAACGATTTCATCGATTTAGACACATTTCAAACCACCACATCCGGGTAGGCTCTGGGTTTTTTTTAAACGGAGTTCAGATGAAGCATACTTCGTTCTGTGAGCGTGAAACTGTACTGAATGAGTCATTGATTTCCTAATCCAGATCAGAAAATGTCATGAAAAAAACGGTGAATTGACTACTTTTTGACAATAATTTCCGGTAAGCTTCGCGCGCATTCCTAGGTACAATCCTAATTTAGTATGGGATAGACCGAACGGACCAAGATGAATTGAGCTTAGAAGGAGAGTTGAGATGTTTGTTGCGTTGAAGTGGGATCACCAAATAGGGGCCCATTTTGTTTCCTGGATTGTCGTTGAGTGTTCGGCCGTAAGAGAAAAATTTGGCTTGCCTCAGGCCCTGCCACCGCGTCGTGATGTCGCCTATTTTGTCGACCCTGCCACTGCTGAGGAAGACGCAAAAGCATTCGCTGACTATAAAAACGGTGTAATCGGTATTGAAACCAGTGGCGATTACGCGCCCTATCTGTCTGATCACCATGGTTTCTGCCACTACAGCTGGGATCACACTTATCTGGAAGAGCTGGTCAAACATGCGGTATTGTATTGGGAAGATGGTAAGCACGCCCGGCCAGAGCCGGTACGCGATGATATCGCCTATTTTGCCTGCCCTAAAGACTCAGAGGCAGACAGTCGCTTTTTCGCCCAGTATAAACTACAAACTTCCGCTGAGACACTCGCGAAATCAGCCTAGTGGTGTGGCCCACCTTTGCCGTGGGCCAGATGCTCAGGTTACTGAGCCGCTAAAACGTCAGCCGTGCTATAGGTCGGATAGCCTGAAGGCTTGAATCGATTGAGGTTAGTCAAAAAGCGGCTGTCTTTTACCGGTAAAGTTGCTGAGCCGTAGTCATATTGGTTCAGCTTGTCACGCAAACCCTGATTGTCTATGCCATCTCCCGACATGGTATACCAACTGATGATATTTGGTGTCACAAAGCGGTTGTAACCGTTCTCAGCCACCTCATTCGATTTGGCGAAACGAAATGCATGGGTCAGAATGCCATCTTTGTGGTAGACAATTTTCAGATGGCCGTTTTCGAAAGGTAATTCATTGGCTGGTTTTGTATATAGGTCACCATGGGCGCTGTAGCTGCCATGGGTTACCTGACCATCTTTAGTCCATACCGCTGCATATTCCCAGTCATGGCGGTGCCCACCGCCGAAGTATGGGAATACCTGATCCTTTTTGAAATACATGGCATAGAAGTGACCACAGAAACGACCCTGGTCGGTTTCTTTACAGGCATGGCGATGAACCGTGTTTGACGTGTTTAAGAATTGGCTGTCACGGCAATTGCCGCCCAGGCTGCCTGAGGTTTTTAACCCTGCATTTTGCTGTCCGCTGCGGCTGATCCCAGCACTGGGCAAGCACCCGTCACCATCAAAATCAAATACAGGTTCGGTCCCATTGATTGCATAGCCAGAAGGTAAGGCTTGATCGAGTGCCGCAAAGTCATTTGCCAGCGCCCCGCCGCTCAGCAGGCTGGATGTGACCAGAGTGAGTGCACGTAAGTTTAGTGTTGTCATGTTTGTTCCTTACATCATAAATTGTCGTCATTGTGAGACGACAATATGACACAAGGGTAAATGTGATGTGAAGTTTTTTGTTTTTTAGAGTAAGTTGTCTGTATCCAGCTTTTTGGCAAAATCTGCCTGAACGATTTCCAGTGCGGCGAGTACCTGCTCTGCCGGGACATTATTTTCTTCCAGCAACATGATCAGATCGACGGCCAGTTTAATGTGCTCAGGTGCGTGTTCTAAGGTGCTTTGAGTCATGGCTGAAATTGTTTCTTTTTCGAAATTTGTGAAAGCGCATAATCAACGGCGTCCTTAACGCGTGCTTCCATCTCGGTTCTTTCGTCTGTCGGCAGATAAAATTCCATGTCTACATCGAAGCGGATATAGCGGGCAGGTAACCGGTTTAACGCGGTACAACACAGGTCAGCCATGACATCTTCATCATACTTGTGGTCAAGGCCGCGTTCCTCAATATTTTCGAGCACAATTTTTTCGTAATAATTGTGCAAATCATCATGAAGTTTCATTGTCATGCTCCATTTTGAAGTTATTGTAATTGTACAACATAAACCACCTCAGTGGTTAATGCTAGCGGCAATTTTTAACGGCTGGTGCATAAGCATATGGGGTGTTATGTTTGGGACTGGGAGGCTACAAAACGTTCTGGCCAGACCTGCTGCAATGCGATAAAGAGCTGCATATGCACATCGACCAAACGGCTAACCGCACGTTGATAACCGCCGCCAAGTGCTGCCATCAAAGGAATCCCCAGCTGCCTGGCATGGCGTAGTACTTGAGTATCCCTTGCCAGCACGCCGTCAAGGCTAACCGCTAAGTGCCCAAGTTCATCCAAGCGATATATATCTGCCCCAGCATTGTAAAGGATGATGTCTGGCTGATGGAGTCGGGTGCAAAGCGACAGGGCGTCGTTGAGTGTTGCCAGATAGATGGCATCTGAGCAATCCACAGGCAAGGCAAAGTCGTAGTCGGATTGACGTTTCAGCTTGGGAAAGTTCTGCTCACAATGCAGCGAGCACGTGATTATTTGTGTATCGTTAGCAAGAATTTCAGCACTGCCGTCACCCTGGTGTACATCGCAATCCAGCACTAACACTGTATCGACCTGTCCGGTTTGAATGAGATATTTGGCAGCAATCGCCAAATCGTTGAAAATACAAAAACCGGCAGCCCGGTCGCTAAAAGCATGATGATAACCACCGCTCAGGTTGGCTGCAAAGCCATCGCGGAGTGCTTGTTGAGCAGCTTCTAATGCTGCTCCCACAGAGCGTAAAGTGCGTTCCACTAATTGCTCTGACCAGGGAAACCCCATTCGTTTGACTGCGCCGTCGGGTAAGGTACCACTGAGAAACGCTGTGACATACTCGGGGTCATGACATAACGTGATTTGTGCAGGTGAGGCGACTAAGTTAGGTTGTGTCAGCCAGCTAGCACAAGGAGTTTGTAACAGTTGTTGATAGAGCAGGCGATATTTCTCAATCGGAAACCTGTGCTTTGGGGGCAATGAGAGCGCACTGTAGCTGGGGTGATAAAACAACATAACGACACCACCCAGATCAGGAGCGATTCTGCTTTTCTTGTAGCTGAATCTTATCCTCGGTCGCACTGATGGCTTTTCGGCACCGTCCAAGTCGACCATGCAGGGCAAGGATTTCTTTGTTTAGCTGGCTTGCCTGCTCGGGCGAGGCTTTAATCAGTTGGTCCTGACGCAGTGATATCATTTCTTGCAGTCGTCGCTCGAATTCATGATTTTGAGACAACTCCTGATAGAGTTCATGAGAAGGTTGCATGATCTTTTTCACAGCCTGGCGGTACACTTTTGCTTTTTTATGCGGCCGAAAGCGGTTTTCCTTGGCCCAGACTGGGGTTGATTTAAGCACTTTAATAATGGCTTCAATTTGTTCGCCAATGTGCTCCACCGCATATTGTAAAGCATGACGCTGCGATTGTGGGGGCAAGTTTACGAGCGCCTCTTTCACTTCGTCTACATAGTCACCGAGCTTCAGGCTTTTACTACGAAACACATGGCTGTCAAACAAGCTGGGCTGCGACTGAATATAGCGGTTCTTATCAAACCACTTAGCTTTATCAAACTGCTCAGCATGATGTTGTAACTCGTTAACGCGTTGTCTGAGTTTATCCAGTGGTTGACTCATACCATGTATGCCTCAAATATCAACTTAGCGGTCAACACGATCACCACAGCATTAAACAAGGGTTTAATCAGTCGGCTGCCAAATTTTATCGCTGAATGTGCACCAAGCCAGGCGCCCAGCATCAGAAATGTGCCCATGGTCAGTCCCAGCAGAAAATTGACATGGCCCAACGCGACAAACGTGATCAGGGAAATGAAGTTCGAGACAAAGTTCATCGAACGTGCCAGGCCACAATTAAGTAATAGACTCATTTTGTATAGCATGTCATTAGATGCAGTCCAAAAAGTGCCGGTGCCGGGCCCAGCCAGACCATCGAAAAAGCCCAGAGACAAGCCTTGTAGCCACTGCTTGACTTTCAGCACGCCGGTTTTTTTCGGTAAATCGATGGAGTCGCTGTGACTCATTTTGCCAAACAGGCTGTACAAAGCAACCAGCAAAATGATGACCGGAATGAGCTTATTGAGAAATTCGATGCTCAGTGAATCAACCAGTAAAGTGCCCAGTGCAGCACCAATGGCCGTGGCCAATACGGAGGCGGCCCAAAACCTTGGGTTGAAGAGGTTTTGTTTGTAATAGGTGAAGCTGGCGGTTAACGAGCCGAAGCTGGCTGCCAATTTGTTGGTGCCCAGTGCCATGTGAGGTGGCAGGCCTGCGGTGAGTAAGGCAGGTACTGTGAGCATGCCGCCACCACCGGCAATCGCATCAATAAAACCAGCGGCTAGTGCAACTGTACATAGTAACGCCCAGGTAGCTGGGTCTAAAGCAAATTCGAGCATGGATTAGTCTATTTGTTTCGCAAAGGGTGGCAGCGTATCCAGCATCGCCTTGCCGTATCGTTTAGTAACCAGGCGTCTGTCAAGTATGGTGATGCGGCCAGAATCCGTTTCTTTGCGCAGCAGTCTACCACAGCTTTGGACTAATTTCTTGGCAGCATCCGGCACAGTGATAGATAAAAACGGGTTGCCGCCCTTTGACTGAATAAATTCAGCCTGCGCTTCTTCAACCGGAGAGGTTGGCACTGCAAAGGGGATTTTAGTGATTACCAGGTTTTCGAGATATTTGCCTGGCAAATCGAGTCCTTCTGACAGGCTTTGAGTACCAAATAAAATACTGCCCGCGCCCAGGTCGATAGATGCCTGATGACGCTTTAATAGTTCTTCCCGTGATAGTTCGCCTTGTACCAGGATCTGCCAGTCTTGTTTTCGCAGCTTAGCTACCACGTGATCCATCTGCCAGTAGGAAGCAAACAGCACCAGGTTGGCTTTCTTCTTGTCCAGGAAATCAGGCAGAGCCTCGGCCAGATAGTCGCTAAACGCTTTATCGGTGGGATCGGTTTTAGTTTGGGGAATATGCAGCTGCGCCTGTTTGGCATAATCAAATGGTGAGTCGGCTTTGATGTATTTGACGCCGGGCTCATTACTAAGCCCACTTTCGCGCGCGAAGTGATCAAAGTTGCCCATGGCACTGAGGGTAGCAGAACACAGCACGGCTCCGGCGCACTCACGCCAGAGGTGATCTTTGAGGTAAAATCCAACTTCTATCGGGCAGTCGCACAATAGATAGTCATGGTGATGTTTGTAATCGAGACGTTTGATCCAGCGAGCATGAGGAGTGCCTTCGCCTTTTGTTGCGTAGCTGAACCACAGCTTGTTGAGCTGCTCCAGACGATTAATATACTGGCCGCTTTCGGCCAAGATGGGATCGGCAATGAACCCCTGTATATCTCCGTCATTCACATCCAGTGTTAGCGCATCATGCATCTTGCTCAGTGCCCGAAGTGCATCCTGAGTTGCATCGGCAATGTCTTTGGCCCGTTCTTTGAGTTGCTCTGGCACTTCACCATGTAAGAAGCGGTGCGTGTCATCATCATTATAGCTGTAGTCAGATTGATCCAGCATGTCTCTGACCTGACGTAACACCTTATTGGCGTCATTGGCGGCATCGTTAAGTTTAAAGTTCTGTCCGATGGCTTTTTGAGAGACCACGACATTGGCCATTTTGCCGCTGAATTTGAGTAGCTTATCGAGCCATTCTATGGTGCCTTTAATGGTTGCGGCAGCCGATGAAAAGTCGCGGGTAATATGCGGCAAATGGTGGGCTTCATCAATGACGTAAAAGGTATCTTCGGGATCGCTTAAAATTGTACCGCCTCCGAGTTCCAGATCAGCCAGTAACAAGGCGTGATTGATCACCAATACATCCATTTGGGCAATTTTTTGTCTAGCAAGGTGAAAAGGGCACAGATTATGAGATTTCAATTGTCGTTGGCAGGCATGCTTATCACAGGCAATGAGGTTCCAGACTTTGTCGGGAATGGTATCTGCCCAACTATCTCTGTCTCCCTGCCAGCGTTTATCCTGATAGGCTTTCGCCAGTTCCTGTAAACAGCGTTGTTCCATGGCAGATAGAGGTGCACTGGTGGTGGGCATCAGGGACATTTGTGTTTCTTCGCCGCTCACGGCAGCCAGTAGTTTTTGTACACAGATGTAGCGCTGGCGCCCTTTAACCAGGTCAAATTTGAAGTCGAGCCCGGAGTGCTCTCTAAAAAAAGGCAGCTCTTTATTCAGCAACTGCTCCTGCAGCGCCACCGTTGCAGTCGAGATGATCAGCTTTTTCTTTTTTGCCAACGCCATGGGGAGTGCACCCAGGCAGTAAGCCAGCGATTTACCTGTGCCGGTTCCTGCTTCAATGACGCAAACACGCTGAGACTTGTGGTAGTCGCCTCCCAGTGTTTTAGCGATTTCTGCGACCAGATAATTTTGCCCGGCGCGAGGGCGATAGCCTTCCAGTTGTTCAGCAATGTTGGTGTGCGCCTGGCGGATGGTTTTTTTTAAAGAATCTGACAGCATGTAGGATCGCTTAAGCAAAAAAGTATGGATATAATTACAGGTATTCTATTCTAGGCGGGGATCCCCTTTGGCACAAGCGGTATATCAGGGCTTTATCCTTTCACGGCAGCAAATCCACCTTAACAACCGGTTACACCTCTGTTATTGGCTGAAATCTGCCGAAGGCTTGTTAAAGGTGATCACCGAAGCACAACAAGCGGTGCTGTTTCTTCGCACAGAGGAGGCTGAAAAGGCGCAGGCTCTCCTGGCTGGGCAAGTCAAGGGTGTGGAGTTCCGACCGCTTGCACTTAAACACTTTGATCAATCTGCTGTGACGGGCCTCTATTGCCCTACATTGAGTAGCTACTACCAGTGCAAGGAGCACCTGGGCTCTCAGGTTACCTTATATGAAGCTGACATTCGTCATGCGGATCGTTATCTGATGGAGCGCTTTATACGCGGTGGTGCCTGGGTATCCGGTCATGCAGTAAACAAAGCTGGCTATATTGAGATCCAGCAAGCGCGCCTGAAACCGGCACCGCATTATGTTCCTGAGTTGTCTATGTTGTCGCTGGATATAGAATGTAGTGGTGAGGGGGTGTTGTTTTCAGTTGGGCTGGTGACGCAAACGCAGCGGCGCGTCATCATGATTGGAGACCCTCAGACAAGCGATGTGGATGTACGCTGGGTTGATGATGAATTGGCTCTGTTGCAGGCATTGGTCGAGGAAATCAATCGCCTTGATCCAGACGTGATTATAGGCTGGAACGTGATTGAGTTCGATTGTGTGGTACTTCATGAGCGTTCAGAAGCATTGGGTGTCTCGCTGAGTATCGGTCGGGATGGCACCCCGATACAAGTATCCAAAGGAAATTTTACCCGCGTGCTGGTAGCAGGTCGGGTGGTGCTGGATGGCATAGATACGATGAAAAATGCCACCTACCATTTTGAAACGTTTAAGCTGAGCTACGTGGCCCAGCAGGTACTTGGAGAAAGCAAGTTACTCACTCAGGATGACAGGCTGGAAGAGATCATCCGCCTGTTCCATCATGATAAGCCTGCGCTTGCAGCCTATAACCTGCAAGATTGCGTGTTGGTATGGGACATTTTTACTCAGTTGTCTTTGCTTGAATTCGCAATTGCCCGGACTCAGTTAACCGGCCTTGAGCTGGAACGTATGGGTGGCTCCGTAGCTGCATTTACAAACTTGTATCTGCCACTATTACATCGCAGCGGTTATATCGCGCCCAATTTGGGTGAGCATGGCCTGACATTCGACAGCCCTGGAGGGTACGTGATGGATTCGCGGCCAGGGTTATATCAAAATGTGCTGGTGCTGGACTTCAAAAGCCTTTACCCCTCTATTATACGTACATTCCATATTGACCCTATGGGGCTCATCGAAGGGCTCAACTCTCCTGACAATGCAATTAGCGGGTTCAATGAAGGCACTTTTTCCAGAACCTATCATCATTTACCTAAGCTGGTAGCCCAGCTGGCACAAGCCCGACAGGAAGCCAAAGATCGTGGCGAAAAAATGCTGCAACAGGCCATCAAGATCATTATGAATAGCTTGTATGGGGTGCTGGGGTCTCGAGGTTGCCGATTCTATGATCCGCGTTTGTCTAGCTCCATCACCCTGCGTGGTCACGAAATTATGCAGACCACACGTCGCTGGATTGAAGAAATGGGCTACGAGGTGATCTACGGTGATACAGATTCAACCTTTGTATGCGTACCAGAGTCTTTGTCTCCTGCGCTGTGCCAGCAGCTCGGTGAGCGCCTGATGAAAGAGATTAATCAACGCTGGACGCAGCAGGTTGACAGCCAGTTTAGTTTACCCAGTTATCTGGAAATTGAGTTTGAAACCCACTATAGCCCGTTCTTTATGCCGACCATCCGAGGTCAGGAAACGGGATCCAAAAAGCGTTATGTCGGTCAGATCCAAACCGAGCGGGGGGCTGAGTTGGTGTTCAAAGGGTTGGAGACGGTGCGCAGTGACTGGACTGAGATTGCCAAAGAGTATCAGCAGGCGGTGATCCGGGCCTTATTTGATAATGAAAATGTGGTTGCGGTAACGGAGCAATACATCGCATTGATCAACAGCGGTCAGGTTGATAATAAGTTGGTCTACAAAAAACGCCTGGGCAAACCGCTGAATGCCTATGTTAAAAATATTCCGCCTCATGTCAGGGCTGCGAAAGAAGCACATAGTCGTGGGTCTGCGAGAAACCTGGGTAAGGGGAGTCAGGTTGCCTACTATATAAGTACAACAGGTCCGAGGCTGATACAGGGGGTGTTATCTAACCCGGATTACAGCCACTATATAGAAAAACAGATTTTACCCATTTACCAGATGCTACCGGATGTTGACCTGGATGCCATTACCTTAAATGGTCAGCGAACGCTGGATTGGTCGTCAGATTTGTAATAGCGTGCAAGCGGTTTTTTAGCTGCTTGTAAGCAAATTTTTTTTTCCGTTTATTTGACGCTCATCACAGAAAAGCAAGTGAAACAAAGCTTTATTTGAATGTAAATACATACTAACAAAATTGGTAATGGTTTGTTTGGGTGTTATTTTTCGCATAAAAAAACAGCAAACAAACCAAATTTAAAAATATTTTTTTTAACTAAAATGCGACTTGCATTTCTTTCCTGATATTGGTCCTTGTGTTCTTTGTGTACAGTCTTCATGTGAATTCAATTAAAAAATACATTTATTTTGAAGTGAGTAGTAATTAACTTTAAAGCCCTGTTAAAAGCTTGGGTTTTCCTTGTTTTATTGGTGTGCCTGTCTGTTAAGTCTGGGCGGTTTGACGCTTAACACAGGTCGCGATTAGTATCCGTCGCGAAAATTCAGAGACTGCTGAAATTTACTCGGCAAGCTCGTTATAAATACCAACAATACTCATGCTTACCGCCACGTGTAAGCCCAGGGAGAAAACACATGTTGAACACTAAAGTAACTAAGGCCGTGCGTTTAGCACTGGCATTTGGTGCTGCGTCTACGGCTGTGATCGCACAGTCTGCAACTGCTCAGGAAGGTGCTGAAAAAGTAGAACGCATTGAAATCACAGGCTCGCGTATCAAGCGTGTCGACATGGAAGGTGCAAGCCCGGTTGAAGTAATCTCTACCGCTGAATTCGAAGGCCAGGGCCGTGTTTCTGTGGCCGAAGCACTACAAAGCGTGACGTCTAACAGCTTTGGTTCTGTTATCCCAAGCTCAGGTAACAGCGGTCAGTCACAAGCTACAGTAAGTTTATTAGGTGCCGGTGCAGGTCGTACTCTAGTACTGATTGACGGTAAGCGTATGGGTAGCTCTCCTTCACTGAATGGTGGTGGTGCTAACCTGAGCTCAATCCCTATGGCGGCGGTAGAGCGTATTGAAATTCTGAAAGATGGCGCTTCAGCTATCTATGGTTCTGACGCCATTGCTGGTGTTATCAACGTTATCCTGAAAAAAGACTTTGAAGGTGTGTCTTTCGATATTCAGGTTGGACGCCCTGAAGCAGAAGGTGCTGACACTAAACAAATGTCAATGGCATTTGGTGTAAGTTCTGACAAAGGTAACATTACTTTTGTTTACGACCACCAACAGCGTAACCCAATTTTTGACCGTGACCGCAGCTACACAGCCGCGTCAATGGAAGACAAAAATAAAGATGGTTTGATCTCTTTGGGTGATGAAACGGTTGGAATTAGTCTGTATGGCGCTTCTATCAGAACAGCAGATGGATTTTTAGCGTCTCCAAAATGTGATGAATTGACCAAAAGCGTTCCTGGTTTCGTGGGCGTACTTGACCAAGGTACCTCTAAAGGCGGGATCGGTAAAGGACAAGTTTGTGGTTACGCCTACGCCAATGTTTCAGCTAACATGGCGTCAACAAAACGTGACTCTGCGATGACGAGCATTACCTATGAGCTAACAGACGATCTGGAACTTTATGGTCGGGCTATGTTTAGCCGTAATGATTCGTTTGGTCGTTACGCACCTGCTGCTGCTGTTTGGGCAGATATGCCTGCAAGCAATGAGCATAACCCAACAGACGTAGCGCAAGACGGGTATTTCCGTTGGTATCAATTGGGTAACCGTGACGGTGAAGTAACCGATTATCAGCAAGATTACACCTTGGGTCTGAAAGGTATGTTCGGTGACACCGCTGAGTGGGAAGTGTCATATCATAAAGCGAAGCTAGACTACAGAACAGCTGGTCGTTACTACGTTAGTTGGGCTGGTCTGGCCTACAACCAGTCTCGAGATATAGCGTTGGACTCTGAGCAAGGGATCAACAATATGCGTGCGACTACCTACACAGAAAGTCAGAGTGAGCTGGATCATGTGTTTGCTGGCCTGGGCTTTGAACTGGGTGAACTAGAGGCGGGCGCTATTGCACACTACGTTGGTGCTGAATACTTTGATATGACTCTGAACCAGCGCTATGATGCGCAAAATGAAGCAGGACTCGTTGGTGGTGATGCTGGTGGTTCAGGTGCTGGTGAGCGTGATGTAACGGCAGTATTTTATGAGGTGGCTTTCCCTCTTCTTGATAACCTGACGCTGAGCGCGGCATACCGTTATGACGACTACAGTGATTTTGGTGGTGAGGGTAACCCAAGCGTTAAGCTTGACTACCGTCCGATGGATGACCTTTTGCTTCGAGCTTCATATTCTGAAGGCTTCCGTGCACCGTCTCTTAAAGAGTTAAATGCCAAAGACTCTAAAGGCAGTCCTTATGCATATGACTATGTAAGCTGTGCAGCGCAGGGCACCCCGGCTGTTGACTGTCCTGAAGGTCAATTCGATGAAATGCGTAAAGGTAATGACGAGTTAGGCCCAGAAGAGTCAAGCTATATGAACCTGGGTGTGGTTTACTCTGGTTTTGAAGATGTCTCAATTAAAGTCGACTACTTTGAGCTTGAAATCGACAATGTTATTTCACTAATCACTGCTCAGGATCTTATCCACATTGAAAACGCCGGTAAGTTAGATGAAATTCAGGCTATTTACCCAGAAGTTGGTATTACGCGAGGTGCAGATGGTGCAATCGTTGAAGCCAATACGCAATATGCTAACGGCGCCTTTATGTCTCGTAAAGGCTTCGACATTGACTTGTCATATAAGCTAGAAACTTCTTTTGGTGATTTCAAATTCAGAAATGTAACCACATTACTGACAGAGGTAGGTGAAGATGTCTACTTCACTGGTCCAAAAGAAGATGAGAAGGGTGCGCCGGAAACACCTGAGTGGCGTTCTCAGTTCACTATCAACTACGCAGTTGATAACTACACAGTGAACTGGACTACAGACATTATTGCTGATACTTACGAGACTCAGTCTGTAGTGAAAGTAGATGGGAAAGAACCGTACAATGTTTACAGTGGCTCTTTACCAACTTACGTGACTCATAACCTGAATATGAAGTACTACAGCGATGGCTACGGTACATTCACTCTGGGTGCACGTAACCTGTTTGACAAAGGTGTTGTGTTCAATAGTCAGGGTGTCTATGAAGACTACTCAATCTATAACACGGGCCACATTGGTCGTGAAATCTTTGCAGGTTATAACATCAGCTTCTAATTTGCAGATGAACTAATTTAGTAAAAGCCCCGTAAGGGGCTTTTTTTTTTGCCACCTTCTTAAGTCAATTACGAGTCTGGTATTCTGCCCCTTACTTTCGTGAACATTTCTCGTTCACATCTTCTTTGGTTATAAAGCGGCCTGTGACAGGCGGATAAGTGCTCTCTGTTTACTCTAAATCTGCCATTTTTAATACTTGTGTGACGGGTTGGAAAAATTGTACCCATTTCACACATTCCATTCACAAACCCATGTTTAATATGTGCTTATCTGTGTATTTAAGATCATCAAATGATGTAAAAAATGTTAAATAAGGTCGTTCCTCGCTCAGGTAATTGCAAAAAACACATCAGACTATGTTGACCTAGTGTCTAGTTGTTGTTTAAGATGCATCACTAAGTTACCGTTTTGGTAAAAATACAAAGCGTTTGTTAACGCAAAAAATAAATATAACCATCTTGTATGGTCCAGGGAGAATCCAATGTTAAATAACAAAGTAACAAAAGCGGTTCGCTTAGCGATCGCGTTTGGTGCTGTGTCAGCAACTGCGTTCGCAGCCAATGCTGAACAAGGCGAAGAGAAAATCGAAAAGATTGAAGTAACCGGTTCTGCTATCAAGCGTACAGACCTGGAAGGAGCTTTGCCTATCGATGTAATCGACGCTTCTGATATCGCAAAATCTGGTGTTACTAGTGTACCAGACCTAATTGCTAACCTGCCTGCGATGCAGGGTTTCACAGCTGCTGGTGAGTCAGTAGGTGGTGGTGGTGGTGGTATTCAAACTGCGTCACTTCGTAACCTTGGTGCTGAATACACGCTGGTTCTGGTTAACGGTCGCCGTATGGCTTCTTCGGATTCAGGTTCGAGCATCGACATCAACTCAATTCCACTATCTGCGATCAAGCGTGTAGAAATCCTGAAAGATGGTGCTTCTGCACTATATGGTTCTGATGCTATCGCGGGTGTTGTTAACTTCATTCTGAAAGATGACGTTCAAGCGACTACTGTAAGCGCTCGTTATGACAAGCCTTCAGATACGTCTAGCTCAAACTTCTCTATCACAACAGGTTTCGGTGACCTGGACAGTGATGGCTTCAATGTTATGGTGAGCTACAGCCGCGATGAGCAGGACAACCTACGTTCAGTTGACCGTGATTTCGCAAAAACAGGTTTCGTTGAGTTTGAGCACGCTGGTCAGGACCTAGTTGCGATCGCTGGTTCTTCAAACGCGATCCCAGGTAATGCATACGTTAAATACTATCAGCGCGATGATGCTGGTGCATATGTATTGGATGACAACGGTAACCGTAAAACATCAACGTACTCTTTGAACCCGTACAAAGAAGTGAACGGTTCATGTCACACAACAAGTGCACCTTCTGGTAACGCGTGTCAATTTGACTACACCAGCACGCTAGAAATTCAACCAGAAAGTACTCGTGACAACTTGTTCCTACAAGCGATTGCAGCCATTAACGACGATATGGAAGCATATGTAACTGCGTCTGCATCTAAGTTTGAAATGATTACGCGTATCGCTCCGTACCCAACTGGTGGTTTCTCTCTTGATGAAAATAGCCAGTTTGTACAAGACAACGTAATTACGCACCTGCCTGACGCTGTTAAAGCTGATATGGTTGAAGGTGGTGTGTCAGCACGCTGGCGTGTACTTCCAGGTGGTAACCGTACTGATGAGTGGACTGCAACTACGTCACACATCGTTGCTGGTCTGCGTGGTGAATTTAACGAATGGTCTTACGACTTCGCCATCACTAGCTCAGGCGCTGAGCGTGAGCAGGTTCGTCTTACTGGTTATCCGTTAGAGAAAGAGTTCATGGAGCTGGTCACGTCTGGTCAGATTAACATCTTTGATGCTCCAGAAAACCTTTCTGACGAGCAAAACCAGATGGTAGCAAACACCATGTTTAATGGCCTTTGGGATACCACTGACACTGATTTGTTCGCAATTGAAGGTAAGACTTCAGGCGCAATCGCTGAGCTGGATGCTGGTACTGTTTATTTAGGTGTTGGTTTCGACTATCGCAAGTCAAGCTATTCACTGACCAATGGTGCGGGTCAAAATGCTGAGATTGTTCTGTTTGAAGCTGCTGGTACTGAGTTTGACCTTGAGCGTGACAGCTACGGTGCATTTGCAGAAGTAATCGTGCCAGTACTGGAAAACTTAGAAGTAACTGGTTCACTACGTTACGATGAAATTGGTGAAATCACTGATTCAAAACGCACTGGCAACCAGACTGTTAACGACAGTGCTGACGATACAACTTATAAAATAAGCCTTTCTTACCGCCCAACTGACGAGTTGCTACTACGTGCAAGCTACGGTACTGGCTTTAAGGCTGCGACCATGCGTCAAATTGCGGCACCTCGTCTTGAGTTTGGTGTAACTGCATCACCGTACGATTGTCCGGCTGGCTTGGCTCCTGAAAAGGCGCAATACTGTCACCAGGATAAACTGCAATATGATGTATACCGTGAAGGTGAAAAAGACCTTCAGCCTGAAACATCTAAGCAGTACACGTTCGGTTTTGTATGGGCTGGTGACACAGGTACAAGCTTTGGTGTTGACTATTGGAACATCAAGATGGAGAACGAGGTTCGCCGTCTGACTCAGAACCAAATCTTCGACGATCCGGTAACTTACGATGAGCTGTTCACAACTAAAGTTGACAGAGGTACGGGCGATACCGTTCTTGCTATCATCCAGCCTGCGCGTAACGTTGGTGAGTCTCGCACTTCAGGTATCGACTGGCATGTTGATTTCACAACCAACTTCTCGTTTGGTGAGCTGAAGTCTAGCCTGATGGGTACATACCTAATCGAAGATGAGAGTCTGCGTGTAGGTACTACAGATACTTGGGATACTAGCCTTGGTAAAGTAGGTACAGATGAAGAAGTGGCTTTCCGCAACATCATTAACTTCAACAACACGTTCACACATGGTGACTTCACGCACAGCCTGAACCTTAAAGCGCGTAGCGGTTACACAGATGCAAGCGCAGACGTGAGCTTCTATGTTGCTAAGGCTGATGATTGGGATTCAGCGGTAGACGGTAGTGTTATCCAGAAACACATCCCTGTTTACATGACTTTCGACTATCGTCTTGCTTACGCTTGGGGCGACAATGCAAACATTGCATTCGGTATTAAGAACCTGTTTGACAAAGAGCCTCCGTTCACTCTGAACGCATCAGCTGGTCACCAGGTTGGTTACGACCCGCGTTATGCTGACCCGTATGGTCGTACTTTCTACCTACAAGCAGATTACACATTCTAATTCTGCCTGACTAAGTAGACACAACTAACAAGCCCCTGCTAATTGCAGGGGCTTTTTTGTTGCAAATAATCGCAATTATACCTGTTGTGTTTTTTGCAACAATTTTTTATTTACAAAGTGCTTACGTTCAGTCAAGTTCCACCCCGTGCGGTTCTAGTCATTCACTTTTAGATGCGTCGTCTTAAAACCATCTGTGCGATTAAAAAAACGTCAAATTAACATGTAACAAGGCTCTAAAATCACTACAGATATGAGTCAGATAATTTAATCCCTATAACTCTTTGTTTTTAATGTGTTTTTTTGTTTCTTTTTTGGGTTTTTTGTTTCCGTTTTAAAAAAGGTTGTTGACCTTTTGTTTTTCATGCGATTAGTATGTTTCACCAATATGGCTAAAAGTGTACGCACTTGTTACCCATATAAAATCAAGAAAATACATAAAAACAATGCTTTAAAAGATTTATTTAAAGCCAGGGAGAAAACAAATGTTAAATAGCAAGATCTCGAAAGCGGTCCGCTTAGCACTGATGTACGGTGCAGTATCTGCTACAGCTTTTGCAGTAAATGCAGAAGAATCAGAAGAGAAAATCGAGAAAATCGAAGTAACAGGTTCAAGCATCAAAGGCACAGACCTTGCGGGTGCACTTCCTGTTGATATCATTTCTGCAGAAGATATTAAAAACACTGGTGTTACTAATGTTGGTGACCTGGTTGCACAAATCCCATCGATGCAGGGTTTCACAACTCCAACTTCTTCTGTTGGTGGCGGCGGTACTGGTCAGGCTACAGCATCACTACGTGGTATTGGTGAAGACTACACACTAGTACTTCTAAATGGTCGTCGTCTTGCACCTCTTGACTCAGGCAACGCGGTTGACTTAAACTCTATCCCTCTTGCTGCTATCGAGCGTGTTGAAGTTCTAACTGATGGTGCATCAGCACTATACGGTTCGGATGCGATCGCTGGTGTAATTAACTTTATCCTTAAAGATCAGGCTGATGAGTCTACAGTATCAGCACGTATGGACCGTCCAAAAGACGGCGCAGAGTCTTACAACCTGAGCTTCACAACTGGTTTTGGTGACTTCGACAGAGATGGTTTCAGCTTAGTAGCTTCACTTAGCCATGAAAAATCTGAAACGCTTCGCTCTAAAGATCGTGATTTTGCTAAAACAGGTTTCCTTGAGTTTGAAGTAGATGGTAACTCTTACTTCCAGCTGAATGGTTCTGGTAACGCGATCCCTGCAATTGCGCACGTTTTCATTGGTGAGCGTGATGAAGAAGGTCGTCCAATTAACGGCGCTTACACTAAAAGCTTCAGCCCGTACTATGCCGAAAATGGTTCTTGTGCACCAGACACAGCAGCCTCTCCATTTGGTAATGCTGGCGGTGTAGACTGTGTTTTCGACTTCACAAGCACACTAGAGATCTACCCTGAGACAGAGCGTACAGCTTTCATCCTACAAGGTGATTTTGCAATCACTGACGATATCCAAGCGTTCTCAACTCTTTCTTATACCGACTTCACAATGACGTCACGTATTGCTCCAAACCCAACAGGTCAGTTGAACTTGGGTGCGATTAATGGTGACTCAGCAAACAGCGTACTTTACACAAAATACGTTGAAAAGCACCTGACAGAAGAAGAAAAAGCTAATGCATCAGAGTTCCGTGCTGCATGGCGTGCTCTACCAGGTGGTAACCGTACCAACCAATACGATAACACTGCTATCAATGTTATCTTAGGCCTTGAAGGTACGGTATTGAACGATATCGACTTCAACACTGCTGTTGTTTATTCGAAGAACGAGCGTGAAGATCACGTTAAAAACGGTTACTACAACCGTTCTACTTTTGCACCGACAATCGCTGGTGGTTCTATTGACGTATTTGCCACGGCAGAAGAATTTGCTGGTGACCAGGCGTCAAAAGATGCAATCGAGAGCGTTCAGTGGCGTGGTCTTTGGGATACCGTAGAAACAGAAATGTTGTCTTTCGATATTCGTGCGTCTCAGCCGCTGTTTGAATTACCTGCAGGTGAAGTGTATGTAGGTTACGGTATTGACTACCGTGAAAACAGCTATGCACTTATCCTGACCGAAGCACAGATCAATCGTGAATCAAATGCACCAGCAAACGATACAGGTTATGACCTGGAGCGTAGTCAGTACGGTGCGTTCACCGAATTCCAGGTACCAATTCTGGAAGACTTGAGTGCAAACCTGGCATTACGTTACGACAGCATCGGTAAAGTTAAGAATAACGATCCTTCAGACACGCAAACATATGAGTCTAACAGCGATACTACGTACAAGCTGAGCTTGCGTTATAACGCGACCGATAACCTGGTTCTGCGTGGTTCATATGGTACTGGCTTCAAAGTTGCGTCTCTTCGTAGCTACGCTCAACCATTGGCTTACAATGGTGTAACCGGTGCAAGCTATACGTGTCCAAATCTGGGTGATGCAAACCGTGAAGCGTTCTGTCCTACAGGTAGTACACAGTATCAAGCATTCCTGAAAGGTAACCCAACTCTGGCACCTGAAGAGTCAACGCAATCGTCAATCGGTTTTGTTTACTCGCCTACGTCAGATACAACGATTCAGTTGGACTACTGGAGCATTGAAATCGAAGGTAAGGTAGAAGCCCCTGACTTTGACTACATGTTCGAAAATGTTAACCTGTTTAACGATAGCTTCCAGATCCACACTAGTACAGCGGATGACACTCAGAGACTTCTGTCGGTTGAGCGTGAGTACTTGAACCTGGGTAAAACAGAAACGTCAGGTATTGACTGGAAATTCGAATTCAACAATGAGCTGAGCTTTGGTCAGTTGAAGACGACACTTCAGGGCACTCATATCATTGACTCACAGTACACAGCGCCGGGTGTTGTACCTTATGAGTGGGAATCTAGCCTTGGTAAGTATGGTACTGACGAAGAAGTTGTATTCCGCAACGTTGCTCAGATCCAAAATACTCTGACACATGGTGATTTCTCACACTCTCTTCGTATTAGCTACAAGTCTAGCTATTCAGATGACCGCGTAGAAGTTGTTCGTGGTACTATTGCTAATCCAGTGATGGAAACTGTGTACAACGAAGAAGGTGTAGGTTCACAAGCATTTGTGACAGAGCATGTACAGTTGAAGATTCCTTCATATGTTAAGACAGACTACAAGATCGATTACTTCGGTTTTGAAAACACTGTTATTACATTCGGTATCAACAACCTGTTTGACAGAGAGCCACCTTTCTCACTGGGTGATCCAGAAGGTCACGTAGTAGGCTACGAAGGTCGTTACTATGACCAGCTACTACGTACATACTACCTGAGCGTAGATTACAGCTTCTAAGTAGTATAGAGATAAAAAAGGCCGCTTTTGCGGCCTTTTTTATTGCTAGTTTTTATCCCCTGCTTGCGAGGGTGGTGATTATTTCTCTCGTTATTTACCTGAATGTATTTATGTCGGATAGCCTTTATTCCTAATAATAAGAAAGCATTGCTAACTTATAACTCTTTTCGTATTTATATCGGTTTATTTTTATTTGGTTTATTTTTATTTATATGGGTTTATTTGATTGTTTAATGGCTTTTAAATCTATGTTGTTTTTGTGTTTATAATGGTGCTGAAGGTTATAAATTATATTTATTAAATTCCAACGCTAATAGTTAATGCTTGGTTTAACGGTATACATATGGGGGGTTGCGAAAAAATCGCTTATCATGTAGTGAAAGTCATCAAAAAACATTAATATATTAATAACCCTCACATGGTTTGACTTTTTTGGGTACTTGTTATATACCTTGTAATGAAATTATAAAAGATTGCTTAAAGCAAGGAGAAGTCATGAAAACCAAAGCACTAATTCTCGTTTCTACATTGGGTTTACTTTTGACAGGGTGTAATAGTACCAGCAGCTCGAAAGACGACGGCAGTCAGGCAAATAACGGGTATCGTTGTAAGCAAGTTCGTTCTCTGGGGTCAAATATTCCCAAAACAAGTTGTTCAACCGCCAAGCAAAGAACAGAAGCTCGTAAGAATGCACAAGATGCAATGCGAGAAAATCAGCGTGGCTTAACAAATAACCGACAGTAGTAACGCAGTAATTCCCAGCACATATACAGGCTTACGCAGTTTATAAGTCTGTATATGTATTAAAAACCAGTGCTGATGAAGCACATTTTTTAAGTAACCTTATACCACTAGTTAAATTAGACTCGCCATAAAACTTTCCTCGGCTACCTTACATCCACTACCTTACTGGCCTTTTTATAGCGAATTTTAAATCCTGCCCAGGCAGGAAGCTCCCAGCGTTTCGGGGCGTCTTTACGATTACCCTGTATATACTCGAGTACAATGCGCTTGGCGGTAAAGCTGTAGGTGACTGCCATCGTTAGTTCAGGCAAGGTGATTCTTAGTGGGTATTTCTCAATAAAGGGGTCGATTATCCAGGCCTCTATGGGAAAATAAAATAAATCCTGTGCTTCAATTAATTCAAGGTCATCCTGTGTTTCAACGCCTAAATCCATGAGGGTTTGTGTTAGCCACTGGGTTGTATTCGGGAGTATCGGTAATTCACTTTGTTCATACTGGTGGTAAAGGTGTTGGTAGTCCAGCATCATACTTACTTGTTGCCAGACACCGTCAAAAAGCAGCGCTTGTTCGATTAATTTAACACACGCGGGGATCAGGTGTGGTCCTTCAGCAAGCTGCTGTTGCCGCGACAATACTGCCCCGGCGTAGTTATGCGTCAGTTCAGCCCATATTTTGCCGTCTTCCAGGTATGCGCCTTCAAGCCTGGCGTCTGTTGATGCATATTGGGAGAGTAAGGCGCGCGAAATAGGGGCTGCGAGAGTCGCCAGCGTGGTTGCCTGCTTTACGCCTTTTCCTGCCAGCGCATAGGTATCAAGCACCAGGATAGCTTCACTCGTGTCACAAATACGAGATTCTTTTGCCGGTACCACTTCGCTGTGGCCATTACCAAAACCACCGCGACGGTTATCCTTTTTAATAAACAACCAGTCCGGGCGGACAGATGCAATGGCGCTAAGTAGCGCATTTCGGTCATAACTGGCGGCTTTATCCAGCGGTGGTAACGCAAAGGCGTCTCTGAGTTGCTGGCTGAATAGCCGAGCTTCACGAATGGCTTCGTCCTCAATCAGCACGCCAGGGGCTTTTCCGCGCAGTAATGCAATGACCAGCTCCAGGTCGCAATTGTGGGGCAGTGCCTTACTGAGTGCCTCAAGTTGCTCCGTTGACCCCGGCAGCCGGTATACGCGTGCCGGTACCGACATAATGGCCACGGCATCAATCATCGCCTGACGTAGACGGTTATCCGGCATACAGGTGATGAGATGGCCCAATTCGACATCGACGGGCAAAGGGTAGAGCTGTCTGCCAAGTTCAGTTGCACGGCTATGTTCGTCTAGCGCACCTATTTTCCTGAGCAGGTCGAGTGCGCGTTGCCCGGAGCTTGCAGGCAGCGGGTCAATAAAGTTGAGTGTGTCTATGCCATCAGTGGCACAGCCAGCAGCCAATACCAGCTCAGTGAGGGCCTCTCTGTGTATTTCTGGCGGGGTAGTGTCTATCAACGGCGCATATTGCCCATACAGGCGCAGACAGAGCCCTTCCTGGGTGCGTCCGGCCCTGCCCAGACGTTGTTTTGCAGAATCTCTGCCGATTGTATCTAGGCCCAGTACTGTTTTACCATTTCTTAAGTGGGTGCGTCGCTCCAGACCTGAATCGATCACGCAGGTAATATTGGGTATGGTCAGTGAGGTTTCTGCCACATTAGTGGCCAGAATGATTCGTTGTTGTGGTTGCTGTTGTAAAGCTCGGTGCTGATCATCTGGTGCACAGCCACTGAATAACGGGACTATCAGCGCATCAAGTGATTTACACTGCGCAGCACACTGTACGATTTCTCCTTTACCAGGGAGGAACACCAGGATGTCGCCATTGGTATATTGCAGGGCATAATCACATGCAGCCTTAACTCTTTCACTCAGGTCGTCTTTACTTGGCATAGCGCGCATATCTTTGGCAAGAAAGCGCTCTTCAACGTCGAACATCTTGCCTGTGGAAGTCAGTAAGGGAGCATCTAGGTAACGCACTAGTCGCTGTGTTGACAAAGTGGCAGAGGTGACTATCAGATGATGCGCAGCTTGCTGTTTCAACAAGGCAAGTAACAGGTCCATATCCCAGCGTCGCTCATGGAATTCGTCCAGCATGATAGTGTCATAGTCGGTCAACTTATTTTCAAAGTACCAGCGTAACGCCACACCAGGTGTGACAAATACGATTTGCGAGTTATCACTAAACACGCCTTCGAAACGAATGGCATACCCGACTTGTTCACCGAGCTTGCAACCTTGTTGCCGGGCAACATACTCAGCCAGTGAAGTGCAGGCTATGCGACGTGGTTGGATCACCAGGACCCGACCTTGCCGGGTGGCCCAGACGGGGAGCTGCGTTGATTTCCCCGAGCCAGTGGCGGCGGCAACAATTACGTTGCCAGCGGTTAAATGGTCACAAAATTGGGCTTTAATCTGTTCGATGGGCAAGGACATACGGACTTGATACTGTTAGATATTTTTTAAAGTGTCGAGGATTTTAACAAATCTCGCTTGAAAAGACTGCCCGTGGTGCGCATCTCTGAATAAAATATCAACGCGTAATAATCAATGACAGAAATCAGTTTACTCGTCGCTCTGGTGGTATTTTGTATCATTTACTGGCGACTCGACGATATCAAGCGCGCTTACTGGCAGCGTAAATATCGCACGCAAACTTTGAATGAGCTGGACAGGCAGGTGCTGCTGCGATATATGCCAATTTATCGCAATATGACCGATCATGATCGGGCTCGGCTGGAGCGGCACATCGTGTGGTTTTTAGGAGAAAAGCGGCTGCTTGGTCGAGATGGATTGAAAACCAATCGGGCTATGGCGCTGATCATCGCGGCTGATGCCTGCCTGCTGGTACTTAATCAACGCTGGCCGCTGTATCCCAATGTGAAAGAGATCTTGTTGTACCCCAGCAGTTATTATGCCGGACAGAATAATCGTGACAGTGCGGGGCTGGTGAGCTTTCATACCGTGGTGCGTCAGGGCGAGTCCTGGCCTGGTGGCACGCTGGTCTTGAGCTGGCACGATGTGCTTGAGGGTAACCGCTTACCTGAAGATGGCCATAATCTGGTGTTTCATGAATTTGCGCATCAGCTCGATCAACAGACAGGCCAGACAAATGGCACACCCCGGTTACCAAAAGGGATGAGTTACAAAAAGTGGGGAGAGGTATTATCGCGGGCGTATCAGCAGTTAAAAACGCAATTGGCTTACCACATGCCACATGTCGTACACGAATATGGGGCAACCAATGAAGCGGAGTTCTTTGCGGTGATAACTGAAACGTTTATTGAAAAGCCTTTACAACTAAAGCAGGAAAATCCGGAGTTATTCTATTTGCTGAGTGACTACTACCGCTTTGATCCGCGCGATTGGATCAAGTAATGGTGCGCGTCATCTGGTTGAGGTGTATCAAGGCTCAGGCATAAAAAAACCGCTTCAGCTGAAGCGGTTTTTCATCTAAATCAGATTATGAAAAGCTGATCTCACCACGCTCTTTGCGTCTGTTATCACGCTTGTCACCACGTGGGTCTTTGAAGCTGCGCTTGCGATCGCCACGACCTTCGCCACGGCCTTCGTTGCGGCCTTCAAAGCGACGCTCATCACGACCGCCTGAACGACGTTCGCCACCGCGACGCTCACCACCATTGCCCTGATCGGCCGGGTGTGTGCTCTTGCTCATCTTCATTGGGCGCTGACAAATGTAAACGCTCTGGAAGTGAGACAGAGTATCTGCTGGCATATCCTGAGGCAGCTGCACTGTGCTGTGCTCATCAAACAAACGGATTTCACCGATAAACTTGCTTGAGATATCTGCTTCGTTTGCAATCGCACCAACGATGTTCTTGACCTGTACGCCGTGCTCACGACCTACTTCGATACGATAGGTATCCATAGGACCGGTGTTGCGACGTGCATTGCCTTTACGTTCGCCACGCTCACCACGACGTTCGCGGTTACCGTCACGATTACCATCGCGCTCACGACGTTCGCGTTGTACCTGGATCTCTTGCACTTTCAGTGGAGACTGCTGCTGTGCCAGACACAGTAGTGCAGCGGACAACTCTGTTTGAGTTAGCTCTAGCTTTTCAGCCATGCCTTGTGCCACTTCACTGAAGAACTCAATGTCTTTGTGATCAAGCGCGAGGCTTAGCTTGCCTTGTAGTGCTTCAATGCGCTTTTGCTCAACAACTTTCGCGTTAGGCAGTTCCACTTGCTCGATGTCTGAGCGAGTGTGGCGCATGATGTTACGTAGCAGATAACGCTCATTACCTTTAACAAACAGGATAGCTTTACCTTTACGACCAGCACGACCTGTACGGCCGATGCGGTGAACATAGGCTTCGCTGTCTTGGGGGATATCATAGTTGATAACCAGGCTCAGTCGATCTACGTCCAGACCACGTGCCGCAACGTCAGTTGCGATAACGATGTCTAACAGACCGCTTTTCAGACGCTCTACTGTGCGTTCACGGGCTTGCTGGTTCATGTCACCATTAAGTGGTGCCGCAGAGAAACCTTCGCGCTCAAGTAGTTCAGCTAGCTGAACAGTATCGTTACGAGTACGCACAAACACGATAGACGCATCGTAATCTTCCGCTTCTAAGAAACGTACGATGGCTTTGTTTTTATGCGTTGTTGCACGCCAGTAAACTTGCTCAATAGTGTCAACAGTCGAGTTACGTGGTGTGATTTTTACTTGTTCTGCGTTATCTAAATACTTAGAACAAATAGATTGGATCTGCTTTGGCATAGTTGCAGAGAACAAACAGGTTTGCTTCTCTACGGGGGTTTTTTCCATGATGCTTTCAACATCATCGATAAAGCCCATGCGTAGCATTTCATCAGCTTCGTCCAGCACTAAGGCTTTCAGATCCGACAAATCAATGGTCTTACGGTTAATATGGTCAATCAAACGACCCGGTGTTGCCACAATGATTTGTGCGCCACGGCGTAGTGCGCTTAGTTGCACGCCATAGCTTTGTCCGCCATACAGAGCCAATACTTCAACACCTTTGGTGTATTTAGCGTATTGGTTGAAGGCTTCAGCGACCTGTAAAGCCAGTTCGCGTGTTGGAGTCAATACTAATATCTGTGGTTGCTTAACGGATGCGTCAACATTGTTTAATAGCGGCAACGCGAACGCCGCCGTTTTGCCCGTACCCGTCTGCGCTAGTCCCAGCACGTCCTTTCTTTCTAGCAATAACGGTATACATTGAGCCTGGATCTCAGAAGGTGATTGATATCCCAGCTCTTCGACTGCCTTCAAAATTGCAGGAGAAAGATCTAAAGATTCAAACGTGACTGGTTCTGACATTAATGCGCCTCAACAAGTTAAAAGAGGCGGCATTGTACAGCAAAGAAAAAACAATTGCTTGCATAAATTGGCACTAATTTTGTAGGTGTTTGATATTGGTCAAAAAATAAACTTATTTATTTTTTTGCTCATTAGATTGGCTGATAAGTGGCTATTTTTAGAAGGAAATCATGCCTGAATGGCGACTTTAAAGGTGATTCAGGCACTGATAAGGGGGCTGTGTTACTGATACAGACCCAGGTTTTCTTTGGCATAGGCTTCAAACTCGGTAAATCCGCCAATATGGCTTTGGTCAACAAAAATTTGTGGTACCGTCGGGCAAGGCTTGCCAGCGGACTTTTCCAGATCGGCCTTGCTTACGCCTTCTTTAATGATGTCAATGTAGCGAAATTTAAAATCGTCACGCTCATTCGTCAGACGTTCGGCCAAGTCTTTAGCTCGGACACAGTATGGGCAGCCTTCACGGCCAAAAATTACAGTAAACATCGGTTTCTCCATATCATTTTGTTTGATAATCAGTATATCGGCCTGCGTGTAAAATGAAACCGCCAAAAACCGATGGCTGTGATTGAGAAAACCGATGATGCCTCAGGAGCGATACACGGTTTTAATTAGGTGGTAACCAAACTTGGTCTTGACCGGACCGTGCACCTCATACAGTGGCTTTTTGAAGACCACGTCATCGAATGCCTTGACCATGTCGCCTTTATTAAACTCGCCTAAATCTCCACCGCGCTTTTTCGATGGACATAATGAGTGTTGTTTGGCCAGTTTGTTAAAATCGCCGCCTTTGGCAAGTTTGGCTTTAATAGCCAGGCACTCTTTTTCGGTTTTAACTAAAATGTGGTAAGCGCAGGCTTTTGGCATGGATAGGATCTCCGGACAATCAAAGGCGCAGATCATGCAAGGAGAAGGCCGAAAACGCAAGTCTCATTTGTCTGCGTCCGGCCTTTTCAGGGGAATCGCTTAGAAAGTCATGCTAAACCCAATAGAAGGGCGGATAGAAAAATCGTCTTCCTCTTCTTCTATATACAGGTCGTTAACGGATTTGACTCTGTCGTAATCCAGGTCGATATAGGCAATGTTCTTTTGGCCATAGGCATTCATGAGTTCAAAGATCAGCTTGCCATCGTTGCCGAATATCTCGGTTTTACGTTCAAAGCGAATATCCAGGCGGTGATACACTTTGAACCGCTCTGAGAAGGGCTCGCCATACACAGGTAAGAAACGGCCATCGTGGTCGGGATTTTCTCTGACGCCGACAATAGGGGTATAAGCCTGGCCGCTGCGTGCGGTAAAGTTAAAACCACCTTGCCACTTCTCATTGATCTCATAGTGGAATACCGCATTAAACACCAGCGGCGTATCGGCGAAATAGTCGCGGGTGATATTCTGGCTGAGATCGGTGCGCTCACTTTTGGCATAACTCAATGCTACCCAGCCATACCAGTTATCGGTTTTATTCTTGTTGATCAGCAGGTCTACACCATAGGCACGTCCTTCAACGTCATTGCTATACAAATCAACTGCATTGGGACCGTCGTCGATGGCAAGCGGCAGATCATCCATGGTCTTATAATAACCCTCAATTGACCAGCTCCACTCATTCTCCAGTTGCTGACTGAAGCCCAGTGTATAGTGATCTGACACCTGAGATTTCAGCTTAGGGTTACCAATTTCTGGCAAAATGTACTCCACATTCTGCATGCGATTGTAGCGACCCGCCTTGGCACTGATGGTGCTGTTTTCCGTCACGTAGTAACTGATTGCGAGACGAGGTGAGGTGAAGGTTTCATCCGTGTATTTGTTGTGTTGGCTCTGCACGCCCAGCTCTGTCTGCCAGTCATCGCTCAGTTGCCAGATATGCGCCAGACCAACAAATCCACTGTCGATATCTATGGTTCGCTTGCCGCTGATCCGCTCACCTTTTTTAAGATCGCAATCGGGATCCAGCTCAGTACACAAGTACTGGAAGGTGTCGTAGCTATATTCTGTTTCGTTATCAAAGTAAGCAGCATCTAAAACAAGCTGATGAGCTGGGTTGATACGGTAGTTCAGACGAGCCTTGTAGGTGTACTGTTTCTCCGATTCTTCTTCAAAATAACCGTTGGAAATGGTCGCACGGCGGCCATACTCTAGCCGGCCTGAGTGGTCGAGCGCACCAACACCAACACGTAGATGAAACTTGTCATTGTAGTGGTCCCACAATACGTTCTGGCTATTGAACTCCCTGATAAAGCGCGCATCGCCCTGGAACTCCGGTGTTTTTTGCGCTAGTTCAGAACGTTCATTGAAGCCTGCGGCCGCCGAGTCTTCCGCACCGGTAAAATTAAAAGTTAGTGTATTGTTGGCATTGATGTCCCACAGGAATTTACCCTGATAATCATGGTCATCCGGTGCATCATTGATGGTGACGCCGGTTGGCTCACCATCGTCATCTTCGAGTTCTTCGCCCTCTTCAAAGAATAAGGGCAGGGTACTTTTTCGCCCTGATACATAGAAAGCCGTACTGTCGCTGAGCTGGCCTTCCACAAACACGCCAGCGTTGAACATGGTCAGGTCCAGCGTAGTGGTGATTGGCTGATATTTGGGATTGCGTAGCGTTACGTCAAAGACTGCGCCCGTTGCATTACTGTAGCTGCTGCCGTAGCCCGCAGAGTAAAGTTGGAAATCCTGAATGATATAGCGGTTAAATATCGAGCTGCCAAAATCATGGAAAATATAGCCCGCAGGCATAAAGTCCACTTCGAACATATTATCACTGGGGCTTGAGCCACGCACGGCGGGTTCACTCATCGAGCCGCCAGCAGCAACCACGCCCGGTAGTGCATACACTGCCCGCAGCGGGTCGCCCATAGCCCCCGGCATTTCGATTAGTTTTTCTGTGTCTTCTGTGATCTCAGAGGTGATTGAGCTGCGTTTATAATGCACTTCAATGTGTTCCATGTCTGTGCTGGTGTTTGCTTGTGCCTGCAGTGCCATGCAAAGCATGATAGGCGACAGTGCAAACGGTTTGTTGAGTGACGAGCGCGTCATGGTAGTCCCTTGTTGAATCTAAGCTGAATAAGAATAGGGACTAGTGTATGAGAATAAATCGTACCTTTGTTTTATCTAAGGGTAAGAAATTGTCGATTACCCCTACACTTTCTTACACTTAGCTTCGTAGTTTGAGAATGTCAGAGTCTGGCACGTATTCCCAGCTCACTGGAGTAACCGACAGAGCGTTCGACTACTTTCAGGTCATCAGATAACACATAATAGGTGGGGTAAGCTTTAACTTTATAATCGGAAGCGGTATGACTGTTGCCAAGCAGTACAGGCATACTCAGTGATAAATCTTTAACAAAGCTGCTGACCGCATCTGCATTGTCAAAATCCAGCGCAATGGCGACGGCGTTGACTTTGCCTTGCTCATGTAATTTGTTGAGGTTCGGCATACTGTAGCGGCAAATACTGCACCAGGGGGCGAAAAAGTACACTACAGATTGTTGCCCTTGCAGAGACTTGATAGTGACTCGCTGGGTGGGTTTCTCGAGTAGAGGCAAAGAGAAATAAGGAGCAGGGGCTTTGCCATCGTCAGCCAGCATGCCCAGTTCCTGGTAGGCAGTGATAGTCAAAAAAACAATGGCAAAAATAATGAGTTGTAGAATTGTTTTTATCATGCGCGCTCGCAAATTTTAATCTCCGAGCGCGAGTATAAATAAAAAAACAGCAACAACACAATCAGTCGTAGATATTCTCTCCCAGATATCGTTTGGCTTTTTGTGGCTTGATCCGGGTCAGATCAACCAGCACCAGACCATCAATGCAGTTGTTAAAGTCGGGATCTATGCTGAAGCTCAGGAAGTTCACCCCATCAGGTTCGCATAACTCGGTATATTGCTTAAATAAAGTCGGAACCTGGGCGCCCATATTGGCCATGATATGCTTTAGCTCTGCAAAGTCCTCTTTAGTGTCATTGCCACAAAATAGCTGAGCAAAGTCTTGTTGCTGCGAAGGTGTAAATTTAAATTCGTTTTTAGGGGTTGCCAGAGATGCCAGGTTGGAGAAGTAATGCTGATAGTGGTAAATCAGCATGGCTTTAGCCTTGTCTGGCAATGCATTGGATAAACTAACCGCGCCAAAAAGATAGCGATGTTGTGGGTAGCGTTTTACAAAAGCGCCAATCCCGTACCAGAGGTAATCCAGGCTCTTGCGCCCCCAGTATTTTGGTTGTACGAAACTGCGTCCCAATTCAAGACCATGCTCGAAGTAAGGTTGCATGTGCTCAGAATAATTAAACAAACTGGTAGTGTATAAGCCTTCCGCGCCCTGTGCGTTGATGACGGTTTGCGCACTGGCCAATCGGTAAGCACCGACCAGCTCAAGTTGTTTCGCATCCCACAACACTAAATGTTGGTAATACATATCGTATTTGTCGATATCGCGGCGCTTACCACTGCCTTCTCCCACAGCACGAAAGGCTATTTCTCTGAGTCGTCCCAGTTCGCGAAAAATGGGCGAACTCCCCTGATATTGATAAAGGTAGATTTGCATCCCATCCTGGGTTTCACCGAGTCGCTCACACGTTTCAATCGCTTGTTTCAGCTCTTTTTTGCATTCAGGCACGGCAATGGGAGACTGGGTTTTCAGAGGTAACGACTTTTTCGAAGCCAGCCGGTATAGCTGTTTGCGGATCAGCGCGACTATCTCTTTATCTTTGAGGTTTTCCAGCAAGTATGAAGCCGGTGGGATGCTTGCGCCAATTTCAAATTCGAGAGATTTTTGACGTTGCTTGAACATCTCCTTGACCAGCAACAGGCTGGCCAAGGGCTTGTAAATCATTGATGTACCGTAAAACAGCGGACTGTTTTTCGCTTTAATGAAAATAGGCAGAATAGGGCAGTTCGCTTTTTTGGCCATGCGCAAAAAGCCTGAATTCCACTTACAATCTTTGATACCGGTTGGTCCAAGCCGGGACACCTCTCCGGCAGGAAAAATCAGCAAGGCACCCTCTTGTTTGAGGTGGTGATGAATATTGGCCAGCTCCTGCTTGCGGCTCGCGCCAGACAGATTGTCCACCGGCAATAGCAAGGAATGCATGGGCGTGAGGGACATTAACATTCGGTTGGCAACGACTTTCAGGTCAGGGCGTACCTGAGCCAGTACCTTAATCAGCGCAAGCGCATCTAATGATCCGATTGGATGATTGGCGACTATCACAACGCTGCCTTCGCTGGGAATATGTTCTATTTGTTTGGGTTTAAAACGCGCATCGAAATCTAACTCTTCCAGCACCTGCTCGACAAATTCCAGCCCTTGCAGGTGTGGGTAGGTATCAGCAAATGCCACAAATTCTTGTTCATGGAGGAGGTAACCCAGGCCTTTTTTTACCAGGCCTTTTACCTTAGGTGAGTTCTCTAATTGAGGCAGGTTTGCTTCAATGACCTTGTCAACACTGATCATATATTCATTCTCAAGTTCTATAACCGCTTTTCGTCAAGATTAAAAACTCTCTGTGACAAACAAGTTGCAACTGTATGTCAGTTTGATGGCCGTCGCGTAAGTACACGTGTAGGCGAGAATTTTGATACAGTGGCGCAAGATAAAAATAGAACAAGGGGGAGCACATGGCATTATTAGTCTGTGTAACGGGCAGAGACAACAGTAAACTGTTAGCAGGGTTACGAGAAAGTCTGCCAGATACTGATATCAGAGAGTGGCCACAATCGGGAGATTTGGCTGAGATTGAATTTGTGTTGGCCTGGAATGCGCCTGAGTCTTTATGGCAAAAGCTGCCTAATTTAAAAGTGGTGCAGTCATTTGGCGCGGGTGTAGATGGAATACCGCTAGCTGCATTGCCATCAGGGGTTCAGGTGTGTCGAATAGTAGACCCTGCGCTTGCGGATGATATGGCAGAATATGTGCTGGGACATGTGCTCGCTCACAAGCTGCGATTGAGACAATATTATCAACAACAACACCACCAACTCTGGCGTCCTAAGCGTGCCTGTAGCGGGAGTCGTGTGGGTATACTGGGACTTGGACAGCTTGGTCAAGTGGCCGCTACTAAGCTGAGCCAAAATGGCTTTGAGGTACTGGGCTGGTCACGGAGTGAAAAAAAGATACCGGGTATTACTACGTTTTGCGGGCAGGCGCAGCTAACTCGATTTGCCTCTCAGTGTGATTACCTTATCTGCTTGCTGCCTCTGACGGCGCAAACACACGGTATTTTAAATAAAACGCTGTTTGAGGCGATGCCAACGCATGGCGTACTGATTAACGTTGCCAGAGGCGCGCACCTCAATGAAACCGATCTGCTCCATGCGCTGGATACTGAGCAAATTGCAGCGGCTACGCTGGATGTTTTTGCATCAGAGCCGGTCGAACCAGAACATGCGTTTTGGCATCATTCGAAAATCACAATGACACCTCATGTGGCCGCGTTGACCAGTCTGAAAACGGCCATGGCCCAGATAGTTTCTAACATGCAAGCGATGCAACTGGGCAGGCCTTTATCACATTGTGTGGATATTAGTCTGGGTTATTGATCTACATAATCAATTATTGTGTAACCCGGAGCATGACGCACTTCATTTTCCGGGTCATTGAATGCTGGATTGACGTGATACAAAATACTGTATAAAAAAACATATTGTGACATCTGATTACATTCAGTAAGTTATGAAAAAATAATAATAAAGAGTCGCTTTTCATGAATGGTAATCAAGGTGGCGTTAAGCTCTCCGTTGTTTTATTTACAGTTATTATATTGGGTGTCATGGCGTGGTTTAATCAGGCCAATGCTGATTCCCCTCAGGCGACCCACCAGAATAATGAAGAAACAGTAATCACGACTTCTGAAAGCTAGCAAAAGATAGCAGTGCTGGCTGCTATCATCGTTTTGCATGCTTTTCTCGGTTCTCTACTTTTTTCTCTTCGCTCTTTTTCAGGAGCACATAAGTCGCACCATTTCCCCCATGGCAACTCAGCGCAGAATGAAAGGCGAGTATTTGCGGCATTTCCTGTAGCCATTTATTACAATAGCTTTTCAGAATGGCCGGAAAGGGTTTACTTTTCAGACCAATCCCGTGTCGTATCAACAGAACTCGAATGCTGCGTTGGTGACAGTCGATGATGAAATCAAAGAGCGACTTCCTGGCTTCACGAAAAGGTTTGCCGTGTAGATCCAGAGTTGCGTCAATTTGATACTTACCCAACCTGAGATTTTTGAATACACCTTGTTGCACCCCATCTTTTTTGTAACTAAGCAGGTCATGGGGATCAAGCAAGTCTACATACTCAGTGGAGAGAAAATTAGGATCGAAGTCTTGTTCCTGCTCAGCGGCTTCCCGACGTGCTAGCTGCGCCAGTGTAGGCTCGTTTTGTTGACGCCTGAGCTCCGCTTTTTTGTCTTGTGCTAAGGGGACGACGTCCCCCATTGAGGCGAGAAAAAGTTCTTCATCTGTCATGGCCATACTGCGTCTCCAAAACCAATGGGTGTGGCCAGATTGTAGCGCAGGCTCAGAAATTAGAAAATATCTTTAAGCCTCGTTGCTCAGTTTACGTCCTGCCGTTAAAATGATGCGGCAGGACTGCCTACACTAAGGCGTATTATACTGCTCGTGGGTAAAGAGCTTAAACAGATAAAATGAATTAATCAGAATCAAACCCAGGTTTGAGATCACCGACGTGTTCATCAGATCGAGGCTGAACAAAATAAACAGGATGCTACAGGTCGCCAATGCCGCGCCACGCAGCAAGGTTTTATGGTTAATAAAAAAGGCACCAAATCCTAGCACTAGCAGTAATAAATTAAGTAGCCAGTCAAATTCGTTCGGCATGATCGTCAAAGTACTCCAGGTTGTTCAATAAAGGGGCGCCATTATGCGCCCCAACCTCAGTCTCTTCAAACGAGTATTTTTATATTTTTCGGATTAGTTTTTCTAATCAAAAATTAGCTTCATTACGGCAGAGATAAAACCTTGCTGTTCGATGATTTGGTATTTCTGACAAGAATCCGGGTCACGCTCATCCTGGCACAAGTAAAGCGTGTTTCGCTCTAAGGCCGGCCGGATGTGCAGGTTCGAGTCAAACAAAATAGGGTCTATCCCTGGTAAACCGGGCCAATAGACACTTTGCGCGACCAGTCCGAGCTTTTCATAGGTGATAAGTTTAGGCTTGGGGAAAACAATAATGAGGAGTAAGACCACGGCGGCGATAATCCAGCGAGTTTTGTTTGGTTTGGCTTCTTCTTGTTGTGCAGCGGCAAGTTGTGCTTGTTGTTGAAGTTGCTGTTGTTGTAATGCTCTTTGTTGTTGAGGTGATAAGCGTTTTTTTTGTGTCGGTCGTTTGTTCTTGGACCTGGCATCTACCTGATTGAGCAATGCCTGTTTTTTTGGTCTTTGTGCCATGCTTTGCTATAGCCTTTTGTTTGCAGGACTCTATAATAGTTCTATGCTAATAATAGCGCATTTCAATTGACTAGCCCACGGGAAAGGATATGGAACAACAAATCTCTATATTAATTGTTGATGACGTAGGCACTGTTCGCAGTTTCTTGCATCAGACTCTGATGCACTTGGGCATCGATAACGTAAAAGAAGCGTCAACGGCGAAACAGTGTATTGCTGCATGCGAAGAGCAGCACTTCGATATCGTGTTTTTGGATATCGAACTTCCTGATGGAGATGGCAAAGAGCTGATCGCTGAGCTGGCTGAAATTAACCCGGATATTAATGTGGTTATGGTGTCGGCACACTCAACGGTTGATAACGTTAAGGATGCGATTGAACGGGGAGCCAAGGGGTTTGTGGTTAAACCATTTTCACCCAAGAAAATAGCCGCAATGTTGAAAAAGTTCTATCCCAAACTCGAGTTAGCCTAACTTATGTTGAAATCAGGGTGGCGTGTATTATTCACCCTGTGATACCGCCGTGGGTAGTTTTGGCAGTCCGGCGACTGCTATGTGTTTTTGCCCACTTCAGGGCTAACTCTCAGGCATAAAAAAACCGACTTACGTCGGCTTTTTCATATCCAAATCCACAATTATAGTGCTTTGATTTTAGCAGCTAGGCGGCTCTTATGACGAGCAGCTTTGTTTTTGTGGATAAGACCTTTAGTTGCGTAACGGTCCAGGATAGGTGTAGCAACAGCGAAAGCTTGCTGTGCAGCTTCTTTGTCACCAGCTTCAATTGCAGCGATTACTTTTTTGAAGTAAGTACGCATCATTGAACGACGGCTTGCGTTGTGCTGACGACGTTTTTCGCTAGTGATAGCGCGTTTTTTTGCAGACTTGATGTTAGCCAAGGTATGCTCCTAACAATCTTAAAATAAGCTTAGTTTAAAGGCCGAGGAATATGCCCTTTTTATTCTTTAAAGTCAATAAAAATTCCCCTCGGCTGGTCAATTTGTTTGCATATCGTGCTTGTCCCTAGCCCCTCGCAGCCATAAGCGGCTAGTTGGGTTGCACGATAGCGAGTCTGAAACGATTGGGATAATCACAATCTCAGATCTTATACCAAGTTAGCGCCTATCTGGGCACACCGCTTGGCACACTGCCGACATTGTAGCAAATCCCCCACCACTCTACTAGAGTGTTTGTGTTGTTCCTTTATGGCGGGCTCGCGTTGAGGGGAACTTGTTAGATGTATATCTATACCCATCTGAGTGGCGTTTACTTAGCTATGTCTAACTGGTGTGTGAGTATTTATCTGGACTGGCTTATGGCATAATTCCGCGCAAATAATACTGTGAGGAAATCGAGTGGCGAAGGGGTTATTTAAATCGGGCATGATAGTGAGTGCGATGACCATGATATCCCGTGTGATGGGGCTGGTCAGAGACGCGGTAGTGGCAAACTTGCTCGGGGCAGGGCTTGCCGCAGATGTGTTTTTATTTGCAAATCGCATCCCGAACTTTATGCGCCGCCTTTTTGCCGAGGGTGCTTTTGCTCAGGCATTTGTGCCAGTACTCGCTGAGATAAAAGAGCAACATGGAGATGACAAGGTTCGGCTGTTTGTTGCACAAGCCGCAGGGACCTTGGGTACCATTCTCATGTTGGTGACTTTGATTGGCGTCATCGGTTCACCTGTCATAGCCGGGCTGTTCGGGACAAGCTGGTTTATTGACTGGTGGCAGGGGGGTGAAAATGCAGAAAAGTTTGTGCTGGCCAGTGCCTTGTTAAAGCTGACTTTTCCATATCTGTTCTTTATCTCTTTGGTTGCACTGAGTGGCGCAGTACTGAATGTGTATAACCGCTTCTCTGTGGCGGCATTCACACCTGTGTTATTGAATATCTCTATCATTGGCAGTGCACTTTTGCTCCACGACCAGTTTGAGCAGGGTGCATATGCTTTGGCCATCGGTGTGTTTCTGGGCGGGCTGGTGCAATTTTTATTTCAACTGCCCTTTCTGGCCCGCCTCGGCATGTTGTCAAGGCCCACATTTGCCTGGCATGCACCTGAGGTAGTAAAAGTTCGTAAGCTGATGCTCCCGGCTATGTTTGGGGTATCTGTCAGTCAGATCAATCTGCTGCTTGATACTATTATTGCTGCGGCATTGGCAACCGGGTCTATCGCCTGGTTGTATTATGCTGACAGGCTAATTGAGTTTCCACTTGGATTGTTCGGCATTGGTATTGCTACTGTGATTTTACCTGCATTGTCTAAGCTCCATGCAAAAGATAGTATTCAGGAATTTCAGCAAACACTGGACTGGGGTGTTCGATTCGTACTGTTTCTGGGGATCCCTGCGATGGCCGGTTTGATACTCATCAGTCCGATCATTATCTCTGTTTTGTTTGGTCATGGCGCGTTTGTTGAGAGCGAGCAGGACAACATTGGTGCTGTAAGCGGCGCCGTTACGGCCTATTCGGTTGGTCTGGTCAGTTTCATGTTAATTAAAGTTCTGGCCCCCGGTTTTTTTGCCCGCCAGGATACGAAAACTCCCGTAAAAATCGGTATCATTGCGATGTCACTCAACATGCTGTTTAACCTGATGCTTGCGCCTTTTATTGGCTATCTCGGCTTAGCACTGGCAACGGCATTATCAGCCACCTGTAATGCCGCGTTGCTATATCGATACCTCAATCAGGCTGGGGTATATCGAGTATCAGGCTTTACCCTGAGATTTGCTGCTAAATGTCTGCTCGCAAGTGTCGTGATGTCGGGTGTCTTACTGTGGCTGGACAAAGTGTTGCCATGGCAGGGGCGAGCATTCATGGAGCAAATCGGTATATTGGGTCTACAATTGATGGCCGCAATACTGACTTACTTCGTTGTTATGTACCTTACAGGGGTTCGACTGAGTACGATTAGGGATAGTTCTGCCGTTCCTGCAAGCACTGCGTAGGCATTATTCGCATTTGCCGGGAACTTGGGTATAATCGGGCTTTTATACTGCTTTAGTAATCACAGGTGTTAGTTGTATGCAATTGATCAGAGGGATCCATAATATTCGACCCCACCACTATGGCTGTGTGTTGACGATAGGAAACTTTGATGGCGTACATTTGGGGCACACCGAAGTGCTAAAAGGCCTGGTGGAAGATGCTCGGGTACATAACCTGCCAAGTACGGTTATGCTGTTTGAGCCACAACCACAAGAGTTTTTTGCCAAACAGCAAGCGCCAGCGCGGTTGACCCGATTGAGAGATAAGCTCGCATTATTGGCGGACATTGGTATTGAACGTGTGATTTGTGTCAGTTTTAATGCGCGATTTGCTAACTTTCAGGCCGAAGAGTTTGTCCGTGAAGTGCTAAGCGCAAAATTGGGTGTCAGAGCCCTGACCGTTGGTGATGACTTCCGCTTTGGCAAAGGCCGGGTCGGGGACTTTTCGATGTTGCAGCGACTGGGTCGTGAGTTGAACATGAAAGTGACGGACACGCAGAGCTTCAGACAAAGGAATAGCCGGGTCAGTAGCACTCTGATCCGTGCTGCACTGGCTGAAGGCGATGTTGGGCTGGCCCATGAAATGCTAGGCCACACTTATGCGATTTCAGGGCGGGTGATCCATGGCTGGAAAAAAGGCCGTGAGTTGGGGTTTAAAACCGCCAATGTAGCGCTTAAACGCCAGGTTAGCCCTGTTCAGGGCGTGTTTGCAGTGCGTGTCAGGGTGCATGACATTGTTTACTGTGGTGTTGCCAACGTTGGTACAAAGCCCACCTTGAATGGTAAGCGAGCCTTACTAGAGGTACATATTTTCAACTTTGACCAGGAAATTTATGGTCAATTCATAAAAGTGGAGCTGCTCCATAAGCTCCGTGATGAACAAAAATTTGAGTCATTGCAGCAGTTAACTGAGCAAATTGCTCAGGACGTCATTGCTGCAAAACACTTTTTTCAATAATTTTAAGTAGCCGATACGGAAAGTAAAGTAAATGAGCGACTACAAGCATACGTTAAATCTACCGGAAACTGAGTTTCCAATGCGTGGCAATTTGGCACAACGCGAGCCCAAAATGCTTAAAAAATGGTACGAGCAAGACCTGTATGGTCAGATCCGCAATGCCAAAAAAGGCAAAAAGCCATTTATTTTGCATGATGGGCCTCCTTACGCCAATGGTAATATTCACTTAGGTCACTCTGTAAATAAAATTCTTAAAGATATTATTATTAAGTCAAAGACACTTTCCGACTTCGACGCACCATACGTGCCGGGCTGGGACTGTCACGGGCTACCGATTGAGCTACAAGTTGAGAAAAAAGTTGGTAAGCCAGGTAAAAAAGTATCTGTTGCTGAGTTTCGTGAAAAGTGTCGTGACTACGCGCGTAAACAAGTAGACGGACAAAAGACAGACTTTAAACGTCTGGGCGTTTTGGGTGACTGGGATCGCCCTTACCTGACAATGAACTTTGATTTCGAAGCTAATGCACTACGTGTGTTAGGTCGCATCATTAAAAATGGTCATCTGCACAAAGGGGCTAAGCCTGTTCATTGGTGTACAGACTGTGGCTCGGCTTTGGCGGAAGCGGAAGTAGAGTATCAGGACAAACAATCTCCTGCGATTGATGTTAAGTTCGATTTTGTCGATGAACAGGCGTTAGTAAGCGCCTTTGCATTGGATGACGAACATCAGGGTAGCGGTGCTGTCAGCACTGTGATCTGGACAACGACTCCTTGGACCCTGCCTGCCAACCGCGCAGTGGCTGTTCATGGTGGACTTGAGTACGCGTTGGTACAAATCGAAGATGAAGGCCAAGAGCAACGTATGGTTTTGGGCTCAGAGCTGGTTAAAGATGCGATGGACCGGTTTGGGTTTAATCGTTATCACGTGCTGGGCTATGCCAAAGGCGCGGTGCTTGAAAACCTGCGTGTTGCGCATCCTTTCTATGACTTTGACGTACCAGTCATCCTGGGTGAGCACGTAACAACTGATTCAGGTACTGGTATTGTTCACACCGCACCTGGCCATGGCCCAGAGGATTTTGCAGCAGGTCAGGCTTATGATCTGGAAGTGGCAAATCCGGTGGGGGCAAATGGTGTATTCCTGCCAGATACGCCAGTGTTCGCCGGTCAGCATGTGTTTAAAGCAAATGATGCCATTATTGAGCATTTAAAAGAAAAAGGTGCTTTGGTCCATCATCATGCTATGACTCACAGTTACCCACACTGCTGGCGTCACAAAACGCCGATTATCTTCCGTGCGACACCACAATGGTTCGTTAGCATGGATCAGGCGAACTTGCGCCAGGATTCTATGGCAGAAATTAGCAAAACTCAGTGGATCCCTGAGTGGGGTGAAAACCGTATTGCAAACATGGTTGAAGGACGCCCGGACTGGTGTATCTCTCGTCAGCGTACTTGGGGTGTACCAATCGCTTTGTTTGTTGACAAAGATACAGGTGCACTGCACCCGCACACCGAGACCTTGATTGAAGAAGTCGCTAAGCTGGTTGAACAAAAAGGCATTCAAGCCTGGTATGACCTTGAGCCTGCAACTTTGCTTAACGAGGCTGATGCGCAACAGTATGTCAAAGTACAGGATACGCTGGACGTGTGGTTCGATTCAGGCGTAACTCATGCCTGTGTTGTAGATGCGCGCGAAGAGCTGAGTGGTCCAGCTGATCTTTATCTGGAAGGATCGGATCAGCACCGTGGTTGGTTCATGTCGTCGATGATGACTTCCGTGGCCATCAACGGCCATGCACCTTACCGTCAGGTTCTGACACATGGCTTCACTGTGGACGAGAAAGGCCACAAAATGTCAAAGTCGCTGGGTAACGTGATTTCACCTCAGGACATCATGAATAAGCTGGGTGCAGATATTCTTCGTCTGTGGGTCGCTTCAACTGATTACACGGCTGAAATGACAGTTTCAGATCAGATTTTCAAGCGTGCCGCAGACCGTTATCGTCGTATCCGTAACACCAGTCGTTACCTGCTGTCGAACCTGAGCGGTTTTAACCCTGCAACGGACTTGGTGGCTGTTGAAGATATGATTGAGCTGGACCGCTGGATTGTTAGCCGTGCAGCGCAATTACAGCAGGAGATAGTAGAGGCGTACGATAACTATCAAATGCTGGTTGTAACACAGAAACTCATGAATTTCTGTACCGGAGAACTCGGTTCTTTCTATCTTGACGTGATTAAAGACCGTCAGTACACCGCTAAGAGTGACAGCCATGCGCGTCGTTCTTGTCAAAGTGCGCTATATCATATTGCGGAAGCCATGACACGCTGGATGGCGCCTATCATGAGCTTTACTGCTCAGGAAATCTGGGAAGTATTGCCAGGTGAGCGTGGCGAGTTTGTCTTTACTGATGTCTGGTACGATGGCCTGACACAGGTGAGCGAAGGTCAACTGAGTAATGATTTCTGGCAAGAGCTATTGGCCGTTCGCGATGAAGTGAACAAGGTGCTGGAAAGTGCGCGTAAAGAAGAGATCATCGGCGCGACCTTACAGGCGGAAGTAACACTTTACACTGGGGGTGACCTGGCTGAGAAACTGCAAACCCTGCAAGACGAATTGCGATTTGTGTTGCTAACGTCTAAAGCTCAGGTGGAAGTGGTGAATGCTAAGCCAGAAGGCGCAGTTTCAACGGAGATTGACGGTTTGTTTATCTCAGTGACGGCAACACAGGCACCTAAGTGTGACCGTTGTTGGCACCATTGTGAGGATGTAGGTCAGCACGATGCGCATCCTGAGTTGTGTGGCCGTTGTGTGACCAATGTTGACGGCGCTGGTGAACAGCGTCAGTTTGCTTAACCTAGGAGTATTACATGACCAAATCGACCGAGCGTAGTGGTCTGGTGTGGTTGTGGCTGAGTCTACTGCTTTTTGCAGTAGACTTCGGCACGAAAGCACTGGTAGTCGAAAATATGCGACTCTATGAGTCTATTGAGTTGCTGCCATTTTTTAATTTTACCTATATGCACAACTATGGCGCAGCGTTCAGCTTTTTAAGTGAGGCGGGCGGTTGGCAACGTTGGTTCTTGAGTGCAATTGCCGTGGCCATCAGTGGCTTGCTCGTGTATTGGTTGAAGAAGTTACCTGCCAATAACTGGTTATTGTGTAGTGCATATGCGCTCGTTTTGTCTGGTGCTTTAGGTAACCTGTATGACCGGGTTACTTTAGGCTATGTGGTTGACTTTTTACACTTTTATTATCAAGACTGGCATTACCCGGCATTTAATGTGGCAGATATGGCCATTGTTGGCGGTGCTGGTTTATTGTTATTTGACGCCATTTTTGGTGACAACGCGGATACGCAGGAGAAAAAGGCATGAGCGAGCAGCTAATAGGCCCACAATCTGAAGTTTTATTTCATTTTTCGATAAAACTGGCTGACGGATCTGCAGCGGACTCAACGAAAGTGCATGATAAGCCTGCAAAGCTCTTTATGGGCGATGGCAGCCTGACGGAGAACTTTGAGAAGTGCTTATTAGGACTGCAAGCGGGCGACAGCAAATCGTTCGAGCTTGAGCCACAAGATGCCTTTGGGATGCCAAATCCGGATAATATCTATTATGTTGACCGCAGTAAGTTTGGTGCTGATACGCCTGCGGAAGTAGGCAGTATTATTGCGTTTACTCAGCCTGATGGCACTGAGCTTCCTGGCCTGGTACGTGAAGTTGCCGGTGATTCAGTGACAGTCGACTTTAACCACCCACTGGCCGGGCAAAAGGTGACCTTTGAAGTCGATATTTTAGAGGTAAAAAACTAATGGAGATCTTACTCGCCAATCCGCGTGGCTTTTGTGCCGGGGTTGATCGCGCTATTAGTATTGTTGAGCGTGCACTCGATATCTTTGAAAAACCGATTTATGTTCGTCATGAAGTTGTACACAACAAGTATGTGGTTGACGGATTGCGCGCTCGTGGGGCGGTATTTGTGGAAGAGCTGGACCAGGTGCCTGACGACAGTATTGTGATCTTTAGTGCGCATGGCGTGTCACAGCAGGTGCGACAGGAAGCCAAACGTCGTGAACTGAAAGTATTTGATGCAACATGTCCTCTGGTCACCAAAGTACATATGGAAGTCACACGTGCAAGCCGAAAAGGCACTGAATGTATCCTCATCGGTCATCATGGGCACCCGGAAGTAGAAGGCACTATGGGCCAATACAATAACTCGGCGGGCGGGATTTACCTGGTTGAAACTCCAGAAGACGTTGCAACGCTTGAGGTGAAAGATCCCAGTAACCTGTTTTACTGCAGTCAGACGACCTTGTCAGTTGATGATACCTCAGATGTGATTGAAGCACTGCGTGAGAAATTTCCACAGATCCATGGTCCCCGCAAAGATGATATTTGCTATGCCACACAAAATCGTCAGGATGCAGTGAGAGATTTGGCTAACAAGGTCGACTTGCTACTTGTGGTCGGAGCGAAGAACAGCTCCAACTCCAATCGATTACGTGAGCTGGCAGACAAAATGGGCACCCGGGCCTTTTTGATTGACGACGATCAGTGTCTGGAAGCAAGTTGGTTTGAAGGAGTTGGCAAAGTTGGTGTTACCGCTGGCGCATCTGCACCTGAAGTGTTGGTACAGCAAGTGATTGCTCGCCTTAAAGCACTGGGTGGACAAACCGTCGTGGAAAACCCTGGGCAGGAAGAAAACGTGGTTTTCGCTGTTCCTGTAGAGCTTAGGTAATATTCCCAGACCATGGATAAGTCAGAGGCGATTGGCCTGGGACTGTTAAAAGCCATGGTTTCTGAGCGAGGTGTGTTGGCTATGCTGATCGCCTCGCAGTCCCTTTCTTTTATTTATACACTCGCCGATTATGATGATTTCTGGCTGACCCTGGGCCTGGTGAGTTTATTCACCCACAGCAATGCCTTATTGTCTTTGGCCATCATTTCACTTATTAGTGTTTTAAATGTGTCTAAACCACAGCACAATGGGGTGCTTGAGCTGAGCATCGTCTTTGTGGTTTTCATCAGTGTCTGTATAGGGCTGAGTATTGGGATCCAGTTTACCCCTTTAACTTCTCACGTTGCTGTAGACTGGGGACCGGTGTTTAGCCATAGCGCAATTTGCTGCTTTGTGGTGGTAATCCTGTTGTATTTTATGTCTATCTATATTGATAATGTGAATGCACTTGAATTGGCCGCTCGAGCAGAAATTGACGCGTTACATGCCAGGATCAGGCCGCACTTTTTGCACAATACTCTAAACACTCTTGCCGAGTTGACGCACGAGAATGCTGAGGACGCAGAAAAAGCAGCATTATTGTTGGCACGCCTGATGCGCGTATCACTGGCAGAAAAAAAGTGGCACACCATTGCGGATGAAGTGGCTTTAACGAAAGACTATCTCAGCCTGGAGCGCTTTCGCTTTGAGCAAAGGCTACAGGTGCAGTGGATAATTGATGATGCTTTACTGGCTGTGCCGATCCCGACATTGACGCTTCAGCCACTGGTCGAAAATGCTGTGTTACACGGCATTGAGAAACGCGTTGAGGGTGGCGTCATTACTATCCAAATTGAGCAGGTTCGCGATACGTTTTCATTGCGTGTCACCAATCCATTGCCTCATTCTACCCACCATTCCAATGGCAACGGGATTGCAACTAAAAACATAGATAAACGGCTTTCTCTGTATTATCAACGCAGGGCTAGTTTGAGGATTGCACAAGATAATGATAAATTCGTAGCAACCATCCTTTTACCTGACACCGGAGCTTATGAATTATCTGATTTTGGATGATGAGCCGATCGCCAGGCGGCGATTACGGCGCTTGATGTCGGAGTTTGAACATTTTGATTGCGTGGCGGAGGCCGCAGATGGCACGCAGGCAATAGAGTTATGCGAACGCACCGCGCCAGAATTGGTGTTTCTGGATATCGCGATGCCTGGTATTGATGGACTCGAGGTTGCTGGTGTACTCAGACAGCAAATGCCAGACTGTAAAATCGTTTTTGTGACAGCCTTTGCCGAACACGCTTTGCAGGCATTTGATTTGCTGGCTGAGGGCTATTTGGTTAAGCCTATAGACAAAGAGCGTTTGGCTGCTTTACTGGAACATATTTACGGTGAACAAATGCAGCGCTTGCAATACCAGGTTGGTCATGACACGCGTTGGGTCGCCGTATCTGATATTTTAGTTGCCAGGAGTGACGAGCGCTACACACACATTTATTTCAAGGACGGTGAAGCGCTCATCGATATTCCTTTAAAGAAGCTGTTGGCCACTTATCCGCGGCATTTTGTGCAGGTGCACAGAAACACCCTGGTAAAAAAACAGGCTGTGCTGAGCCTGGAATCTGTTGATGGTGGTCACAGAGTCAGGCTGGATGGCTTTGCTGAGCCCATTACTGTGAGCCGACGTGCTGCCGCCAACTTTAAATCGCTATTCTGACCATTAAACCCGACTGATTGACCGTTGAGCCCACGATCAGGTTCATGACGAAGTGATTCATTATATTATGTAGTGGAGCAAACTGACTTTGAAAAATGATGGCAAACACTGTGTGTATTAACACAAATCGCGGCTTTACTCTTTTAGAATCGCTTATCGCGTTTATGGTGCTGAGCTTTGGTCTGCTTGGGGCTGTGGCACTGCAAGCGAAAGCGAAGCAAGCCAGTTTTGATTCGATGCAACGCGCTGCAGCAGTCGCCCTGGCTGGTGATATTATGCAGCGCATCCGCAGTAATGATACCCTCAATCTTGGTAATCAGTACCAACAAGTGTTTAGTAGCACAGCAACTGTGAACGGTAATAATCGCTGTTTCAGCAGTATATGTTCCAATGCTGAAATTGCAGCAATGGATCTGGAGCAATGGATCATGGCAATCCAGGCTAAAGAAAATACCGGCTCGCTCGATGACACAACAGTGTGCATCACCACCGCGGTAGTTGCGGGTTCTCAGGGCCGAGGGTTCAATGTAACTGTGAGTGTGGCTTGGGCTGGCCGCCAGGCATTTGAAATGAATGCGACTAATCAGGCCATCAATTGTGGTGAGAATAATGATTATCGCCGAGTAGTGAGCATTAATAGCTATATTTTGGTGAGGGATTGAGATGATACGGTCCGGTTTCACCCTAGTCGAGTTACTGATCTCCATGTTTATTGGTGCGCTTTTGCTCGGCGGCGTCATCACTGCTTATGTTAGCATGAAAGTCACCACCCGAGATACCATGGCCATCGGCGAACTTCAGGAAGTCGGGCGCTTAACCCTGACTTTATTGCGACGTGACTTGGAGCAGGTAGGGTTCTGGGGCACATTTTATGACAAGGGCCTGACGACAGCCAATTCAGTGAGCCCAGCAAACCCAAGCAATGACTGCTTTGGTGGTCTGAATAATGGTAGTTTCCCGAATGCGGTGCAAACCAACTTTCGTTCTATTTACGCCGAAAAGACCAGTGGTGCCGCTTTGAGTTGCATCTCAGGTGCCAAAAACAACACCGAAGTATTGCAACTTAAGTTTCTTGAAGGGCGACAAATTACAGACGATAACGACGTAGAAAGTAATCGTTACTACTTTATCGCCCAACAGGAACAGGGCACATTTGTGGCAGGGAATAGCTATGGCGGGCGGCCGACGAATAACTCGACTTTGTGGCCATACAGTCACCATGCTTATTATATCGAAGAGCAACCTATTCGGATTAATAGCCAAACCATTACCACTCCAATTTTAATGCGCCGGCGTTTAACTGTGGGTGGTGGCATGACGACTGAGGCCGTGATAGAGGGGGTTGAAGATATTCGCTATCTGTTTGGGTTAGATACCAATGGTGACAGTCGTGTAGATACTTATCGCAGTACTCAGGATATGACGGCCGGTGATTGGGAACGCTCAGGTGGGATATTAACAGTGCAGATCATTGCACTGGTTCGGGTATTGGAAGCCGATGCGGGTCTGGAGTTAAAAAGTCAAACCTATACGCTTGGTAACGATCCGGACAGGCGTACTCTGACCTTTAATGATAACTATCGGCGTACGGTGTTTTCGACCACCATTCAGCTGTACAACATGGGGATCTCGACATGGTAACGGCACATAAACAGCGCGGCATGGTGTTGATCGTTTCTATGGTATTGATTGTGGCAGTAATGAGCGTTGCCGTGACACTAATGAGCAGCAGTACCATAGATATTAAAGTGACAAACGCAGCTCAGGAACGAGAAGCCGCGGAGGCCTTACTGATGGGCGAAGTGCAGCGGATCATCTCTCAGGAGAAAGCACGTGTAAATGAAAGCGTGTTTCAGTCACGTAATGGTGAGTTCACAAACGACGACGGTCAAATGGTGCGAAGAAGCATCCACATAGACGAAGAGCTTGAACTAGAGAGTATGCAGGCAAACCTCAACAGTGGTCAGTTATTACTAGAATGTCCACGTGTTTTTAATTTTACCGAGGGCCTCAGCTGTGTCATTACCGAAGTGGAAAGCAGTGTTCAGTATGGCGATCAATCCCGACATCAGGTGACTGTGGTGATTGGCGTTGCGCAGGAAGTCATTGGTAACCTGGGGAATCAATAATGTGGTATAGAATCATACTGGTCCTGAGTGGTTTACTGGTATTCAGCACACAGGCAGAAGACATAGAGTTATTTGTAAAGCACGATATTTCGAATTCAGAAAAATCCCGGGTACTGGTGATCTTTGATACCTCGGGCAGTATGGCGTGGGATGTTAAAGATGGCAAGCGATGCTACGAGTATCGTAGTGGTCGGTTTCGCAGTATCAACTGCTTTGATTCATCACAAACCAGCAAACGCTGTTATAAGGTACGTAATGGTTGGTATCGGGAATCAAACTGTGGTGATAGCCGTTTAAAGGTTGCACAGGATGCCATTACCAAGCTAGTGGAAGAAAACGACGACTTTGATATTGGTCTGATGCGGCTCTATTCCAGTTCAGGTGGGTATGTTCTGAATGGGCTAGGGGCTAGTCAGGCTGCTTTGAATAGTAAAATAGCCAGTTTGCCCGCCAGTGGTAATACACCGCTTTCAGAGACTTTATGGGAAGCATACCTCTATTTGACAGGCAAAAAAGTTTTATATGGCCAGAACAAGAGTGATCGGGATCGCAGCATTGAAAGCAATGGGGTGTATATTTCGCCGTTTAAGCCGGACCCGCTTGCCCCTAAACGCTGTGATACCTCCACTAATATTATCCTGATGACGGATGGTGACCCCACGAGTGACTCGGCGCGTAACACAGATATCTACAATAAATATGTGTCCACATTTGGCTCTGCGCCGAGCAGAGTATCTAATAACTATCTGAATTCACTGGCTAAAGTGATGAGAGGCACGCCTGAAACTCAGGTCGATCTTTACCCTAACACACCTCAGGAACAAGATTTTGCCCGTACCTATACCATCGGGTTTGGTACCGGTATGTCGGATGCGGGTATCACCTTATTGAAGCAAACCGCTTTGGATGGTGGGGGCGAGTATAAACATGCAAATACAGCGTCTCAGTTGTCAGAGGCATTAAAGTCTACCATCACTAATATTCGTGAAAAAAGCGATAGTTTTTCGTCACCTTCGGTGTCGACCAGCAGTTCAGATCTGAGCCGTAGTGGTGATTCAATCTATTACACCATGTTTTACCCGGAAACCCATACCCGTTGGCGCGGCAACCTGAAAAAGCTCAAAGTAAAAGGTTCGGTGATACATGGCATGGGCAGCAGTAGTCATGCTATCAATGAAGAGGGCACCATCGCTGACAATGTGACGACGTACTGGTCTCAGCCTGGCTCCAAAGACGGCGCTAAGGTCGGCGAGGGCGGTGTTAATTATCAGCTCTCCAGACAGACAACCCGCAAAATCTACTCAGATTATGGCAAAGGCACCTTAATGTCGTTTGACTATGCTACAGCATTAATTGCTGCGGGCGGGGATTTGTCGAAACTCAGCACTTTATTTTCCGTGGACAATGCAGGTGTTGTGCCTAATGTGATTAGCTGGGCCAGAGGTATTGATGTTAATGATGAAAATAGCAATAACTCGAGACAGGATAGACGCGAAACCATTTTTGGCGATCCGTTGCATTCCAGGCCGGTAACCATAGATTATGGCAATGGCGACCTGCGCGTGATTGTGGGAACCAATGCTGGCTTTTTACACATGTTTAAGGACAACGGGGAGACAGTGAATGAAAGCTGGGCTTTTGTGCCTGGATCTTTGCTGGATGTCCTCAAACCGCAAATGGACAGACAGGACGACACTAAGCTCTATGGGGTCGATGGCCCCATTACCGTTTATTTTTGGGATAAAGACGATAATGGCAAGGTCGGTAGCGGTGAGCGTGTTTGGCTGATAGTAGGCTTACGTCGTGGGGGTAACGAATATTATGGGTTTGATATTACCTCCCCGGACAGCCCCCGACTGCTATGGGGCGGCCCTATCCGCGGTGGTGTGGCACCCTATGAACAATTGGCACAAAGCTGGTCTAAGCCTCAGATCACTTTCATCAAAGCTAAACCTGATATGCCAGTCATGATATTTGGTGCCGGTTATGACACCAATAAAGACAATGCTTTGTTTTCAAATGACAGTATAGGCCGCGGCATTTACATTGTTGACATTGAAACCGGAAAGCCGTTTTGGAGTTTAACAGCAGAGAATGGCTTTAAGGGCAAACACAGTATTGCCTCTGATCTGAGCACGGTTGACTCTGACTATGACGGGTATACAGATCGTATTTATGCCACGGATACCGGAGGCGGTGTGTGGCGATTTGATCTGCCTGGTACCAATCCAAACGACAGAGATAACCCTTGGACGCATTTTCAGTTGGCCAATCTGAGCGGTGGCACTGATAACAACAAACGACGCTTTTTCTATCGTCCCGTTGTGGCGCGTACCTATTTTTCTAAGGTATCAACCGAAACAGTGAACGGGCAGACTATCACCATACGCCGGGATATTCCTTACGAGGGCCTGTTAATTGGCAGTGGTAACCGGGCTAAGCCTACGTCAACTTCAGTGCAGGATTTTCTGTATATGGTTCGGGATGAAAATACTAAAACCCGCTCCTTTGATAATGAAACGGCACCGGCTGTAATTCGGTCCTCAGACTTACTGAATGTGACGAGTGATCCATTTTATTCTCGTCTAAACGATTTTGATCGCTTTGTCGAAAAAGAGGTTGAGCTTGGCTCCGCCAAGGGTTGGAAGTTGAAACTGGGCGACGGAGAAAAGTCTATGGCAGCTGCTACGGTCGTTGCAGGCGTGGCCTATTACACGACTTTTACACCGGCCAGTGTCGAGGTGAATGAATGTTCGATTACCGCGGGTAAAGGTAGATTGTATGTTTTGCATTTAAACTATGGCATGCAGATGCTAGATCAGCGCAGCTATCAAACCACCGCTGAAGTGCCGGATACACCCAGAGTACATTACAGTGAACATGCCAATGAAGACGGCAGTACCACGATTAAAGCTCAGTTGATCAGCCCAGTCGTTGTTGTTGATGGAGGCGCTGGTGGTGGCTCTGGCGGCGGTTCTGGCGGCGGTTCTGGTTCGGACGTGGTTGATGGTAAAGTGACATTAAAAGAGCCATCTGCTGCAGCGCCATACGAAAAAGCAGATGGCTCTACCGGGGGCGTACAAGCAGAGAATGAAGTAGAAATCAAAATGCAAACGCGGTTATTGTACATATACAAAAAAGAAGAGCATGATGAAAAGAACTAGTCGCACTGTGCTGGGGTTTACCCTGGTTGAGATGATGATCACCATCGCTATTTTGGGGATCCTGGCCAGTATCGCATACCCCAGTTATTCAGAGTATGTAAGGCGAGCGGCCAGGGCAGAGGCTGCGGCAACTTTGCTCGACGCTGCCAATAAGCAAGAGCAGTATTTTGTCGATAATCGCGAGTATGCCAGTTCTCTGGCTGCACTGGGATTACCCACAACAACTGAAAACGATTACTTTTCGCTGGAAATTGTACTGGGCAATGACCTTAACACTTTTGTGATCAGGGCGTCTGCAACCGGAGGGCCGCTTGCAAATGACCCTGAATGCACAACACTCACGATAAATAATCTTAATGTCCGTGGCAGCACAGGCACGTTCACTGCCGATCGGTGTTGGGGTCGTTAGACCCAGCGTGTCAAGGAGGGCGCCAGCACAACCGCTGTGAATGAGCGCTGGTAGCCTTGTGTATTTAAATACATTTATTGGTCTCTCTGAGTCGGCTTCTGCCTACCACACTGACTGATAGCGCGAGTCCAATAGGCGCACCTGAGAGCCTTTGTGTGCAATACACAAAGGTACCATTGCCAAACCCTTTTAATGTGCCTGTGTGCTTAAATGTGATGGCCGACCTCGGATAATCGAGGGTGTCAGTGCCACGGATCCCTGAGAGCACCATCAGTTTCACGTCTTTTTTGTCAAAAGCCGCGCGTTCATGTCGGTCTGTGAATACTGTTAACTCCTGATGCCAAAGGTGCGTACATCGGTTATTAACCAAGGGGCAAATGGTGACAGGCAACTGGTGAGTCACTGCGTGCAGTCGTGTTAAAGTCAGATGTCTGTCTAGCGTTATTAGCGCTTGCTTAGCTCTGTCCAATTCGGTAATAGAGTGTACAGCCGGGGCTGCGAGTAGTAAAAGCACGCCAAAAAGCGCAATACAAATGAGTAGTTCAAATAGGGTAAACCCGCGTATATTCCATAATGTCATGAGCATGCATCCGTGCATCAGCCATAGTGTCAGCCTAGTCTTCGTGGCTTGAACTGCAAGGCTTATGAATAAATATCACGTCGCTGATCAGTCCCGTTATTTGGTGAGGGGCTCGTTAACGGGCGCAACTCACTGTTTAATAGGCATAGTGGTGAGCGTTCGGGTTACAAATAGTTTAGTTGCAAGTGAGGGTTGTGTCACCGCGATACAGTGCTGAACCAACGACACTTACCTCAAGCTGCTGATTAGGAAAGTCCGTGGCGGCTGGGCAATAAATAAAGCTGCTTGCCTGGAGCATGGCGGTGCGACCACTCGAATCGAAACGCAAGCTGGACGCCGGGAATGTCAGGCCATCATTACTGGGAACCTGCTCCATAACACGTAGCAAGTCATCGGTGCCTGTATTGTAGGTGCCGTTATTGTTTCTATCGAGAAAAACGGTAACGCGGTTAGCTTGCCAATTGTCCTGACAGACAAAACTACTGTTAGTCTCAACCAGGGTTGCGGTGGCCGGACACAGGATGATGATCTCATCAGTCGCCGTTGCTTGCGCTCGGGCAAAGGTCACTGTGCGTTTTAATTCTCTCAGATAGGACTCTGCGCGGGTTGAGGTAGTCAGGCTGCCGCTGAATGAAAAGGCCAGCGTGGCCAGTACACCTAAAATAGCAATAGTGATAACTAACTCAAACAGTGTAAAGCCAGTATTTTTTTTCATGGTATACAGCCAAAGACAAGAATAACTACTACCTAATATAGTGCGTCTTTTTGTTTATTTATTCAATCGCTTTGTTTGCCTTGTTTTGTGGGATTGTCTAAAATCGACGCATTACCAAAGGGATAACAATCAACCATGAAAAAGATAGAAGCCATCATTAAACCATTTAAGCTGGATGACGTTCGCGAGGCGCTGTCCGACATAGGTATTACCGGCATGACCGTGTGTGAAGTCAAGGGGTTTGGCCGCCAAAAAGGGCACACTGAGCTGTATCGTGGCGCAGAGTATATGGTCGACTTTTTGCCAAAGGTGAAGCTTGATATTGTGCTTGCTGAAGAAGACGTAGATCGGGCTATCGACGTTATTTTGAAAACGGCGCAAACCGGTAAGATTGGTGACGGTAAGATCTTTGTCACTGAAGTGGAGCGGGTTGTCCGTATTCGCACCGGAGAAGAAGACGAAGAAGCAATCTAATCTCCTGATGCTTATTTGTAGAATAAAAAACGCCGGATGCTTGGTGCAATCCGGCGTTGTTGTATTCAGTACTGGTGTTTTAGCGCTGTTGATTTAACTCTTTCGCTTTGCGCGCGTTGTCGCTAAGTTCATCAAGGCCCAACATGGCGTAACTCTTTTCCATCATTTCAAGCGCTGGGACCAGATAACTGCTCTGTGAGAAGTGCTCAACCACATATTTTCCTCGATTGGCTGCTGCCAGGTAGGCTTCTCGCTCAAAATAATAGTTGGCCACTTTTAGCTCATAACGGGCCATTTTGTTAAGCAACCATGCCAGGCGTTTTTTGGCTTCAGGCACATAGGTGCTTTGCGGGTAGTTTTTGACCAGAGTTGATAAGTCTTGAAAAGCAACGCGGGTACGGTTCGGGTCGCGGTCTGCGCGATCGATACCGAAATATTCCTGAAAGCCGTTCTCATCTGCTTTAATGTTAATTAATCCTCGCATGTAATACATGTAATCGAGGTTTTTATGATTGGGGTTCAGGCGCAAAAAGCGGTCAACTGTCGCGAGTGCCTGCTCGGTATTGCCAGTTTGATAAAAAGCATAGACCAGGTCCATTTGTACTTGATGAGAGTATGGCCCAAATGGGTAACGGGAGTTAATGGCGCTTAAGAGCTCGATGGCACGTGCATACAGGCCTGAGTCGAGTGTTTGCTTGGCGTCTTCGTACAATGCCTGCACAGATTTATTTGGTACGCGTTCTATTTCTTCTTGTTCTGGGGCGGATGAGCAAGCGGCTAATCCTAATACAGATGCGCTCAGTACGATTGCAAAAGCGCGTTTTCCCAACGTCTTTATCATTTTATTTTACTACCTTCGTTATCAGGCTAGGCCAAGTCGGCAAAACCGAGTAAACTATGCATTTATGCGATTCTAACCCAGTCGAGCATGGCTTGCACTGGTATTTTAGGTAAAGTTACACATGTCTGAGCAAATTTCTCTACAAGCCGATGTGCCAGTGGAACTGGGCGGTAAACGTCTAGACCAGATTTTGGCGCAATTGTTCCCCGATTTTTCACGTTCTCGAATAAAAACCTGGATCCTTGATGAAAAAGTCACCGTCAATGGTGACGTACTGGCGATCCCTAAGGAAAAGTTGCTGGGCGGTGAAGTCGTTGCGGTGGAAACGCAAATTGAGGCAGAGCGGGAATACGAAGCGCAGGACATCGCGTTGGACATCGTTTATGAAGATGATGACATCCTGGTTATTAATAAGCCGATGGGCCTGGTGGTGCACCCCGGTGCGGGTAACCCAAATGGTACTGTACTGAATGCGTTGTTACATCACCACCCAGAGATCATCAATGTGCCGCGTGCGGGTATTGTCCACCGTCTTGATAAAGACACCACAGGATTGATGGTGGTGGCCAAAACTATAGTGGCGCAAACCCACTTAGTGAAAAACCTGCAGGCACGTGAAAACTTTACCCGTGAATATGAAGCCATCTGTAACGGCACCATGACTGCCGGTGGGATGATAGAGAAGCCTATTGGTCGTCACGCGACAAAGCGTACGCACATGGCTATCCATGAAATGGGTAAGCCTGCGATTACCCATTACCGGGTGGCCGAAAAGTTTCGTGCGCACACCCGCTTGCGTTTACGCCTTGAAACGGGTCGTACGCACCAGATCCGTGTTCACATGGCGTATCTTAAGCACCCGCTGATTGGTGATCAGCTTTACGGCGGTCGTCCTTGCCCACCACGCAATGCGTCTCCGGAATTCCTCGACACCTTGCGTGGCTTTAAGCGCCAGGCACTGCACGCCGTCAAGCTGCGCATAGCGCACCCGGTGAGCGGCGAAATCATGACCTGGGAAGCACCTATCCCGGAAGATATGCAGCAATTGACTGCTGCATTGCGTGAAGACTTTAAGCTTAATCCACAGATAGATTACTAATATGCTGCGCCCGGATTGGCCATTAAAAGAGGTTGTCGGCGCCTTGTCAACAACGCGTCAGGGGGGCGTTTCGGCGGCCCCTTTTGATGGTTTCAATCTCGCTTGTCATGTTGGAGACAATCCGCACGCTGTCGCACACAACAGAGCACAGTTGCAGGCCCAGGTCCCGGTGCCTATCGTATGGCTTGAGCAGGTACACGGAAATACCGTGGTTCTGGCTGAAGATCAGTACGATATTACTCATACGCCTCAGGCCGATGCAATCTTTACCCGTTCCAGTCAAATTGCTTTGGCAATTATGACTGCCGACTGTCTGCCTGTGCTGCTGGCCAGCGACGATGGCCAGGAGGTCGCCGCGGTCCATTGCGGCTGGCGCCCTTTGGCGGCGGATATTCTTGCCGAGACAATAGCACTCTTCAGCGCACCTAGGTCCCGAATACATGCCTGGTTAGGTCCGGCAATTGGCCCTCGGGCTTTTGAAGTGGGCGAAGAAGTGCGAGAGCAGTTTGTTGCCCGACAGCAGGCGCATTTGAGTGCCTTTAAAGCACAAGCAAATGGTCGCTATCTGGCTGATATTTATACTCTGGCAACACAGCAATTAACGCAGCTTGGCGTGCAATCCGTATCTGTGCATGCGCAATGTACAGTATCCAACCCTCAACAGTTCTTTTCTTATCGTCGTGATGGTCAGTGTGGTCGCATGGCCAGTTTGATTTGGCGCAAGTAATACCAATTTCACTTAATACCTGTTCAATTTGACGGAGCAAATATGACGCTAACTGTGTTAAAAATTTCTCATTTAGAACAACTAAATATCAAAATTCTTGCCTAGTTATCGAACATATTTTTTCGCCTCAAAATAGAACACTTGATTAAGCAAATTAGTATAAATCCCGCTCTTTTGTCATCTGCACCTTGATCAAACTCCCTCTGATACCCATTTTATAGATAACTAAGTTATTTATAAGGTTATTTCGTGTATGCGAATTGATAGATTTACCAGTAAATTTCAAGCGGCGCTGTCTGATGCGCAGTCTCTCGCATTAGGTCGTGACCATCAGTTTATTGAACCTGTACATTTAATGTACGCCTTGTTGCAACAAACGGGTTCCAGTGTCCGGGCGTGTTTGCACAGGCTGGCGTGAGCGCTGATGAGCTCAACACTAAACTCTCTCAGGCTATTGAGAAATTGTTCAAGGTAGAAGGGGTCGGTGGCGACGTACAGCTGTCGAATAACCTTATCTCATTAATTAATCTATGTGATAAATATGCTCAAAAGCGCAAGGACAAGTACATCTCCAGTGAGTTGTTTGTGTTTGCTGCATGCGAAGACAAAGGGCCACTGGGTGAGATTTTTCGTTCACTGAACATCACTCAGGAAAAAATTGAAAAGGCCATCAAGGCCATTCGGGGCGGACAGAAAGTGGATGACCCGAATGCGGAAGATACTCGTCAGGCCTTGGAAAAGTACACCATAGATCTCACTGAGCGTGCCGAGCAGGGTAAGCTTGACCCGGTGATTGGTCGTGATGATGAGATCCGCCGCACGGTACAGGTATTACAGCGCCGCACCAAAAATAACCCTGTGTTGATCGGGGAGCCAGGTGTCGGTAAAACCGCGATCGTTGAAGGTCTGGCCCAACGTATTATCAATGGTGAGGTGCCTGAGGGACTCAAAGACAAGCGTGTATTGTCCCTGGACCTCGGGGCACTGGTCGCCGGCGCTAAGTACCGTGGCGAATTTGAAGAGCGTCTAAAATCGGTTCTTAATGAGCTGGGCAAAGAAGAAGGCCGGGTGATCCTGTTTATCGATGAAATTCACACCATGGTAGGGGCAGGTAAAACCGATGGTGCCATGGATGCGGGCAATATGCTTAAACCCGCACTGGCAAGGGGTGAGTTGCACTGTGTCGGTGCTACAACGCTGGATGAGTATCGTCAGTATATTGAAAAAGACGCCGCGTTGGAGCGACGTTTCCAGAAAGTGTTTGTCGCAGAGCCCAGCGTGGAAGACACCATTGCTATTTTACGTGGCTTAAAAGAACGTTATGAACTGCACCACTCTGTGGATATTACCGATCCTGCGATTGTGGCCGCTGCGCAGTTGTCGCATCGTTACATCAGTGACAGACAACTGCCAGATAAAGCGATTGACTTGATTGATGAAGCTGGCTCGTCAATTCGCTTGCAGATTGATTCTAAGCCAGAGCAATTGGATAAGCTGGAGCGTCGTATTATCCAGTTAAAATTAGAAGACAATGCGCTGGCGAAAGAAAAAGACGAGGCCAGTCAGAAGCGACGAAGTGAAATGCAGGCACTGATCCAGCAGCTTGAAACGGAGTACCGTGAACTGGATGAAGTCTGGAATGCGGAAAAAGCGTCGTTGCAGGGCACGCAGGTGATTAAAGCTGAACTTGAGCAAGCAAGGCTTGACCTGGAGGTCGCACGTCGTGCCAGTGATTTACAACGTATGTCAGAGCTCCAGTATGGTCGTATTCCTGAATTAGAGCGTAAACTTGACCTGGCATCTCAGGCAGAAATGCAGGAAATGAGCCTGCTGAAAAACCAAGTCGGAGAAGATGAAATTGCAGAAATTTTATCGCGCTGGACTGGCATTCCGGTGGCTAAGATGCTTCAGGGAGAGCGTGATAAGTTATTGCAGATGGAGGATGAACTACATAAAAAAGTCATTGGTCAGGATGAAGCCGTGAGCGCAGTGGCCAATGCCATTCGCCGCTCTCGTGCGGGTCTGGCCGATCCGAATCGACCGATTGGGTCATTCTTATTCCTGGGCCCAACCGGGGTAGGTAAGACTGAGCTGACCAAAGCGCTGGCAGGCTTTATGTTTGATACCGAAGATGCCATGGTACGCATTGATATGTCAGAGTTCATGGAAAAACATTCAGTCGCACGGCTGGTGGGGGCACCCCCAGGATATGTCGGATATGAAGAGGGCGGTTATCTGACCGAAGCGGTTCGCCGTCGACCTTACTCTGTGATATTGCTTGATGAAGTGGAGAAGGCGCACCCGGATGTCTTTAATATTTTGCTTCAGGTGCTGGACGATGGGCGTTTGACGGATGGTCAGGGCCGCACCGTTGATTTTAAAAATGCTGTGATTATTATGACCTCTAATCTGGGCTCAGATGTGATCCAGGAGCAGGCTGGCAGCAATGATTATGCAACGCTGAAACAGCGTGTTATGGATGTACTGGTTACTCAGTTCAGGCCTGAGTTCATAAACCGGATTGATGAAACTGTGGTGTTCCACCCGTTGATTAATGAACATATCAAGCAAATTGCAGATATTCAGCTGGCGAAGTTGCGTCAACGTTTGCATGAAAAAGGGTTTGGTTTTGAACTGACCGATGCCGCACTGGATAAAATAGCAGCCAGTGGCTTTGACCCTGTATACGGTGCGCGCCCCCTCAAACGGGCAGTGCAGCACTATATTGAGAATCCGCTGGCACAGCAGTTATTACAAGGGGACTTTGACGCTGGCGACGTGATTAAAGTGGATGTAAATGCAGACGACATTGTATTTACGCGTTAAGGATCACGCAACGGGCAGCGCCGAGCTGCCCGTCCTTTTCCTAATTTCAACGTGCTGAGGTTGGGGCTTTTCCTGCTATATGTTAGAGTATCTTATCAGCATCTAAACCTGCATTTTCCATGGAAAAGTACTTTCGCCAGTATGGCATCTTTCAATTTGGTGGCTGCACTGAACTGTGCGCTCAGGAGCTGCCGCTGACATCACCTGATAATCAGCAGGTGCTAATCAAAGTTATTTCAACGTCTGTTAATCCTATCGATATCAAAACACGCAGTGGTCTGGGCTATGTAGCAGCCGGAAAACCTGCCGACGCCTTCTTACCCTTAGGCTACGATGTGCTGGGTGAAGTTGTGCAGGTTGGCGACGATGTGACCGACTTGCACCCCGGTGATCGGGTAATAGGTATGGTTGGCTTCGCCGCACACCCTGGTTGTTATGCAACCTATACTTATGCCAAAGCCAGCGAGTTAATTAAGGTTAATCAGAAAGCGGATGCGAGTTTGGCCGGTCTGTGTTTGGCAGGGCTGACTGCATGGCAGGCTCTGGCCGAATTCGAACCAGACGGCCGGCCTGTGTATGTCAATGCTGCAACAGGCGGTGTTGGTCATCTTGTGTTGCAAGTCGCCAAGTTGCGCGGCTTCGAGGCTATTGCGGTGAGCCGTCGTATTGAGCATGCGCTGTTTGCAGCGTTGGATATACATGCTATCACGCCTACGGATTATTTGGCACAGCCCCGCAAAGGGATCCTGATAGATCTGGTAGGGGGAGAGTTTGGCCAGCGTATGACTAAAAACCTGCAGGTGGGCTCTGAATTAGTCACTGTGCCAACAGTCACCAAAGATCAGGTATTAGAAACTGCCCGGGCGCAACAGGTTTCAGGGCGCGGAATACTGGTTGAAGCAAATCAGGCGCAACTGACCCGGTTGTATGATGCAGAACAAGCTGGCCAGATAAAGGTGGTGGTTGATCAGAGTTTTGAATTACATGACATTCAGCAGGCACATGATTACGTGGAACAGGGTATTCATTGTGGCAAAGTGATCATCACCGCTTGAGTATTCGTAATTTGCCCCAATTGACAGTAGCATTGTGTATTACTGAGCACCGGGCTTCGAGGTATTAGTTTTTGAACAAATTAAATTTACAAGGCAAGTTAAAAGCGCTTGCGACACCGGCACATCTGAAGTCTTTGCGTGGTATTAAGCGCGGGATTGAACGGGAAGCGCTGAGAATTAAGTCATCCGGAGAGATAGCAAAGACACCCCACCCAAAGGGCGCTGGTCATGCTTTGACCCATGGTGCAATCACAACTGATTTTTCCGAGTCTTTATTAGAATTCATAACGCCGGTGAGTGAATCTCCCGAAGAAACACTCGCTCAGTTAAAAGATCTGCAAAAGTATACCCTAAGCCATATGGGCGATGAACTGTTATGGCCAATGAGCATGCCATGCTACATCAAACAAGAAGACGACATCGTATTGGCTCAGTTTGGCCAGTCTAATATTGGCCGAATGAAAACTCTATACCGGGAAGGTCTTAAAAATCGTTACGGAAGTATGATGCAGGCCATTGCGGGTGTGCATTTCAATATTTCCTTTCCGGATAGCTTATGGCAGAGTTTGCAACAGTTAGAAGGTGATTCAGGTTCTTTGCAGGATTTCATATCGGCCCAATACCTCGGCCTGATCCGTAATTTTAAGCGTGAGTTATGGCTTATTAGCTATTTATTTGGCGCGTCACCAGCTTTATGCAGCTCGTTTTTGCAAGGGAAAAACAGCCAATTGCCTTTCAAGGAGTTGGGACAAGGTACATTGTATCTGGAACACGGCACGGCGCTGAGGCTCGGAGATTTGGGCTACACCAACAGTGCGCAGTCCTCGCTGCGTGTTACTTATAATAGTCTGGACGAGTATATTACCGGTCTGCAAAAAGCGATCCGTTGTCGCTCAGATTTATATGATCATATCCCGGATTATCAGCATGAAACGCCTAAACAGCTTAATAAGAATATTCTGCAGATTGAGAACGAATTCTACTCACCTATCCGACCAAAACGTAACGGCCGCTCCGGTGAAACGCCAACTCAGGCATTAAGCCGCGGGGGGATCGAATACGTTGAGATCCGAGCGCTGGATGTGAATCCATTCAGCGAAACGGGCATAGACCTTGACCAGATCCTATTCCTGGATGTCTTCCTCAGTTACTGTTTACTTCAAGATTCTCCTGAGTTGAGCTGGGACGAGCAGCAAACTTGTGACGCAAACTTACAACAAGTGATTAATGAAGGGCGAAATCCGCAGGTCATGTTACAGCGAAATGGTGAAGCGTGCTCGCTACAGCAATGGGGTGAGGATATTTTTGCACAATTGAGCGCAGTGGCCGCTTTAATGGATGAAGCGCATGGTTCACAGCGCTATGCCCCGGTGATTGCTAAGTTGCATACCTGGGTAGCCCAGCCAGAGCTGACGTTCTCAGGCCGTATTATTGCGAGTCTGGTTGAGCAGGATCAGGACAGCGGTGAACTTGCGTTGTCGCTGGCAAAGCGATACAAGCATAGCCATGCAGCGGATGACTATCAGACCTTTGGGGCTGACAAGCTGGATACCATGAGTGCGCAGTCATTTTTAGATGAACAAGACGTAGTTACCGCCGATAGCGTGTCGTTTAATGCGTTTTTGCGGGATTATTTTTCTAGGGCATAAAAAAACGCAGCCGAGAGGCTGCGTAAATAAATTTCAGGGATGAAACAATGCTAAACTGCTGCATTCAGAGAGTAAGACCGGCACAATTTAGAAAAGTTCAACGAGTTCATAAAAAAATGAGAAAAAAAATAATTTTATTACCTTTGTTGGCTGCACTAACCGGCTGTGCGACGGCACCTCCGAAGCAGCCGAATGATATTTGTAAGATTTTTGAGGAAAAAGACGACTGGTATTTTGATGCAAAAGACGCACAAGAAAAGTGGGGATCGCCCAAACATGTGTTGATGAGCATGATGTATCAGGAAAGCTCCTTCAGACATGATGCTGCACCGCCAATGGAATACTTTCTATGGGTGATCCCCATCGGTCGTGCCAGCAGTGCTTATGGCTATTCTCAAGCAAAAACACTCACCTGGAGCGACTATATTCGTGAAACCGGCAACTCAGGTGCAGATCGCGACGACTTTGAGGACGCCATCGACTTCATGGGCTGGTTTGTTTATAAAACGCATAAAATTAATGGCGTTTCCAAGTGGGACGCTTATGCACAGTATCTCAACTATCACGAAGGGTGGGGCGGTTATCGCCGTGGCACTTACAAAAAGAAAAAGTGGCTGATGCAAGTGGCGAATAAAGTGAAGCATCGGGCTTCGCGGTATGGCGCTCAGCTCAAGCGCTGCGAAGCAGACTTAGATAAGAACTGGTTTGAACGCTTGTTTTCTTAACATGCGTTTTCCTAGTAATCAAAAATAGGACATAAAAAAAGCCGCTATTGCGGCTTTTTTTATTATTCAGCGATGACAGATTTACTTTTCTTTTGGGGATAAACCTTGACCACCTTGATCATGTTTTCCTTAATCTCGACCACTTCCATTGGGTAGCCTGCTATCTTCAGACCAAGCTGAGTCTGAGGAATATCTTCAAGGTGTTCAACAATCAGACCGCTGAGTGTTTTAGGCCCCTCTGTTGGCAAATGCCAGTGCATTTCTTTATTGAGGTCACGCACATTGGCACCACCGTCAACCACGACCGAGCCATCGTTCTGTACATCGACTTCGTCACTTGGGGCAGGTGTTTTAGTTGTGGTAAAGTCACCCACAACCTCTTCGAGGATGTCTTCCAGAGTCACCAGGCCCTGAATGTCACCATACTCGTCAACCACCAGACCGATACGCTCTTTATTTTGCTGAAACTTCAAAAGTTGAGTATTCAGTGAGGTACTTTCCGGGATGTAGTAGATTTCTCGTACAGCACGCAACAGCGACGGTTTATCAAACTGCTCTTTGGTCAATAAGCGTAATGCATCACGTGAGTGAATAAAGCCAACGGCATCATCAATTTGGTCCCGATATAGCAGCACCCGAGTGTGTTGCGCATTGGTCAGCTGTTTAGAAATGTCTTTCCAGTCGTCATTGATGTCGATGGCATTGATCTCACTGCGTGGGATCATAATGTCTTCAACCGTAACGTGATCTAAGTCCAGAATAGAAGTCATCATGTCCTGGTGATTGGTTGGCAACATGGCACCGGACTCATTTAATACTGTTTTGAGTTCTTCTTTACTCAGACTGTGTTCTTCTATTTGCTCCGGCGATACGCCAATGAGCTTCAACATACCATTGGTGATCCAGTTCACTGTAACAACCACAGGGAAGAGTATTTTTAGCAGAATTTTCAGAATCACAGAGCTTGGGAATGCGATTTTCTCTGGGTATAGCGCTGCCAGCGTTTTAGGCGTGACTTCAGCGAAGATCAAGATAACCAGGGTCAATGCAAAGGTGGCAACAACAATACCAGCGTCGCCCAGCAGGCGCATACCCAATACAGTGGCAACCGCAGAAGCAGCGATGTTAACAAGGTTATTACCGATCAGGATCAGACCAATTAAGCGGTCTGGGCGCTTCAGAAGTTCGTCTACGCGCTGTGCCGACTTGTGTTTTTCTTTTACCAAATGGCGCAGTCGGTAGCGGTTAATAGACATGATCCCGGTTTCCGAACTGGAAAAATAACCCGAGAGCAGAACAAGCACGCCAAGAATAATAAACAAGGCGCTGGTTGATATGTCGTCCAACAGAGGATCCCTTTTTTGCTTACGAAGGAGTATTAAGCGTTAGCCAGAATTCAGAGTCAAGTCAAAAAGCATGAACTTAAGTTAAAACTTAGATTAAAACTTACCTAAGATCACTTCTTGAACAAATCGACTGCCGAAATAGGCCAACGTAACGATACCGGAGGCGCCTAATACTGCGAACACCACTGATTTACCCCGCCAGCCAAACTGATGATGGCCAATGGTGACAGCACTGAACATACACCAGGCGATGAGTGACAGTACGGTTTTGTGTAAAAACTCTTTAGCAAACATGCCTTCAAGGAACACAAAGCCAGATAACAGCGCCAGGGTTAACAGTGCAGTACCAACAGTAAGCAGCTGATAAAGTTGCGATTCAACCTGCATTAATGGTGGCAGGTGGCTGTGCATGATAGCCAAATCCTTTTCTTTCAGGCGACGGTCAATGAAATAAAACTGCACAGCGTATAGCGTGGCGATGATGAGTACACAATATGCCAGAAGTGACAGAGAAATATGAACCACCAAGCCAATGTCGACTTCCAGTGACTTCATTACAATGTGGTGGGGCACAAACAAACTGGCAACGAGGAGTATCGCCGCGAACCCATAGACAACGGGCAGTAATAAAGTGGCTGGGAACTTTAAGGAGACAGTTGTTACTGATACCACAATGACCCAGCAGGTGAGCAGAGCAACATTGATGGTACTGAGGTCTTGTCCATCCTGCGTAAACACGGAGTTTACCAGTACCAGCATGTGGCTGAGGATCGCCACTGTGCTGAAGATAATGGTCAGCTTTTGGCTAGGGCCTTCTTTATGAAATAGGCGCGACAATACATGCCCTGTGGCAAGTACATAAAACAGACTGGCAAACAACGATAAACTGATGATCAACATGAATGGCTTTCTACTTACATGCTCCTTTTGTAGGCTATTGTATTTTAAGCTCGGGTTCTTGCATAGGGGCAGGGAAAAAGTTTCTTAACTGACTTGAATACTGTATTAGTGACGCGCATATCAGTATAATGCTGGGCAATTACGACATACTGGAAGCGATAAATGTTTGAGAACCTCCAAGAACGCTTAGGAAAAACGCTTAAAAACATCAGCGGCCGTGGCCGACTAACCGAAGATAATATTAAAGAAACGCTCCGTGAAGTGCGTATGGCACTGCTTGAAGCGGACGTAGCTTTGCCTGTGGTCAGAGACTTTGTGAAGCAGGTTAAAGAACGTGCGGTTGGTGTTGAAGTGACTAAGAGCCTTAGCCCAGGCCAGGTTTTCATCAAGATCGTTCGTGAAGAACTCGAAAAAGCCATGGGTGAGGCCAACGAGGAGCTTAACCTGGCTGCGCAGCCGCCTGCAGTCGTCATGATGGCTGGCCTGCAGGGTGCGGGTAAAACAACCAGTGTGGGTAAACTGGCTAAATTTTTAAAAGAGCGCAAGAAAAAATCTGTACTGGTAGTCAGTGCTGACGTATACCGCCCTGCGGCAATCAAGCAGCTTGAAACGCTGGCCCAGGAAGTAGAGGTTGAATTTTTCCCCAGTGATATTTCACAAAAGCCGGTGGACATCGCGACCAACGCTATTTCACATGCAAAGAAAAAATTCATTGACGTGGTGCTGGTGGATACCGCTGGTCGTTTGCACGTCGACAATGAGATGATGGGTGAGATCAAAGATCTTCACGCAGCTATCTCTCCTATCGAAACCCTGTTTGTCGTGGACTCCATGACGGGTCAGGATGCCGCAAATACAGCAAAGGCATTCGACGAAGCTTTGCCACTGACAGGTGTGATCCTGACTAAGACAGATGGTGATGCGCGCGGCGGTGCGGCTTTATCGATTCGTCATATCACTGGCAAACCCATTAAGTTCATTGGTGTGGGTGAACGTACGGATGCGCTGGAGCCATTCCACCCGGATCGTGTTGCGTCACGTATTCTAGGCATGGGCGATGTGCTGTCTTTGATTGAAGAAGTTGAATCTAAGGTTGATAAAGACAAAGCAGCTAAAGTTGCTGAGAAAGTCTTTAAAGGCGATGGCTTCACGCTCGAAGATTTTGCTGAGCAACTGCGCCAGATGAAAAACATGGGTGGTATGATGTCGATGCTGGATAAACTACCTGGCATGTCTAACTTACCTGATGCTGTTAAAGGTCAGGTGAATGACAAGACCTTTAATCAGATGGAAGCGATTATTAATTCTATGACACCACATGAGCGTGCACGCCCGGAAGTGATCAAAGGTTCACGTAAGAAGCGGATTGCGGCTGGTTCCGGTACTCAGGTTCAGGATATCAACAAGTTGCTAAAGCAGTTTACCCAGATGCAGAAAATGATGAAAAAGATGAAGGGTAAGGGCGGCATGATGAAAATGATGAAGAATATGAAAGGCATGATGCCACCAGGCATGTTCGGTGGCGGCGGTCCGAAGTTTTAATTCAGACTCAAACTGAGAAAAGGACAGGCTGATTCAAATCACTCTGTCCTTTTTTAATGCTTATACCAATTTCACTTAATACTTGGTCTATTTGAAGAAGCAAATAGGACGCTAACAGCGTTAAAAATTTTTCATTTAGAACAACTAAATAGCAGAATTTTTGCCTTGCTATCGACCCTATTTTCTCGCCTCAAAATAGACCACTTAATTAAGCAAATTGGTATTAGCTTTCTACGGCTTCATCAAATTGTGCGCGGGCGGCTTTGGTAAGGCGCACCAGCGCTTTACGCACCGCCGTAGCGTCTTCACAGCGCGCTTCGAAGGGTACGTAATAAGGCTTGTCATTGGCTCTGAAATAGCAGCCCTCATTGAGGATCGTCGTCATAGTCACCTCTGCGGCATCAACATTATGCACCAACTTGAGGATCAACTGATTGGCATCCTGATGGTCGTCATTCATATGCTTGACCATATGTGCTTCACTGGCCAGGTCCCAATTCGCAGCTGGCTGTGTCCATTCGTCTGCTTCTAACCAGAAAATCTGCCCAAAGCCTGCGATATAGCGCACGCGTTTAATTTCCATACGCCATAATTTGAAGTCATGTGCTTGCCGGTAGCTGATGGCTTCAGGAAAGTGACGCTCATAGCGCAGCAGTAGATCGGCTGCTTCCTCATCCGGTACCGGGGCGGCGTCGCCGACAATAGTGACACGGGCATGTTCATTTTGATCGCCACTTTGTGCAGCATCAAAAATTGTCGCGCAAACTCTGCTGTCTTCTGTCAGGTTGCGCGAGTGCTGTGCAATGCCTGCGATGTAAAAAACCAGCCGACCCTCATCGTCACTCATAAACGGTGTGACCGAGCCAAACGGGTAGCCCGCCAGATTTTTAGAGAGTGTCGACATGACACAGACGGTAGAATGTCTGAGTAGCTGGCGCGCTTCAAAAACAGCTTGTTCACGCATTGGGAGCTCCTGTTAGCGGTTCTGAGAATATCATAGGTATATTATATCCGGGATGCAGGTTAATCTGCATGCCTGTTTGGTAAATGGGTTGTAATACATCCAGCCTGAGTACGTCTTGTGGTGTGCCGTCACTGCGGATCTGGCCTTGATCTAACAAGAGTATCCGGTCAGCATACAACGAAGCCAGGTTTAAATCATGCAATACCGCAATCACGGTATTGCCCTGCTGGGCAAAGCGTTGGGCGGTACTCAGCACCCGGTGTTGATGGTGTAAATCGAGTGCGGAAGTGGGCTCATCCAGCAGCATCAGCTTGTTACGGGTGGCCGGGTCATGCGCATTCAGTTGCGCCAGACAGCGGGCAAATTGGGCACGTTGAAATTCGCCACCGGACAATTGGGTAACGTCGCGTCCGGCGAGCTCTTCTAGTGCCAGTTGTTTGATGAGTTCATCAACGACTCGAGCCTGTTCAGCTGTGCTTTCCTGATAAGGGTAGCGGCCCATGGCGATAAGCTCGGTGGTATTAAAAGCAAAATTGACCCGGTTATGCTGCAATAACACGGCGCGTTCTGTGGCCAGTGTGAATGCGTCGTGTTTGTTGAGTGGTTCGCCATGCCATAAGATCGCACCCTGGTAGGGGATATCATCACAAATTGCACTGAGCAAAGTCGATTTTCCGGCACCATTCTCACCCAATAGCACGATGAACTGGCCAGCTTCAAGTGTCAGCGACAAGTCTGTTAGTACCAGTTTGCCAGCACGGGTGACAGTCAGATTACGACATTCAAGCATGGCTACCTCGCTTTTGTTGTATCAGTAAATAGACAAAAAACGGACTGCCAAACAGGGCGGTGATCACACCAATCGGCAGCTCTGAAGGTGCAACAACCAGGCGTGCCAGCCAGTCTGCGATGAGTAATACTACGCAGCCCAGTAACATGCTCAAAGGCAGCATACGCCGCAGATCTGGGCCGACCAGCAGGCGTGCCAGGTGAGGTACCAGCAAACCAATAAAGCCAATCATGCCGGACATAGCAACGGCGCCACCAACGCCCAGCGCAACCAGAAAAATCACCTCGTTTTTTAACCGACGGACATTAACACCCAGGTGTCTTGCATCCCGTTCTCCCAGCATCAGGGCATTGATTTGCTCGCGTCGCATGAACAGCATCACGACGCAAATAAGGATGAGGGGAGCACCATATTGCATGGCAGACCAGCTTGCTCCCGCCAGAGCACCCATCTGCCAGTATGTCATCAGGCGCAAAGACGTGTCATCGGCAAAAAAACTGAACAATCCTATCAGGGCCATGGCAACGGCATTGATTGCCACCCCGGCCAGCAGTAATACTGTGATCTGGATCTGACCATTATGACTGGCTATACGATACAACAAAGAAGTGATAGCCAGGGCGCCCAGAAAGGCAGCCGGTGCGACCATTGTTTCGTTGATAAAAGCAACCTTGGGTGACAGTGCAATGACTGCTATGGCTGCAACAGCCGCACCGCCTGTGACTCCCATCAAACTCGGATCTGCCAGGGGATTGCGACATAACGCCTGACTGGCTGCACCACTACAGGCCAGGACACATCCTACCAGCAGCGCCAGCAGTAACCTTGGCAGACGGATTTGGGTAACGACGGTCATGTGTATTTCACTGATCCCTTGTATTGCCGAGTCAGGGAGGAAGACCGCCAGCGGGATGCGCCAGTCCCAGCCAACCGGTCCACTACTGAGAGACAGCCAGGCCAGTGCAATGAGTGTAGCGCTGCATAACCACAGCCAGACAGTGTGATGACGCGCAGTTAAAATCGCAAAAGTCTGACTCATAGTGCTGAGTGATCACGGTATGTAGCAAGCTGTGCAATCGCCTCAGGCAGGCGAGTCGTCATTCCCATCGACATCAGTGAGTCCATGACCAGCAGTTTGCATTGCTGTGCGGCCGGTAACAAGGCCAGCGCACTTTGCTGACAAAATTGTTCGGGTCCACCGAGGCTGTAGACAACATGACTGGGTGCAACCAGAAAATCAGGGGCGCTGACCAGCATAGCCTCACGATTAAAGGGCTTATATCCGGGTGCTGTTGCCAGATTACGTATCCCTGTATAGCCAAATAAGAGGTCGGGTACTGTTTCTGGGCCAGCTACAGTCACGCCGCGATCGCCGGCAGATAAGATAAACAGGGCACTGAGTGAGGTGGCAGGTGCTTTGACTGGTAAGGTTTTTTTGAGGCCGGTGATCAGCCGTTGTGCCTGACTTTGGCGGTTCAGATCTCGGCCAAGCTGACCTATCAGGTTGAACAGTTCGTTGATAGTTTTCGGTTTGTCATACAGGTTCAGCTGTACCCCGGTACTGCGTAACTGTGTTAATACTTCGGGTCGGCCACTGCCTTCCAATGCCAGGATCAGTCCGGGGTGCTGTGACAGCACGCCCTCAGCGGCCAGATCCCGGTAATAACCAACTTTAGGTAATTTAGTTGCATCAATTGGTGACGTGCTGGAGGTGTCAACAGCCACGACATTTCCTCCGGCACCCAGAGCAAATACGATGTCTGTCAATGAACCGCCAGCGACGACGATCCGTTGCGCAGCAAGCAGTGGCTGACTGATTGTCAGTATTAAGATTAAGAATACAAGTTTACGCATTATTTATCCCGTTAAGTTCAATGGTTTTAAACGAAAGTATCGCCTAAGTCACACTTTCTTAATGCCAGGGCGAGCGCTGATAAAGAGGTCGCTCCCCCACGAGGGGTTGATTCTACTGAATGAATTAAATTAAATCTATATAAATATAAAAATGAAAACCATTATCATTTGCAATTGAGTTATAGGGACATTATAGTGCACAGCAAAATAGTTCTGATCAATTCTCTGAATGAGGTTTCTATGACTCTAAAGCACAGCAGTATTGCGCTTGGTATAGTGGCGGCGCTTCTTGGTACAACCGATGCAAAGGCCGATGAATTTGAAAAGTCCGCTGAGGTTATTGTTGTTAGTGGTTCGCGGATCGCGCAAAAGCTATCGGATGTGACAGGCAGCGTCAGCGTGGTGACAGAGCAGGCCATGGAACAGGAAGCCAGTATTGACCTGGCAACAGCGCTTCGCTACCAGACAGGTATGAGCACGCAAGGCAGTGCGGGCAATGCGCAGGCGATTACTGTACGCGGGATTGGCGGTAACCGGGTCGTGTATATTAAAGATGGCCGTCGTCTAAATGATGCATACCAAGGGGGGCAGGGGCTGTTGATTGGGCGTGGCTATCTGGATGTAGAAGGTGTCAGACAAATTGAAATCGCCAAAGGGGCTGCCTCTTCATTATATGGCTCTGACGCACTGGGTGGCATTGTTGTCATATCCACTAAGTCGCCCACTGACTACCTGGCAGGCAGCACCCGTTATGCGCACCTCAGCGCTGGCTTTCATGGTGCCAGTGACGAGCAGAGTCTCAGTGGTGTATTCGCAACACGTTTGGGTGAGCATGCGATTTCAGCCCAACTAACCCGCCGTGAGGGCGAGCAGACACAAAACTATGACGAATCTCTTCCGAACTACGGCTACACTGCGACTGCTGCGGTGCTCAAAGGTGAGCTCGCGTTGGATACACAGTCCAGTTTATTGGTCACGCTGGACTACTATAAACAGGAAACCGATCAGGTGCTGGCAGTAAAACGCAATGAAACGGCAGAGGTTAATGATAGTCTGGCGGTGTCGGCGCTGTATAAAAGCAGTGCAGCAACTAAGCTGTTCGATAATCTTGAAGCGCAGGTTTACCTTAGTGATTATGAACAAACAAGTGATCAAGTTCGCACAGGTGCAGATCGCGCCGGACCGTATGTGGATAACAATGACTACCGGTTTGAGCAAACCATTATTGGCACCCGCCTGGTACTCGACAAGCAGCTTAACCTGAGCAATGTGCAGCATCAGCTGGTGTATGGCTTCGATGTTGATCGTTATGAAACGCAGCGCCCTCGTTATAAATCACGGCGCACGCTGCAAGGTGACCTGGTGAAAGATCGCGAAGCGCAAAAAGCTTTTCCAGGTGCAGATACAACGCTGCTGGGGATATTTGTACAGGATAATGTGGCGTTGATCCCCGATAAGCTGACGGTGAATGCCGGGCTGCGTCTCGATAGCTACCGGATGACGCCAAAAGACAACGTACTATACACAGAAGGCGCCTTTGAAAAAATCAATGAAACTGCGTTTTCACCTAAGCTTGGGGCTGTGTACAGCATCACTGAGCATCTGAATCTGGTCGGTCAATATGCGAGAGGGTTTAAGATCCCACCACATGACCAGGCTTATCAGAGTCACGGCGTTGAGCCATTTTATCAAATCATGCCTAATTCAGAGCTGGATCCAGAATATAGTGATAGCCTGGAGCTCGGCCTAAAAGGGCACTTTGATAACAGCCAGTTTTCAGTGGCTGTATTTCACTCGACTTTCGATGATTTTATTGCCAATCAGCTGATCCGCACTGAGCCCACCTTTATTCCAAACGTCAGTAAGCAGGTATTCCAGTATCAAAATATTGAGGAAGTTAAAATCAAAGGGATAGAAGCGAATATGACTCTGTGGCTGGATGAGCAGATTGCCTTAGACAGTGGCCTGACTTATCTGCATGGGAAAAACGCACAAACCGATGAGTATATAGAGTCTTTGAGTCCCCTTAATGGATTTGTGAAAGCGCGTTATGAATCTGAGGACTGGTCGGTGACCACCGCGCTGCGCGCTGCCAGTAACATGGACAAAGTGCCTTCCGATACTAAAATTAAAACGGCTGGCTGGGCTACCGTTGACGTGTTCGCTGATTATCAATGGCACAACTGGAAAGTGAATATGGGTGTGTTTAACTTGCTGGACAAAGAATATGTGCAGTACGAGCGTGTCGCGGGCAGTGCCTTAGACACGGACTTGTCTCAGTACACCATGCCAGGGCGATATCTGGCGGCTAAAGTGAAAGTGACCTTCTGATACGCTTCTGACATCTTAACACTATATAGAAGGGTCTTTGTGTTTAAAACCCTTCTATATGTCGGGCTTGCAGTCTCATGCTGGTTTAAGTAGTGAGGTTAGCGCTATAAATACATCCTCACCAACGCATTAGTTCCAGCCAATTGCACTGCGTCTTCATCATTTGGTAATAAAATGGATTTCACACTTGCAATGCGTGAAAAAAGACGTACAATTCCCCAGCTTCCCAAAGTGGGAAGCAAATCTTATTAATGAAAACAGTCAATCTATGTAGAGGACGGTATGGTAACTATTCGTTTGCAACGTGGCGGCGCTAAAAAGCGTCCATTCTATCAAATCGTGGTTGCGGATAGCCGTTTCTCGCGTGACGGTCGTTTCATCGAGAAAGTAGGTTTCTTTAACCCAATCGCTGCTGGTCAAGAAGAAAAACTTCGTCTAGACCTTGCCCGTGTTGATCACTGGGTAGGTCAAGGCGCTGGTCTTTCTGATCGCGTAGCTAAACTGGTTAAAGACGCTCGTAAAGCGGCTTAATAGGCGTAAGTGTAACCATGAGTCAAGAAAAAACCTCGACAATCGTTGTTGGTAAACTTGGTGCTCCTTATGGCATCAAAGGTTGGCTTAAGGTGCATTCATTTACTGATGATCCCCAAGGGATCTTCGATTTCAGCCCATGGTTGATAGGTCAACAAGGTAAATGGCAAACCCTTGAAGTGAGCGACTGGCGTCGACACAGCAAGGGCTTTATCGCTAAGTTTGCGAACATCAACGACAGAGACGAAGCAATGGCATTGACCAATGCAGAAATCTCGGTAGATGTAGAGCAGCTTCCCGAATTACCAGAAGGGGAGTTTTATTGGCGAGATCTCATCGGTATGACAGTCGTTACGACAAAAGGGTATAACCTGGGTCATGTTGATGACTTGATGGAGACAGGGTCAAATGACGTTTTGGTTGTGAAAGCAAACAAAAAAGATGCATTTGGTCAGTCTGAGCGCTTAATCCCATTCCTGACAGATTCTGTTGTGATTGAGGTTAAGCACGAAGAACGAGAAATTACTGTAGACTGGGATCCGGCATTTTAATGAGTGAACAGCAAAAACTATGGGTTGGGGTGATCTCACTCTTTCCTGAAATGTTTGACGCGGTAACTCAGCAAGGTGTAACCGGTCGGGCCGTAAAAAACGGTTTGATCGACTTTCACTGCTGGAACCCGAGAGACTATGCGCTAGATAAACACAGAACCGTTGATGATCGACCTTATGGTGGTGGTCCGGGGATGTTGATGATGGTCGAGCCTCTCAAGCAAGCTATCCTTGACGCCAAACAGGCGGCAGGGGAGGGCGCTAAAGTAATTTATATGTCTCCACAAGGGCGGAAGTTAGATCAACAAGGTGCGGCCGAGCTGGCTCAATCCGAAAAGTTGATTTTAGTCGCTGGTCGCTACGAAGGTATAGACGAGCGGATCATCGAGTCGTATGTCGACGAAGAATGGTCCATCGGGGATTTTATATTAAGTGGGGGTGAACTGCCTGCCATGACATTGATCGACGCAGTTGCGCGATTGGTGCCAGGTGTGCTGGGACACAACCAGTCTGCAGAACAAGATTCGTTTTCAGACGGCTTATTAGATTGTCCACACTATACTCGGCCAGAAACGTTGGATGGAAAACAGGTGCCTGCTGTATTACTCAGTGGAAACCACCAAGCGATAGCCGAGTGGCGCTTAAAGCAGTCACTGGGTAGAACTTGGTTACGCCGTCCAGACTTGTTGCGTAACCTAGCTCTGACTGAGGAGCAAGTACGTTTGCTTGCTGAATTTCAGCAAGAACATGAAGCTTGTGGCTAGAAGACAGTTACTCCTAGGAATGTGAGAAATAAAATGGCAAAAGTAAACCAAAATATTATTAAAGCGCTTGAAGAAGAGCAGCTTAAAAAAGACGTACCTGCGTTCGGCGCTGGTGACACAGTTGTTGTTCAGGTACGCGTTAAAGAAGGTGACAAAGAGCGTCTACAGGCCTTTGAAGGTGTTGTAATCGCTAAGCGTAATCGTGGTCTTCACTCTGCATTCACAGTTCGTAAAATCTCGAACGGTGAAGGTGTAGAGCGTGTATTCCAAACGCACAGCCCTCTTGTCAGCAGCATTGCAGTGAAGCGTCGTGGTGCAGTTCGCCGCGCGAAACTTTACTATCTGCGTGAGCGTTCTGGTAAGTCTGCACGTATTAAAGAAAAACTTAACTAATACGTCGCATTTACCAATGCTTAAAAACGCCACTCTTTGAGTGGCCCGTTTTGGTTTTTGTATCCTATAATTCCAATCTGCTTTCTAATCATCCTGCTTCCTGTTAGACTGGCTGTATCTTTTAGTTTACTGAAGTAAATAATAGTTTACGGTATGGGAATGAGTCAAACATCTGAACTATCCTTGCTCAGGGAAAAAATTGACGCGTGTGACAGCGCGTTAGTTGACCTGCTCGCGCAGCGGCGTGAGCTCACTGAACAGGTAGGGAAAATTAAACAAGCCTCCGGGGCACCACTGCATGTACCGCAACGGGAAGCAAGCCTGATTGAGGCACGGCGAGCACAGGCTGAGCGCAAAGGGGTAAACCCGGATCTGGTTGAAGACATTTTGCGCCGTATGATGCGTGAGGCTTATGAAAATCAGCAAAGTGAATTGGCATGTGCAGCGCCGCAATTATCCCCTGTGGTGATTGTTGGTGGCGCAGGTGCTATGGGCCAACTTTTTGCTCGCCAGTTGCAACGCTCTGGGTACGAAGTACGGGTGCTTGATAAGGCACAGCAGGCCGATCAAGCAAGCATCCTTGCAGACGCTAGATTGGTATTGTTGAGTGTCCCCATCAATGCCTTGGAGCAAGTGATCCAGGACCTGCCAGCACTGCCTGATGAGTGTATACTCGCTGACATTACATCGGTTAAACAAGCCCCGCTACAGGCAATGATGAAAAAGCATCCCGGACCTGTGGTCGGATTACACCCGATGTTTGGACCAGATATTTCACACTGGGTTAAACAAACTGTTGTGGTGTGCGACGGGCGTGGGAATGAAGTTTACCAGGGACTGCTTGAACAATTACAGATCTGGGGCTGTCATTTGGCCACTATGGCTGCTAAAAAACACGATCAGGCAATGCAGATTATTCAGGTTATGCGCCACCTGACTACTTTTGTATATGGTCAGTTTTTGGCCCGGCAATGCCATACCCTGGAAGAACTGAGAAGCTGCTCATCACCAATTTACCAGTTAGAACTCATGATGGTCGGGCGCTTGTTCGCGCAATCAGGGGAACTCTATACCGATATTATGCTGGCCCAATTTGATGAGGTCGAAGGGTTGCTTGCGAGCTATCAGGATACGTTTGAGCAAACCCTAACCAGGTTGCAGGCTGGGGACAAAGCCGCCTTAATGGCCGCTTTTGAAGAAGCGAAGGGTTATTTCTCGGACAGTGCCCAAACCTTTTTGCGCCAAAGCCGTGGTTTGCTCAATAAGGCTAACGACGCCAAGGTCATTTCATAATTGCCTCATATCAGAGCGAGGCAGGCCTCGCTCTGCATACCTAATACCTATTTCACTTAATACTTGGCCTATTTGAAGGAGCAAATAGGGCGCTAACAGCGTTAAAAATGTCTCATTTAGAACCTTTACTAAGGTATGAGTTCGCAAATTTTCGCCTTGCCTATATGGACGTAGGTGCCTTAGCGATAGCAGGATGCGGGAGCGATGTTATCGCCCCTTTTTTCTCGCCTCAAAATAGCATACTTAATTAAGCAAATTGGTATTATACAACTTCAACAGCCTGCAAAGATTCGCTTTGATAGCAGCCGAGAATGCGCACGAACTGAGTATGCTCTTTTAGCGACTCCAGAGCACTTTGAACCAGTTTATCGGCGACATTGGCCTGCAGGTCAACGTAAAAGACTTCCTCCCAGGGGTTACCTGGTACCGGACGTGATTCCAGCTTAGTCATATTAATGTTGTGCTCTTTGAAAACCATCAAGGCATCGGCTAGCGAGCCGACTTTTTGTTTGGTTGCCATGATCAGGCTGGTTTTGGTCGGGATCTGTGTCGATACTTGCAGTGGCTGGCGTGCAACGACAATAAAACGGCTATGATTTTCAGCCTGGTTCGCGAGGCCTGTTTTGAGCACTTCCAGGCCAAATCCTTTCCCGGCCTGTGCTGAGCCAATGGCTGCACTATTCGGTGTATCGGCTGCCAGTTTTAGCGCACTGGACGTGGAATCGCACGCTTCTTGTGTCAGGTCGCCAAGCCCTTCCAGGAAGCGACTACATTGCGCGAAGGGTTGGTGATGAGCAAAGATCTTGTTGATGTCTTTGAGCGTTGTGCCTTCTTGCGCCAGTAAACAATGTTCCACACTGTGCGTCACCTCACCAATAATGGAAACCTGAGCGTGCTGGAGCAAATCAAAGACCTCATTGATACTGCCAGAGCTAGTGTTTTCAATGGGTAAGATACCGTAATCAGCCTGACCTTTTTCTACAGACTGAGTGATATCTAAAAATGTCTGGCATCCCAGTTCGATCAGGGTACCTGGACGGCGGCTAAAATATTTATGACAGGCAAGCTGGCTGTATGATCCTTGTCCGCCGAGATAAGCTACTTTATGTGTATCGCTCAACGACTCTGGGTTCAGGCTCTTTTGTAGCATCGCTTGCTGGTTTAACACTGAATCTTCCAGGATAACCTGAAAAACATTATTAATATAAAAAGGGTCCAGACCAAGAGATTTACCATAGTTGATGAGCTTTTCAAGTAGCGCGAGCTCACGGGCTTCGTCGCGGATCGGTTTGTTATTGGTTATCTTATATTCCAATACGCTATGGCTTAGTCTGCGGCGTTTTGCCAGCAGAATAAGCAGCTCAGAGTCAATTTCGTTGATGTCTTTACGCAGAGCATCCAAAGTATCTTGTGTCATAGGTCCTCACTCCCATTTTGCCAAAAAAAAGCCTCCCAGTGTGGGAGGCTTAGCTATCTGAACTTTACACGCAAACAGTTAAGCCTCTTCACCTAAAGAAGCTAAAAAAGAAAAAATAGTTGCGTGTTGTTAAAGTCATAAATCTGTCTAAATTTTGGTGCTTAATTTAATTAACGCTATTATTAGCACAGATCATTTTAATTATACAAGCCTGAATTGAGACATATCTGGCAAAGTGTTTGGCGAGGGTACTCATGATCTGGTATATTCTGCGCACTTATCATGAAAAAACTATAACTAGCTAAAAGGTTTATCGTGGGCTATCGACGACCTGTGTCTCGCTTTGGTTTTAACTCGCTCAGTGTCAAACTTCCGGTGTTAACTGCCGCTGTTTGTTTGATTGCCGGGGCAATTGCTGCTGCTCTAATGTTGAAAACCGAAGAAAAGCAGCTTGTTTATGAAGAATTTCATGAGTTGAGAGTGCAAAGTGAACAAACCCTGATGCACTTCTCTGAGTTTCTGACACTAAAGAAAAAGCTGGCTCAGCAAGCCAATATGGTGGTCAGCAGATCCTTGTTTTCAGAGCAAGCCGGACAAACTTCATCAGAACAGCAGGTGCAAATAAATCGACACGATGAGCGCATCAATAGTATTGCGGCTAACGGTATTTCTGCGGCCTACTTACCAGCCAAAAACTTGAACGAAAAGACTCAGGCATTACTTACCGAATCAGAGTTCGTCTGGAACTCTTTGTCACCTTTGCTATTGCAAGACTTTTTCAACTTTTATCTTCATACCACTGATGACTTTGTGCGGATTTCACCACCAAATTCTCTGCTAGTAGACGGCAAAGGAAACAGTCATTTCAGTATTCATGCGTTGCCACTGTTGCGCGAAGAGCTTAACCCCACTCGTCAGGCACTTTGGTCTGGGATCCATTATGACGAAGTCTGGAGTAAGTGGGTCGTGAGTGTGCTAGTGCCATTGTATGTTGACGACGTTTATCGAGGGTTTACGGGGAGTGATTTGGAGCTCGACGTATTACTGAGGCGACTCCCGAAAGTCACTGAAGAGTCTGCATACATTGTGTTTGATAAGCAGGGGCGGGTGTTATCTGCACCCAATATGGGCATCATTGCACATAATAATCGACTGGCAGACAAAGCTGCTTTACCTGCTGCTTTTCAGGAAATGATAGAAAATACGTTGCGCGTTAACTTACCTAGTCTGCAAAGTGAATTTGGGTATCAGCAGGAGTCTTATTTAGCGAACGTTGTTCACCTGACCGAGCTGGATTGGTATATCGGTTATTACAAGAAACGGGACTCGGCTTTGTTTGCATTGCATGATCTGAAGTGGAAGTTCTCTGGTTTGTTTATCATCTATGGGCTGTTTGTTTCTCTGTTGTTGCATCAGGTGATCTATCATTTGATCCTCAGGCGCATTAATCAATCTGTGGATACTCTGGTGTCGTTTGGCAAAGGTCAGCTTAATCACCCAGAATTGCCAGATGCTAATGATGAGCTGGGGATGCTAAACGCCTCAATCAATGATATGAGCGGTGAAACCCGTAAATTGATCCATGGGCTTAATACTCGTGTGTCGGAGAGAGAGTCCGCACAAAAGCAAGCGAACCGACTTGGTAAGGCCGTAGAGTTCTCGGGCACAGGGGTGTTAATTACTAATGACAGATTCAAGATTGAATATGTCAATCCCAAAATGCTGGAGATGACTGGCTTTAATGAAGCGCATTTCATTGGTGCGCCTTTGCTCGGCATTGTTTCGAAAGAGATGGCGATTATTGTCGATGACATAGACTTTGACCTTCGCAGTCGTAACTACTGGCGTGGTGATACACTGCTGCAAGGCGTTTCTGATGAACAGATCTGGGTGAGTCTGAGTATTTCCCCAATCAGAGAAGAGAATGGACGTATTTCCAGCTATGTGGCGTCGGCTCAGGATATTTCCTTTGTTAAAGAGAGCCAGCGGAAAATGGAAGAGCTGGCCTATTTTGATACCCTGACTGGTCTGGCAAATCGTACTTTTTTCCGTATGCAGCTGCGTAAGTCGATGGCACTGGCTGAGCGCGGGCATTATGCCTTTGCACTGTTTTATTTTGATCTCGACGAATTTAAGCGCATTAATGATACGCTGGGTCATGATGCTGGAGACCGGTTACTGGTTGAAGTGGCGGACAGGCTAAAACAGAGGTTGCGTGCAGAAGACACGATTGCACGCCTGGGTGGTGATGAGTTTGCTGTTCTGCTCAGTGGGATTGAGAGTCGCGAAAATGCGATGGACGTAGCACATACCATTCAGCGAACATTGGCGAAACCAATTCGGCTTGGCAATAATGAAGTGATTGTCAGTGCCAGTATTGGCATAACATTGGCTCCTTTTGATAGCAAAGAAGAAGAGCAGTTGCTGAAACACGCAGATTTGGCGATGTATGAGGCCAAAGCGAAAGGGCGAAATACATTCCATTTTTACTCGCAGGAGTTGGATGCGGCGGCCAACGAACGTTTGTATATCGAAAACGAGCTGCGTCAGGCCATTAAGGAAGGACAGTTCAGTCTGCGCTACCAACCCCAGATTGACAGCATTACAGAGCAAGTGGTCGGCTACGAAGCACTGGTGCGCTGGTATCATCCTGAAAAAGGGTTCATTGCACCGACAAAGTTTATACCCATCGCTGAGGCAACCGGTATGATAGTAGAGCTTGGCGCTTGGGTATTGCGTGAGGCTTGCCAGTTTTCGGCCAGGTTACGCCGCAGTGGCCGCACCGCAGATATTTCAATCAACCTATCAGCTCGTCAGTTTAAAGATGCTGAGCTGATTGATAACATTGCAATGACATTAAAAGAGACTGGACTGTCACCTCAGATGCTGCACCTGGAGCTCACGGAGAGTATGCTAATGGGAGACGTTGAAGCGGCAATCGAGCAGCTCCTGGAAATGAAAAAACTCGGTGTGTCTTTGTCCATTGACGATTTTGGCACTGGCTACTCTTCACTGAGTTATTTAAAACGCTTTCCGGTTGACGTACTCAAAGTAGATCGGTCCTTTGTTAAGGACATCCCTGAGGACTCTAATGACATGGAAATCACTGCGGCTATCATCGCGATGGCGCAAAAGCTCAGCATGAAAGTGATTGCAGAAGGAGTAGAAACTCAGGAGCAAGTGGCTTTTTTACAAAGAAACAATTGTTTTATCGTGCAAGGTTATTACTACAGCGCACCTTTGACCGAACATGAAATCTTAATGCAAAGTCAGCATCCGGATATTGGTCAGGGTAAACAGGCGCACTAGAGGATTGGTCTGCGAAGTCGGCTCGGGGCGGACTTCGCACTGCGCCGAGGTTAGCCGCCGGCTATTTTAACCTTAAAGCCCTGCGCTTCTAACAAGGTTTTAAGCTTGTCGCGGTCATCTCCCTGGATCTCAATGATGTTGTCTTTGAGTGCACCGCCCTGGCCCATTTTACTTTTCAGGGTTTTTGCTAATTTTTTCAGGTCGTGTTCGGCAGGGTCGATACCCACAACCAGCATTACGCCTTTTCCTTTGCGGCCTTTTGTCTGTCGCTCTATTCGCACCGCGCCGTCTTTAAATAATTTCACTTCTGGTTCTTGCTGGCTTTCGGTATGTTTGATCCGGCCAGACTCGGTGGAGTACACCAAACGACTTTCTGACATTTTGCCTCTCCTGTATCAATCTTAATACCCTTATGGTAACAAAAAGCAGTATGAAGCGAGATAATTTTTTGGCTAATTTCACTTATCGGTTTATATTTAAAACAACATCATGGATACCAAAATTTAACCAAAGTAGGAGCTTGCGATGAGCCTGAGCAAAAATGCTTCAGCGGATGGAAAAACTCTAACGATTCAAATCAAAGGGAAATTTGATTTCAACTTGGTCCAGTCTTTTCGTCAGGCCTATGCCGACGTAGGTAATCAAACGGAGAAAGTGGTCGTTGATCTTCGCGACACTGACTACATGGATAGCTCCGCATTAGGTATGTTGCTCAACATGAAGAAGACCCTGGGTGATTCGGTATCTAGTATACAGATCAGTAATTGCAGACCCCAGCTGAAGAAGATCTTACAAATTTCACGCTTCGATAAAAAATTTGATATTGACTAATTCACGAGGGATTCGTGCATGTTAATTTTGGTTGTGGATGACCAGCCACTCAATTGTCGATTGCTACAAACCATGCTTGAGCACCAACACTATGACGTGCTGGTAGCGAATAATGGTCAGGAAGCGTTGAATTTGCTCTACGAGCACGATGTGGATATTGTTTTGTTGGACGTAATGATGCCAGTAATGGATGGCTTCGAGACCGCGCCCAAGATTAAAGAGCATGCAGGTGATGTATACTTGCCTGTGATATTCATCACCGCGCTGGAAGATCACGCCAGTTTTGAAAAGTGCCTTCATGTTGGAGGAGATGACTTCATACATAAACCGTTCGACAGAATTGTACTGTCTGCCAAGATCCGTGCGCATGCCAGAACGAGAAAGCTCAGTAAAGAAGCCCATGAGCAAAAGAAACAGCTAGAGTACCACTACAATCAAATCGAACGAGAACACGAAATCGTCGAGCATATTTTCCGTAATGCTTTGTCTGGGCAGCAAGATTTTGCGGATTTATGTGACTATCACCTGTCACCTGCCTCAATGTTTAACGGCGATATGTTCCTGATGGCAAAAAGCCCGATTGGTGGCTTTTACTGCTTGTTAGGTGATTTTACCGGACACGGCCTGGCTGCAGCAGTGGGGGCGTTGCCTGCATCTAAGATTTTTTACACTATGGTGCAAAAAGGGATGGCGGTGAATGATATTGCAGCAGAGCTTAATAGTTCATTGAATACGCTGCTACCCGGACATATGTTTTGCGCTGCCGCTATTATAGAAATCAGCAGTTCCGGGAGAAACCTGTCTGCCTGGTTAGGTGGATTTCCGGACATCTATCTGATAGATGGTCAGGGGCAAGTACTTAAAACCATCGAGTCTCAGCACATGTCTCTTGGGATACTCGACGAGGATGAGTTTGAGCGTAATACGCTGCACTTTGAAGTGGATGTGGGCACCCGTATTGTGATGGCAACGGATGGTATTATTGAAAGTGAGGCCCCGGATGGTGAATTATTTGGTGAGCAGCGTCTGATAGATGTATTGAGTTGCAAAGTTGATATCTCGACGAAGGATATTATTCAACAAGTGCGCGAGTACAGTGGGCATAAAGAGCAGCAGGATGATTTGAGCATCGCAATTATTAACTGTCTGCCTGATACTTCCACGGAAGCCCTACCTCCAGAGTATTCAACTCTACCATTTAACATTAGTATTTCGCTGAATGCGCAACAGATGAGATATACCGATCCGGTTCTGGAGTTAGTAGATATCTTGTCGCAAGTAGAAGGTCTGCATGCGCACAGGTCAAATGTGTTCTTATTACTCTCTGAGGCATACAACAATTCGCTCGACCATGGTGTATTGGGATTGAAATCGGATTTGAAAAATCAGGACGATGGCTTTATTGAATATTATCAGCAAAGAGCAATAGCACTGGAAAGTCTCAAAGATGCGCTGATCATCATCAATGTGCGCTTCTGTCCGGAGGAGTTTTGCCTGGTTTTCAATATCTGTGACTCGGGAAATGGTTTCGATCATAGTTCAACGGCACTGCATCAATCGCAACAGGAGCATGGCAGGGGCGTCGAGTTACTCTCTGAGATTGCAAAAAGTGTGACGTATAATCAGGTCGGTAACGAGGTGGAGTTGGTTTATTCGCTTCGATGATATGATTTTGCCCTGTTGCTTCTCTTAATGAAAATAAAAAATTCTCATAACACGCTGGCATACCCCATTCGTCCATGTTAAATTTGATGGATATTTAGATGTTTGGATGGCCAAATGATTTCTACCTATCTTTCTCACTGTAATTTATCAATCAGCGAAGCCGTTGTGGCGGGTCAGCTCGCAGAGCTGGACGCATACCTTGATACCCATAGCCTTAGTGCAATATGGTCATACCAAATTCCTGAACTTGGCGAGGGGGGCAGTTGTAGCCTATTTGGTAATTTGCAGGAAGCGCCCTTCTTACTGACGGATTATGTTAGCCGTAACAATGAAAGCGAACAGCAGTTATCGCGTTTACAGACCATTGCTGAATACGTCAAAACTGCCACAGGGGTGGATTGGTTTGGGATTTATCAGGCGCGGTCGGCTGAAGGAATACAGCAGTTGTTAAAGCTGGCTTACTATGGTGCACCCAGTCGTCCTCTGTTTCCGATTACCGAGACGTTTGCTACTACATCAAACAACATTCAGACGTATTTGTCTGAGCAGGCACGTGTGATCAATAACATCCCTGATTATGTGGCTCAGGGAGGCGAGTATTATACCTGCGACCCTAAAGTACAAGCTGAGGTGTGTTTGCCGCTGTTAAATCAACAGGGTGAGTGCCTGGGGATTATTGATGCAGAAGCTTTTGAGCAGGAGTGCTTCGATGAATACAAGCTGGCAGTTTTAGTTGCCGCTTGTCTTCGCTCGATTGAGTATCTTCCAAGCTAAGCGGGCTCGTCTTCGCGACAACTTATGTTAATATGAGCTCAGAGTTAACCCCGTGACAAACGAGTTAGAAAATCTCGTTTACGTTAATTAGGAAAAGAGAGAACCATGTTTTCAGAACTAAAACCACTTCCGACGGATCCAATCCTGGGCCTGATGGCCGCCTATAAAAAAGATACTAACCCAAATAAGATTGACCTAGGGGTTGGGGTGTATAAAGACGAACAGGGTCATACCCCGGTTCTGAAGGCGGTAAAAAAGGCTGAAGCGTTTCGTCTGGAAAATGAAACAACTAAATCTTACATTGGTTTAGCGGGTAACCTGGATTACTGCGACAAGATGGAAAAGTTGTTGCTCGGTAATGAACACCCGGCCTTACTGGCGAATCGTATCAGAACAGCTCAGGCGCCAGGTGGTACAGGTGCTTTACGTGTTGCTGCTGAATTTATTAAGCGTTGCAATGCAGATGCTACGGTATGGGTGACAAATCCAACTTGGGCAAACCACATTGGCTTGTTTGAAGCCGCTGGTCTGACAGTTAAAGAATACCCGTACTACGACTATGAAAACAAAGGCCTGCTGTTCGATGAAATGATTGAAGCGCTAAAGCAGGTACCAAAAGGTGACATCGTGTTACTTCACGCATGCTGTCATAACCCAAGTGGTATGGATTTAAACGCAGAGCAATGGCAAGTTGTTGCTGAGTTAGCAAAAGATGTGGGCTTTACACCACTTGTTGACATTGCGTATCAGGGCTTTGGAAGCGGCCTGGAAGAAGATGCTCAGGGTCTGCGTCTGCTAGCTGCTACGGTCGACGAGATGCTGATCTGTTCTTCTTGCTCTAAGAACTTTGGTCTTTACCGTGAACGCATCGGAGCATGCTCATTCGTTGCTAAGGATACGGCTGTGGCAGACGTGGCCAACTCCGTGTTACTCAGCGTTGTACGTAGCATCTACTCAATGCCTCCTGCACACGGTGCGGACATTGTGAACACTATTCTGGGTAGCGAGGAGCTGACTCAGGAGTGGCATCAGGAGCTGGCTGAAATGCGTGACCGTATTAATGGCCTGCGTAGCCTGCTTAAAGACAATCTGAATGCCAAAGATGCGGGACAGGACTTCTCTTTCATTGAAAGTCAGAATGGAATGTTCTCATTCCTGGGTATAAATAAGGCACAAATCGACAGATTACGTGAGGAATATTCAATTTATATTGTTGGTTCCAGCCGCGTAAACGTTGCAGGTGTGAGCAAAGAGAATATCGATTACTTTGCGGATGCCGTTGCTGCTGTTCTGAAATAAGCGTGTTTCTATTAAAAAGCCAGCTCTTTTATAAGAGCTGGCTTTTTTGTAAGTTTGGTCAAAGACATTAGGCTTGTTTGATGGCCGTAACCTTATCATCATCCCCTTTTTTGTTAGCGGGTTTCTCTTCAGTGTCTTTCTTTGTTGACACTTTACCCCCTTTTAAGATGGCCATAAAATCGTCTTTTTGTTTGGCAATTTCCAGTGCAAGCGACTCAACCTGCTGCTCACTGAGTGGAACATCTACTTTTTCTAACATGCCTTCAAGCGCTTCTGCAACATCCAGCATTTTATCATAAGCATCAGCCTCTTTTTTGCTGGTAAATGTCATACGCTCTACTCCATTTCTTTCTACCACATACTTAACGATAACCGCCATGATCACTCTCCACGAACACTGTTTTTATGTACAGTAACTTGTCTTGTCAATAATTACAACTGATAAAGTGCTGTTATGTACCGATATAGCTGATCCAAGCGCAATAGCTCAACACAGTAAGCACTTATCTTATGTAGGCTTTATTAATAAAAACAAACAGATATTGCTAACCTGTTTGTTCTCAATGAATGAGGCCAGGTTGCTATTAGCATAGTTTGTAAAAATTAGCATAACAGAGTGAGATGAAAAATAAGCAACAAGAAAAGCAGACATAATTTTGACATATTTATCTGTGTTTACTTTATTTTAACTGTGTGTGTACATTGTGATGCATACACGACGACATGGACATTTTAATTGAGGGATCTCACGATGAATATCAAAACACTCTTAGCGACATTGGCGTTATCTGCCGCACTTCCCATTATGGCTCAACCAGAGCAAACATCTGCAGCAACTCAGCAAGTTGCTGATGCTACGGTGAATGTAAACCGTGCCAGCGCCGAAGAGTTAACCCGTTTGCCTGGTATTGGGATGAAAAAAGCACAAGCAATTGTCCGCTCACGCGAAGAAGCAGGGGACTTTCAGGATATGGACGCATTATTACGGGTGAATGGCATAGGTGTGAACATCCTTGCCAAACTCAAAGGCAAGGTGACATTTTAGCGTTGTTCCAGATTAGTCTGGTCATCTCCAGGAGCAGCTTTGGCTGCTCTTTTTATTATTTTTTGGGGTAAATTTCCTGATTATTTATTTGTGCTTTGGTGATTTGTTGCTCAAGTTGTGATTTGAAATAGTCACGCTCTGATTCAGGTAAATACCTCAGATGCAGATCATAAAAACGCGATGTTTGGTACAGGTGCTGCAGTGCGACGTTGACAACTTTAAGGAACTCCCGGGTTTCGGGGGTGTCAGAGCAGGCAATGTGGCCAAGAACAAATGATGGATTGTTTGCTATTTCGATACTGTGTACTTGCTCAAGCGTCAGCTTGCTCGCATAGCGTTGAATTGTTGTCGGGTAAGTCAGAATAAAACTCACCCGCCCTCGTTCGAACATGGTGATGGTTGCCTTATAACTGTCACCGCCGGGACGTCTGATTAGCTGAGCTTTATCAACCCTGGCCAGTTGTGTATCCAGATAATCGCCATACGAGCGCTGTGCCTCCGTGAGCAAGGTCGTTCTGGGGTGTGCCTTGAGTAGGGCAATGAGATCAGTTAGTTGTCCTTGTTCGTTGAGAAAAGGCGCAAGTTTAATATTTAATGGTAAAAAGTACAGCCTGTGGCTGGGGTAAAGATGTACGGGTAAACTGAATAAATACTGTTTTGCTCGCTGCCGTGTTTTTATCCGGTTTAGGGCGCAAAAGGGCAGGTTGCTTTGTAGTAATTGATCGATGCGTGTACCCGGAGCTAGTAGCAAAGGCGGGCGGAAATAAGAGGGGGAAGTTTTTAAGATGTAATTTAGCACCAGGTTGTTTGAGTCTGTAGAAATATCGAGAGGCTGCTGTGAAAACACCATCTCGATGTCGAGTGGGTCATCGCTAAGTAGCTGGATCCGAGCACTTGCTGAAAATGCAATCCAGGTATGTAAAACCACCATGCTCATAAGTAAAACAGACTGCGTGATTGTCATCATAATGTACATCTTTAAAACTGGTAAGACAGGGAGAGACCCCACTCTCTGGGAGGGGCCAGGTAATGTTCGGACACACCGAAGACCTCGGTAAAGTCATTGCCGCCAATTAACACGCGTTTATCCGTGAGGTTGCGAACAAACAGCGCAACTTCCATTTGTGCTGTGATAGCGTGACTGATCCGCGCGTTTAAAAGAGCAAAGCTGCCTTGCGCCCCAAGCTCAGTATTATATACATCGTTATACGTTTTGCTTCGAAAGCCCCAGTTGAGTGACACCTTAACTGGTTGCTGTTGTGCAATCGGCCAGTGGTAACGTAATCCCAATGCTGCAGTCCAACGCGGTGAGCGCATTAATGTGCTGTCTGTTGTTACCTGTGTGGCTGTACCGACTGAATCAAATTGTGCATCTGTGTATGATAGGTTACCTGAAAGGTGCCAGTCGTGTGCAGGTATAGCCTCAAAGCTGGCTTCAATGCCCCGAATACTGGTCTCTCCGACATTGTCGATAAAGATCTCAAGGCCGGCGTCTGTCGATTGGCCACCCCGTAGCTGCATGGCTTTGTGCTGCATATCAAAAGCAGCGACGCTGAATTGAAGGGTATCTGCTAGCAATTTGGTCTTATAGCCCAGCTCATAAGCCGTCAGGTATTCGGGGTCAAATGGTTGAGCTGAGGTGGGTGAATTCGGAATGCCGTTAAATCCACCTGATTTAAACCCCCGTGATGCACTCAAATAAACGAAGTGTTTGTCGTTAAAGTGATACTCTAATCCGCCTTGCGGAGAAAACACTCGCCAGCTTCGTTCAATAGGGCCGCCGTTTTTTTGCCCCTGTGTTTGCTGCGTTCTGTCTATCAAAATGACCCCGGCATTGTCTGCGTCACTCTGAACCTGTTGCATCTTATCTTCGAACGTAAGCCGCCCACCAAGATGAAAAGCCCAGTGACGCGTCAGTGCGTATTTGGCATGGGTGTATATTGCGGTACTTTTAATATCCACTTCATTGTCAAAACCACTGTCTATGTCCAGGCCAATGTTGAGCGGGTTACCAGGCCCGCCTATGCTGGTGGGGTTATTCAGTGGTGAGCCATCTAATGGTCCTGGTACATTTTCCAGTGCCTGATATAACCCACCGATAAAGACCAGGTCGGTCAGATGATTGATGTGTTCATCAAAATGGAATAAGCCGACTAACCAACTGAGTTGATCGTTCAGGGCACTGCCGCTGATATTCAGTTCCTGGCTGAACTGAAACTGACGCTGAAAATCCTGCGTATCGCCAATGACAGCCGGGTTATTGTCAAAATCGCGACCATAGGTTGCGTAAAACTCCCGATAGGCCGTCAAGGACTTTATTTGCCACTGTTGTGGGGTTTGCCATTCGACAGAGAGCAAAGCACCGGATTGATCTAGTGTGTTAAAGTTTGTGCCGCGCGAAGCGCTTTGGTGTGCTGAACCGAAGATCTGTAGCGGCGGGTAAGGATCAGCAACGCCACTTTGTGTGACTAAGTCGTTGTATAGCAATAGCAAGTCGGCTTGGTCGTTTTTAGCTGCAAGGATAGATGGGGCGGAGCCTGAATTGATCCTGCGCTGATCCACAGATAATTGAGTCGTTAATTCAGGCGTCACCTGGTAGCGGAACTTGGCGCTGACCGCCCACTCATCTTGCCCACCTTCAAATTCGCCATTGTCACGCCTGACAAAACCATCCCGATTGAGGTGAGTGAATGTCAAACGGCTACTGAGTGAGTCGTTGAGTTCAAGGTTAGCGCGCATACGTACATCTCGGCGCTCAAAAGCGCCCAGCGTGATTTCGCCATCTGCAAAAGTATCTGCGATGGGGTCGTGTGTGTAGATAGTGACAGCGCCGCCTATGGTGTTTTTACCGAAAATAGCGCCCTGAGGGCCTCGTAGTACTTCTATCTGACGTACATCATACAGGTCAAAAATTCCCCCTGGGGAGCGTGCATAGTAAACCCCATCGAGATAAAGCCCCACACTGGGATCGACGGTGGGAAGCGGGTCAACCTGACCAATGCCACGGATGGTAATGTTGGCGCAGTGTGTACAGCCAGAGTTTTCGCCGACCGTGGTGATATCTATATTGGGAATAAAATAAGCGGCTTCTAGCAAAGTATTGACGTTGCGTTCGCGCAGAAATTGTTCAGACATGACGGAAATAGAGACGGGTATAGCCAGTGCATCCTCTTTGACTTTTCGTGCCTCAACGGTTACTTCCATCAGCTCATCAATAGACAAAGCAAATACATCGTTGTCACTATCGGGCTGTGTATCGGCCCAGGATATTGAGCTAAACAGCACACAACTTGCGCACAAGTGCGCGATGCTGGGGAGTCTATTGTTCATTCAGTACCTTATTAATGACAATTATTCCTACTCCCTGGAGAATAATCCAGCTTTAATGACCCTATCTATCGGATCGTTGCCATTGAGTATAGCAGCTAAATTGTCGCTCGCAGGGCTGGTGTATAAACTCAACTAGGCAGAAGAATGTCGGCAGAGTGCTCAGTAAATTTCAATAATATGATGGAGTGTGTCGAATGCATTAATTTGTAACATTTGTATGTTTTTTGCACTTGTTGCTACTAGGGTACTTGTGATTTTATGGTCATGAAACAATCACCCAGAAGGAAGCTAAACTATGAAACTACAATTAAAAACCTGCAAGCTAAAGCGTCTAAATGAACAACATAAAGTACTAGACCGGGCTAACACACCTCAGGTTGGGGGCGGATATACGACTAAGCCCTGGACGGTCTGGTGTGAAGAGTTAAGCAAAGGACCTGATTGCCGCGCATAGTGCCAGAGGCTGACGAGTAGTGAAGTGGTGCGGTGCACCACTTTTTTAGGGGTGTGTTTTACGAAACTCTGCAATCGCGTGGTGCAAATGAGGCCGGGCGAACTGTATTTCCAGTGGTACGGTGAGCAGAGGGTATGCTAATCCACAAACAAGTAGCACAGGTAACAGTAGCCAGCCCTCTATAAACGCCAGTGCCATAAACAGTGGCGTCAGTAGCAAAAGCTTGGCGATATTAAGCAAAATCTTGTGCGATGCCGACAGCTGGGCCAAAGCCAGTGCTTTGATACGTTGTCTATCGCGCAGTGCAAAGCCATTTAATTCGGCAAGTTTACTGAGTCTGAAAACCATTTACTTCTCATCTTTTAGCAATAAATACGGCGGCAAAGGCGATGAAACAGAGGCTGTAAAGTGCAAATATGACTTCCATCCAGCCTGGCATCGACAGACCCGCGAAAAACCAGTCTATATTACCACAATCGCCGGTTGCAGCGAAGAAGGCCGGGAGCCATTCATGCAGCGGCATAAAGCTTGGGAAATTAGGCACAAAGTCACAGGTAAAAGCAAAAGGATCTGTGGTGGTTTGCATACTAATGTGCTCTTTTGCCAGTAGCCAGCCCCAAATGGCCGACACGCCCCAGCAGATCATCGCAATGAGTCTCACAGGCAGGCTCGTCGGAGCAGCCAGTCCAATCAAACCAGCAGCGACAATACCCAGTGTGGCTGTACGCTGATAAATACACATGATGCAGGGTTCAAGACCCATCCCATACTGGAAATACAGGGCGATAGCTTCGAGCACAAAAGCAGAAAAAAACAATAAGCCCCAGGCTAGCCGGGTGCGAGAAAATTCAGCAAGTTTGTTTAACATAAGTGTTCCTTTTTTTGCCCATTATTATGGCTTTGTCAATGCATCCGGGCAACTGGTTTCAGACTAGTCGTGCAGTTTGACTGCTGAATGTAATATTAGTTTCAGGGACAGGCGTGTTTCAGAGGTCAAATGTGGTATCTTTTGTGGCATCAAATAGTAAAGGAAAAATAAGCAATGCAGTCAGTTGTGCGGGTCGGTGTAGCCGTGGTGATTAAACGCCGGGGGCAAATTTTACTGGGTGAACGCATTGGGGCACATGGCGCCCATACCTGGGCTACGCCTGGCGGTCATCTTGAAGTGGGAGAGAGTATAGAGCAGTGTGCGCGACGTGAAGTACTGGAAGAAACCGGGCTTGAACTGACCCGGGTCACGCGGTTGGATTACACTAATGATGTGTTTGAGAGCGAAGGGAAGCACTACATCACCTTATTTATGTTGGGGGAGTGCTTAGAGGGTGAAGCTCAGTTACTGGAACCTGAAAAATGTCTGCAGTGGCGATGGTTTTCACCCGATACTTTGCCACAGCCCTTGTTTTTATCTTTGCAGAATCTATTGGCTCAAAACCCCTCTGGGCTGAGCTAAAACGCTGAGAGACAGGTGTCATTTCAAGATCTCATTTTGGCAAGTAGCGCGACAACCTGCCTGTTATTTGCGTTTTTATTGTTGTCTTTGGAGCACAAACTACGCAAAAGCAGTCGTTATCTGTTGAGCTATTTTGCGTTAATTGGACTGGTACAGCTGGTGGATATTGCCAGTGGTACGAGTGACACCTTGCACCTTTTTATCGTGCCAATGGCACTGATGCTGGGTCCGCTTTTTTATCTATACGTGGGTTCTCAGACCCCTAATCAGACTGCTAGTCAGCGACAGCGGTGTTTACTCTTCTTGCCTGCAGGCTTGTTTTTGTTGCACATTGTGCTGGTTAAAACGGCAGTCCTTACAGCGCCGCTAATAGCGCATAAAACAGCATTGCTCGTGCTAGCGCCTGCGGAACTAGTTTATGTCGTTGCTGCTTATTTCAGGCTAAAGCAAACATCACAACTACTCCGCCAGACACCTGGCGCCCCTGAGCCTGTCAAACTCAGCTGGCTTCACTCTTTGTGTCATCTCAATATGCTGATCTTGGTGTTTGAAATTATCTATCATATTTCACACTCAACCGGAGCGTTATCAGTGGCGCATAGCAGAGTGTTCATCAATACCGCGTTGCAGTTGTTTTTACTTCTGATAGCCTGGCATGTGATCCGTTCACCTGAGGTTATTTACACCGAACAGCAACGTTTGGCAGTACGCAAAAAATATCAGAAGTCGGGATTGACGCCAGCGCTGTCAGCTTATTATGGGCGTAAGCTGGATACTCTGATGAATGATGAGCAACTATTTCTGGATAGTGAGCTCACCTTGAGCACATTGGCTGAGCGAGTTGGACTCAATCAGCACAATCTGTCGCAGTTATTAAATGAACATGTTGGCAGTCGCTATCATGATTATATTAATGGGTGTCGTGTCAGGCATGCCGCAGAGTTGCTCACAACCACAGACTGTTCGGTGGAAGAGGTTGCGTATCGCTCAGGGTTTGGTACCCGGGCTGCATTTTATGCGGCATTTAAAAAGCACTATCAGCTTACTCCCGCAAAATGGCGTATTCAGTCTCAGCGACCTGACAGGTTGCGCCAGAGTAATTCAACGGGTCCAGATGAATAGTGTTTTAGCCATCGTTTTGACCCGTATAATTGAATAGCCCAGATGACTATGATGGTCAAAACAGCATCTGACATCCTGGTTGTAGCAAAAAAGCCTAGTCCGTAAAACCACAAGGTGCACATCAGGCTTTGCAGTAAATAATTACTCAAAGCCATACGGCCTACCTGAGCGATATAATCTTGCCAGGGTTTCAGCCACGCTCGTTTACTGATATACGCCAGTAAAGCCATATAGCCGCATGCAGTGAGTACGGATCCCCAGTAATTCCAGAGCGTATTTTTGAAAAAGAACTCCGGGAATTGCCAGTGTTGGTGTTGGCTAAGCCACAGCCCAGTGTAAGATAAAATCATGCCAGCCGGGATTGTAAGCAGCGCCACATTGCGATAGCAGCGACAAGACAAGTGACCCGATATAAACCCGAATCGATAGAGCGCAAGGCCAATTAGCATCAAACCCGATACTCGAAATACTCCCCAGGCAGGAAAAGTCGAGAGGTGAAACTCGGCGGCTAGCTGCGCACGCATGCTGACTTGCTCTGACCAACCTGAAGTGAAAGCGTCCAGTTCGGCCTGATTGACGAGTACGGAATGGGCAAAGTGTTGTGCAACGACTTCGGACAAAACCGGGTCTGGCAGGTGTTTGAGTGCATTAAATGTCATCAGGTTGTTGGCACTACCAGCAGCCAGCATCAGCAATCCAAAGAGCAGCGTTAACAAAGCAGGCACGCGGACAAATAACATGGGGAGTAGGCCACACAGAGCATAATAGACCAGAATGTCACCATGCCAGATCAGGTAGGCATGGATCAGACCGATGAGCAGCAGAACGGCCAATCGTTTCAGGTAGTAGCCATAGGGTGATTTGCCCACGGCCAGTTGTTTATCGCAAATAAGGGCAGTACTGGCCCCAAACAGCATGGAAAAAATAGCCATAAATTTCTGATCGGCGAAAAGGTACTGTATCTGCCACCAGAGATGTCCACTGATAGATTGGTCTGTGTGTGCCAGGGGGGAGAAATAAGCGGCATAGGGCTCAGAGAAAAGACGAATATTCATCAACAGAATACCGAGGACGGCGGTGCCCCTGGTGACGTCGAGTAAAGTTTGTCTGGGTGGGTTCATTGTAATGCTCAGCTAAATTTAAATTATGCCGAACGCTAACATGTTCAGATCGTCGGCTTGCTTAATCTGGCCGGAATTGACATCAATGTACACTGAAAATATGCAAGTGAAACATTTAACTGTCTGATATTGTTAGTTATAAATTCTGATTGGCCACAGCATTTAAAAAAGCGGTTAAAGCTTACTTTTTTGTGGTTTTAGGCGCTTTCCGGCCAATTTCATGAGTCGCTGAAAAGTCGGACAGGCCAGATGATTAGGCGCCGGGCAGTGCGCAGCATGGTGAAGGCTGTCTCGAATGGCTTGCATAGAGGCAATTTGTTTATCCAGCTCTGCGGTTTTTTGGCGCAGCAGGGCGCGGTCTATGTCTACCCCCTTGGGCAGCAGCATCTGGCCGATTTCATCCAGAGATAAACCGACATAGCGACCTAGGTTTATGAGTGCGAGCTTCTCCAGCACTGTGGCGTCGTAATAGCGGCGCAGCCCGTGTCGACCAGCGCTGTGGATCAGGCCTTTTTGTTCGTAATACCTGAGCGTGGAAGGTTTTAGCCCGGAGGCTTTGGCGACATCGGCAATATCCATGTGTTTCTCTTTGATCTGAAATCGAAGGCAAAGTGTGTTTATCAGTACTTGACCTAAAGTCGACTTTAAGTTGTAGCATGGTTTATACCACTTGACGAGAGGAGACCGTGATGAATTTTGATCCTATGTGGGATGTTCGTTTTGCTGCATCCGATTATGCTTATGGCACAGAGCCGAATGATTTTTTAAAGGCAAAAGTAAAGCAGCTTAAAGGCAAGCGTGTATTGAGCCTGGCGGAAGGAGAGGGACGCAACGCGGTGTATCTGGCAAAGCTGGGTTTTGAGGTAACGGCTGTTGATGCCTCTATTAAAGGAATAGAGAAAGCGCGGCAGCTGGCAGAGGCGATGAATGTGCGGGTCCAGTTTATCCATGCTGATTTGGCTGAGTTTGAACTGGGTACAGAGCAATGGGATAGTATAGTGTCGATATTTGCACCGTTTGCGAGGCCTGTGCGCGCGCAATTACATTTGCGTGTGATAAGAGCGCTTAAACCCAATGGGGTATTTTTAACGGAAGCTTATGCACCTGAACAGATCCGGTTAGGGACGGGGGGTGGAAATGATCTGGAAACCATGCTGAGTGCGACCCAGCTAGCTGAAGAATTACCTGGGCTGGAGTGGGCGTACCTTGAACAATTAGAGCGCCCGGTCGTAGAAGGACAATATCATACTGGGCAGGCTGCTGTGGTTCAGGGGATTGGCGTTAAACCTTAATGTACCGGTAAAAAAGTATGGCGACTTGGCCAGGTGTGTTCCTTTATTCGTGCTTTTTCTTCATGATGTTATTTGAGGTTGCACCGTGGTACAGATATGCCTTGTTAGTTCTAAATCATCTGGTACAATCAGTGGATTATTGAGTTGCAGAAGCCTGTCGGTGTGCTACGCACAGAACCACAGGCTTGTCGACGTACTTTATGTTGTCAAAAGTGGTGTTAAATGAGAATCTTTAAAGCCAAGAGCCCAGCAGGTTTTGCTGAGGAGTATATTGTCGAGTCAATTTGGAATGGCGAATTTCCTCCCGGCTCCATTTTACCAGCCGAACGTGAGCTGTCAGAGCTTATTGGTGTCACTCGCACCACCTTGCGTGAAGTATTGCAGCGTCTGGCGCGTGATGGCTGGCTGACTATCCAGCATGGTAAACCAACGCGGGTAAACAATTTCTGGGAAACGTCAGGACTGAATATTCTTGAGACACTTGCACGGCTGGATGAAGACAAAGTGCCCGAGTTGACCGATCAGTTGCTGTCTGCACGTACCAACATCAGTGCTATCTATACTCGTGCGGCCATTAAGTTCAACCCTCAATCTGTGGTCGACATTTTGTCTAAGCATGCTGAAGTTGCAGATACAGCAGAAGCGTTTGCTGAATATGACTACCGTGTCCATCATCAACTAGCTAGTGCCGGCAACAATAAAATTTACGTGTTGATCCTTAATGGATTTAAAGGGCTCTATTCAAAGATTGGTTGTCACTACTTCTCAGATCCGCGCACCCGCGAACTTGCTCGTGAGTTTTATGCTGATTTGACAGCGCTGGCAGAAAAAGGCGAGCACGACGGCGCGATTACACTGATGCGTCGATACGGTCATCGCTCAGGTGAAATTTGGCAGCAGCTACGTGGCGACATGCCTGATGACATCATGGATTAAGGGTTAACAAACCTATATGAAGAAGCACCGCAGGGTGCTTTTTTTGTGCCCGAAAAATAGCAGTGGTGATGGTTAATCACTGTGCCATCAATTTATTAGATGGCTGCTATCGGATAATTCGATTGTATCCTTTTGAAGGAACAGCATAAACTGAGCGCCAAATAATACCAATTGGTATAAGGGTTGTTTTTTTATAAAACGCCTCAATAATAAGTGACAATTCACAGTGATACAGAAAAACATTGCCTTACTGGCCATGTTGCTCTGTGTGAGTGTGGAACTTTGGAACTCAAACTAACTATTTGGAGATAACAATGGGTGTATTAGTAGGCCGCAAGGCACCTGACTTTACAGCAGCAGCAGTTTTAGGTAACGGTGAAATCGTAGATGGTTACAATCTACATGAGCGTATTAAAGGTAAAAAAGCGGTTATTTTCTTTTACCCACTAGACTTCACTTTCGTTTGTCCTTCTGAGCTAATCGCATTTGACAAGCGTTACGAAGAATTCCAAAAGCGTGGTGTTGAAGTGATCGGTGTTTCAATCGATTCTCAATTCTCTCACAACGCATGGCGTAACACCCCTGTAAACGAAGGCGGTATTGGTCCGGTTAAGTATGACCTGGTTGCTGACGTGAAGCACGAAATCTGTCAGGCATATGACGTTGAGCACCCAGAAGCTGGCGTTGCTTTCCGTGGTTCATTCCTGATCGATTCTGAAGGTAATGTACGTCACCAGGTAGTAAACGATCTGCCTCTGGGCCGTAACATCGACGAAATGCTGCGCATGGTTGACGCGCTGGCGTTCCACGAAGAGCACGGTGAAGTATGTCCAGCTGGCTGGACTGAAGGCAAAAAAGGTATGGACGCAAGCCCTGAAGGTGTTGCTAAGTTCCTTTCTGAAAACGAAGGCGACCTGTAAGCTCGACTTTGTTGTTCTGAAAAAAACCCGCTTTGTGCGGGTTTTTTTATACCCCGATTTTGCCTTGTCATGATGCACGTCCTATCGACCATTTGTGATTGAGACGTTTGATTAACTCAACTGAGCCATACGCCAGCATTAAACTGATAACTGGCGTGACCAGCAGGCTAAATAGTGTCATTTCATTCAGCATCTTACTGTTCCTTGCCTGATGTTTGTTGTGCTTCTTCTTGCTCTGGCGTGAATGATTTAATCAATGCAGCTTTGGTGCTTTCTTTCAGTTCAACCAGATTTGCTTTGATGGTCTGGCTGATGTGAGACTTCATTTCAGTGAGTATTTCCTGAGTTGCAGAAGTAGTTCCGCTATTGATAGCTGACATTGCGCTGACGCTGGCTACAGTCGTAGCATTGACGCTTGCTGTTACACTGGTATTGCCTGCTGCGATGGCGCTCGTGCTCAAACCAAATGTCAGGATAAGAATGCTAAGTTGGGTTGCAGTTTTCATTGTCTGGTTCCTTTTGCGTTAGTTACGATGACTTTACTGTGTTAGTCGTTCTAACTATTACAAAGGTTGTGCCAGCTTAAAGAAAATTTATAAATATATGAAATTTAATGTTTTTTATATTTCTTGAGTTGCTGGTCAAAATCTGGATTGAGACTTTTGACCAGTCTGGATGGTGGTTTTAACCAATAAATGGTTAACTTTGCTCAAGTAGCTGATAGATCAGTTGTTTCACGACCTGAGGTTCGAATGGCTTATCGCATAAGGCGTTTACACCAGATTGCGCAATATTAGCCAGATGCGTTTCATTGGCCTCAGAGGACACCATGAGAATTGGCACGTGATTATGCTCATTGGAATTTCGAATGGCTTCAGCCAGCTCCTGACCGTTCACTTCTGGCATATTGAAGTCGGTAATGATCAGATCAAACATGGTGTCTTCTAATACTGTGAGTGCTTCGGCCCCATGCTCCGCTTCACTGATCCGAGTTGCGCCCAGGTTGTTCAGCACCCGGCGGATGTGATTGCGCGCCAGACGTGAGTCGTCTACGACCAGGATCCGCAACTCCTGGATATCATACAAGTCCAGCTCCAGCTCTTCTGGAGAGAGAATATCCAGTGTCGCGTTGATGGCTTTGCCCAGGTGCGTTTTGTTGAAAGGTTTCGGCAAAATGGCAACCACACCAGATTGTTTGAACGCTTCCAGCTGCACTCTGCGTGTCTCACTGGATACCAACATAAAAGGCAGCTGGTGATCAGCCAGTTCAGTATGGATGTGCTGCAATAAGGTGAGTGCTTCGCCGTCAGGCAGATACAGTGCACTGATCACCAGATCAGGCTTGCTGTTATTCAGGCTCTCGATGGCGGCAGCAAGTGTGTCCACGCTCTCGATATTGCGGATCCCTTCTTCCTGAAGTTCGTTACTGATGATCCGTCTTTGTGTCTGGGACGGCTCCAGAAGTAGGATGCTCAGATCTGAGCTTAAAAGTTCATTCATGGTATGACAGCAAATGTTGAAAATAAATAGTCAGATTACCTAGCAATATAACGTATTTGCAACCGTGCCGCTAGCTTGGTGAGCAGAGTGTTAAAAGGTTTTATACGACAATGTGATGGGTGAGACGATAAGTGAAGTCGCGGTGTTTGCCTCAGGGGTCAACCCGGATAAAGACTGCAGGGCGAGGCGACTTTGACTGCACACGCCCAGTTTGGTACTAACGACGAAACTCCATATTTTGTGGCAGATCGACCAGGATCAGGACAGCACCTTTGCCACCATATTCTAATGGGGCCTGATGGATTGCTAATATATCCGGGTGTTGCACCAGATATTGCGGCACTTTGTGCTTTAACACGCGTTCGCCAATGCCATGTACAACACAGGCACAAGCGACATGCTGTTTTTTGCAGGCGTGGATCAACGCAGCCAGCTCATCTTTGGCCGTTTCTTTGTTCATACCATGCATGTCGAGGATCAGCTCAGGCGCGTAATCACCGCGGCGCAGTTGCTTGGCGAGGTACTTGTCCGCACCCGGGCGAACATAATTGACGGTGCCATGAGTGTCTATGTCCGGAACATATTCGTCTGAAAAATAGAACTCAGCCTGATGCTGCTTTTTTTGCTCGGCGATCACTTCACCTTTAAAGCGCGTCTGACGTCTGGCTTGTTGCACGGTATCTTGTTTGAACTGACTGGTACCTGATATTGCCTCACGGAACAAGGCGAAATCATCTTCTGGCAGTTGTGAGTTTGGTTTATCTGTGTTCATAGCACTATTTTAAAGAAAAAAAGCGTAAAAACCTAGCGTAAAAACCGTTACAATGCCGCCATGCATTTAGTAGTGAGAGCAACTCATGAGCGACTCTGTTATTTCTCAGGCGATGGCTGAAGAAGCCTATCAGGATTTAGTCACCATTCAGGATTGGTTACGCTGGACTGCCAGCCAGTTTGCGGGCAATGGCGTGTTTTTTGGTCATGGCACCGATAACCCGTGGGATGAGGCGGTCAGCCTGGTTCTGCCATTGCTCAACTTGCCCGTTGATGCGCCGAAAGAGTTAATTAGCGCGCGTCTGACACATAGCGAGAAAGTCAGGCTGGTAGAATATCTCAGATTGCGCATCGATGAGCGTATTCCGGTTGCTTACCTGACCAATCAGGCCTGGTTCGCAGGACTGCCTTTTTATGTGGATGAGCGTGTGTTAGTGCCCCGTTCGCCTTTTGCAGAGCTGATCGAAGCGCAGTTCACGCCCTGGTTAAAGTCACCGGAAAAAGTCACCCGTATATTAGATATGTGTACTGGATCGGGGTGTATTGCAATCGCATTGGCCAAGGCCTTTGAGCAGGCTCAGGTGGATGCGGTTGATATTTCTTTCGATGCCCTGGCAGTGGCCGAAATGAACATTCATGACCATCAGGCACAGGAGCAGGTGTTTGCGATTCAGTCCGATGTGTTTAGCGGTGTACCTGGGCAGCAATATGATCTGATCGTAGCAAACCCGCCCTATGTTGATGCGGAAGATATGGCGGACCTCCCGGAGGAATTCCACCATGAACCAGAACTCGGTCTGGCTTCGGGTGAAGACGGTCTGGATGTCACCCGGACTTTGTTGCAAGAGGCCGCCGGACACCTTACCGATGAGGGCTTGTTATTTGTCGAGGTGGGTAATTCTATGGTACATATGGAAGCGCTTTATCCAGGCGCGCCATTTACCTGGCTGGAATTTGAACGCGGTGGACTGGGCGTGTTTGTGATCAGTAAAAAACAGTTACTGGATTACTTTAACGACTAAGTGTTTTCCTGTAGGCAGGGAAGCGCGATGGTGTTTTTTTGGAATGAGGAAAATCAATGGCAGGCAACAGCATAGGCCAATTATTTAAGGTAACCACTTTTGGTGAAAGCCATGGTCTCGCCCTGGGTGGTGTGGTAGACGGTGTCCCGGCGGGACTTGAATTGAATGAAGCCGATCTTCAGGTGGATTTAGACAGGCGCAAACCCGGACAAAGCCGCTATACGACTCAGCGTCGAGAGGGAGATGAAATTAAAATCCTCTCAGGGGTGTTTGAAGGTAAAACGACAGGTACCAGTATCGGTTTGTTAATCGAGAATACCGATCAGCGCTCCAAAGACTACAGCAAAATCAAAGACGTTTTCCGTCCTGGTCACGGTGATTACAGCTATTGGCATAAATACGGACACCGCGACTATCGTGGTGGCGGACGCTCGTCGGCCAGAGAAACAGCCATTCGCGTTGCGGCGGGTGGCATTGCTAAAAAATACCTTAAGCAGGTGCATGGTGTTGAGATCCATGCCTGTTTGTCCCAGCTCGGGCCGATTAAAGCTGAGCAGTTTGACTGGCAACAGGTTGAGCAGAACCCCTTTTTCTTTCCCGATGTAACCAAACTGGACGCACTGGACGAATATATGCGGGATCTGAAAAAGCAAGGTGATTCGGTTGGCGCCAAAGTCAAAGTGGTGGCAAAAGGGGTTCCGGTTGGCTTAGGCGAGCCAGTATTCGACAGACTGGATGCTGAACTGGCGCACTCTCTGATGAGCATCAATGCCGTAAAAGGCGTTGAGATCGGTGACGGCTTTGGGGTGGTTGAGCAAAAGGGCTCAGAGCACCGCGACGAGCTAACGCCAGAAGGGTTTACCAGTAATCATGCCGGTGGTGTACTGGCGGGTATCTCGACAGGCCAGGATATCATTGCTTCCATCGCACTTAAACCGACTTCCAGTATTACTATCCCGGGTCAGAGTATCAATACGCAAAATGAGTCGGTAGAGATGATCACCAAAGGGCGTCATGATCCGTGTGTTGGGATCCGGGCGATACCGATTGCAGAAGCTATGATGGCAATCACTTTGATGGACCACTTACTCAGACAACGTGGTCAGAATCCACATGTTGAGTTATCCCATGGTCCTATTCCTGCGCAGCGCACGTAACGGCGCTCAGGAGAAAAAAGCCAGCGCAATGTCGCTGGCTTTCTTTTACGTTAGCTTACGGCTTCAAGAAAACGACGTTCTACTTCCTGCCAGTTAATCACCTTGTAAAAAGCCTCAATATACTCAGGTCGACGGTTTTGATATTTGAGATAGTAGGCATGCTCCCACACATCGAGTCCTAAAATAGGTGTCAGGCCGTCCATAAATGGACTGTCCTGATTGAGGGAGCTGGTGACCTGCAGGCGCTTTTGCTCATCGACGACCAGCCAGGCCCAGCCACTTCCAAAACGACTTACCGCAGCCTGGGTAAATTGCGTTTTAAATGTGTCGTAATTGCTAAAGTGATTATCAATGGCTGCGGACAACTCTCCCTGATGCAGCTGCCCGCCCTGTGGTGACATGACTTTCCAGAATAAAGAGTGATTGTTGTGGCCACCGACGTGATCGCGCACTGCGCCACGCAATGTTTCCGGGAGATCTTTGATATTGGTTAATAATTCGATGGTGGATTGTCCTTCAAACTCACTGCCTTCAAGCGCAGCATTGGCTTTGTTGACATAGGTCTGGTGATGCAGGGTGTGATGGATCTCCATGGTTTTACTATCAATATGCGGTTCTAACGCATCATAGGCATAAGGTAATGCGGGCAGTGTAAATGCCATACTTCTCTCCTTTAAATTAATGATAATGGTGTGCTGATTGGGGAGTATTGAGTGCCTGAGTGGCCCAGCTGACCAAGTTTTTATAGGCTTTATGGGTGGTAATAAAGTGCATTAACTCAGTTCGTGTTCGCATACAATGGCGCATTGCAATTAATCCAACTTGCGGGTTGGCATGGTCACATAACTGGACCATACGTTGATGGACGCTAACGAGCTGCTCACACGCTTTGTGCGGTAACCCCAGTGCCAGGTAGCAATCAGCCAGGTTGTGTGAGGCGACAATCAGCGCCGGGCAACAATGCATCAGTGCATCTTCCTGAAGCTGCTGATCGTACTGGTGAGTAAAGTGGGCAATTAAATTGCTCACCAGATACAGTGCGCTCTGATAATGGTCTCTTGCGCTGTAGAATGATTGACCTTCAAAAGCACAGTTACCTGCGGTGATGGCTTTTTGCCAGGGGGCTAGCGCGTGCTCTAACTGCTCAGCCGCGCTATTCAACGTTGGATTAGTTTGCAGCATAAGGACTCCTCGTCAAGGGTTACCGGATATGAACCACTCAAGTGTTACAATTTGAGTATAAAAGCATAAATAGAAATGATTGTCATTTATATTTGAGGTTAATTGAATATATAGTGTGTATTACTGAGTCTTAGAAAGTGTGCGTGTTGAGAAGCTGGGAAGCTAACGGTGGAGTAAGGCCGGAAAATAAGCGCGTGGAGGACACGCGCTTATTTGTTAAGGTTTTAATGCCAGTACGGCATCAATATCGGCAGCATTGTGGCGCTCTCTGAGCTGCTCCCATGGCTCACCGAAGGTACGGTTGACGATCCTGCCTCGTTGTACGGCAGGACGTGCATCCAGTTGTTTTGCCCAGCGTACAACATGCTCATATTGGTGAACCTGCAAAAACTCACCTGCGTCGTACATTCTGCCTAGTGCCAGACTGCCATACCAGGGCCAGATGGCAATGTCGGCAATGCTGTATTGCTCACCGGCCACATAGGTATTTTTTGCCAAGTGTTTATCCAGTACATCAAGCTGACGTTTTGCTTCCATGGCAAAGCGGTTGATGGGGTATTCTTGCTTTTCATCGGCATAGGCATAGAAGTGACCAAACCCGCCACCAACAAAGGGCGCTGAGCCTTGTGCCCAAAATAGCCAGTTAAAGGTGTTTATTCTGTCTGTACCTGATGCGGGCAAAAGCTGTTCAAATTTCTCGGCCAGGTAAACGAGGATGGAAGCAGATTCAAATACATTGAATTCATTTTCGCCGCTTTTATCGACCAAAGCAGGAATTTTCGAGTTCGGGTTGACGCCTACAAAGCCTGAAGAAAACTGCATACCCTCACCAATGTGGATCATGTGTGCATCATATTCGGCCTCACTGATCCCAAGCGCCAGCAGCTCTTCCAGCATAATGGTGACTTTTTGCCCATTGGGTGTGCCCATTGAATAGAGTTGCAGTGGGTGTGTACCAACAGGCAGTGCTTGCTCATGGCGGGCACCTGATTCCGGGCTATTGATATTGGCCCATTTGTTGTCGCTGTTGGGCTGGTGTGTCCACACTTTTGGTGGGGTATACGTGTTGTTACTCATAGCATCTCCTTTGAATGGTGTTAAATAGGTATACGGACACCACCTTAACGTTAATCAAGTGTTATTACCAGTCTGTGGATGGGGTGGTTGCATACACAAAATGTGAGAGGCAGGTTAGAAATACCTGCCTAATGAGTATTTGATAGAGGCGTGCTAGCGCAGGAATGGAAAATCAACGCTTTCATGTACTATTTCAAAAGACAATCGGTCGGCAAACTTTGCTTGTACCGCTTTAATTTTGTGGAATCCTGGTTGCTGCTGGGGCCCTCCACCGATCACAACTTCAATAGACTGGCCAGATAATAAGTCGAAGAGTTGATCTTTGGCTTCCTGGCCCAGATCTCTGCCCTGATATACAAATTCCCCATTGGGGATAGCCTCATCTAATGAAAAAAATCGCTTGTCGAAGGCGTTGGCTTTGGTTTCAATCAGGTTGTCGATAGAAGCGCGCAGTTTGCTCTCCACCTTGTTTTCTACATAATCACTAAGAACTGGAATACTTAGTCCGAGAAAGCTCAGTTTGGCATCTATGTGAATATTTTGAGGTGAGACATTTAAGTTATCTGCTCTGCCTGTGGCCAGGTTATAATCGGCCGTTGCATCAATGCGGCCTATAGTGAGTCTGAGCTTACCTTTGACTATCCAGCCCGGGATGCCTTTCACTCTGACTTCCCCTGAGCTATTAAGCCCAAAACCGCCTGCATATGCAGTCACCTTGCCATTATTTGAGGGAGATATTTTAACACGCAGATCTCCGGTGATATCTGCATTTAGCTTACCTACTTTGTAACCACTTTTGATACCTGCTTTAATAGACTCAAAAGCCGACTGTTTTGCGTCATTAATCAGCGCATCCTTTCTTTCATAAATTTTGTTTAGTACTGAGCGCGTTTTGCCTAATGGTACTGCTTTACATACTTCCAAGTCGTTTTTGTATTTAACTCTGACTGTATCACGTTCAGCGTAGTCATAAAGACCAGATCCAAGCCATGACCAGGTGTCTGCATAAAAGTCGCAATCAGCGACATCAACTACTTTTGCTTGTGAAAGCGGCGCTACCGATAACAACAGAGCGCCAGATAGCACTATAGCTGAGAGTTTAGTTTTCATTGATATTCCTTGTAATAGTTTACGGTTGTTAAATAACTAATTAAGAAATGGCATTAGACTGACTTCGACTTTATAGCCCTTCTGAGGTATGAATTAACGTCGAGAGTTTTACTAATACGAATCTAATTAGTAAACAATAAACTAACAGTAAAATGTAATTGATATCAATTATCATTTTCATTAAATTGTCTGGAGGTTGTACGTGACAAGATAAAGGGGCGATTTTCCCCTTTATCTTGTTGAGGAAGACTTAAAGCCCCTGATTCATTTCTGTGAGCTTATTGCCCACAGGCACAGAGAAGTTGTAACCGTCAAATTTGTCCCAGTTAATTGACCAGGTCATCACACCGCCGAAAGCGGGATAAGGCTGGCTGGGCGTAATCGTACCGCATTGCGTGCCTTTGGTCAGACAGTCCAGTGCCGCAATGATATTGGCAATAGGTGCCTGGCCTGAGTTGGCCGATTGCGGACCTGAGGGTAGCCCAATGGCAACCTGATCGTCTCTCAGTGGCATAAAGCGACTGCCATCGGCAAGATCAAATCCTTCAATTAACATTTTTGCGTGGGCGACCATCATGTTGACTGAGCCTTCTGGTGCGCTGCCTGGCTCGTATGGGTTAGGCAGTCCACCGTTGTTGTAGAGCTGAACATGTAGCAAATCCAGCGTGTCTCTGAGTTCGTTGATCAGTGGAATATACGCGCCCCAAATACCGGAGTAGGCTATCATGCCCCCATGTACATAGGGGTGCTCAGGTGCCATGGTTAAGACCATATCTCCGCCCATATTCTGCTCTATCTGTTTAATTGCCCGGGGTAAACGAGCCTGTATCTGAGAGCCGTGTAACAGGTTTGAGCCACTTTCAAGGTCAATATCCAGGCCATCAAATCCCCATTCCTGAATAATCGCAGTGAGACTGCTGACAAAATTCGCTTCATCGGCATCTGTATTCAGCGTAATGGTGCCTTCAGCGCCACCCAGGCTGAGCACAAAAATTTTGCCCTGCGCCTGTAATGCCTGCATATCGGTCTTAAATTTTGCGGGATCAATGGGCGGGCAGTTAGAGCGAATGTCTTTTTCAAAAGGTTTGAAGTGAACTGTACCATTAGAGGAGCGGTCGTTTTCTGCAAAGGCAATGTCGATGATGTCCCAGGCATCGGAGATCTGATCCAATGGAATAGGGCAGCCGGCCGGGTTAACAAAGTTGTGCCAGTAGCCAATGAGTTTATGGGTTTTGCCAATCGGCGGCGTAATGACAGTGACAGTGGCGGCCGGGCTGCTTGCTGTATCTCCCGATGTGCTGGTCGCGGTTGCATAGATACTGTGTTGTCCAACGGTTGCTGGCGCGTAGTTAAACTCATAAGGTGCCTGAGTATCGCTGCCAACTTTTACTCCATTGGCATAAAAATCGACCATCGAGATCTGACCGCTGAGCGCCTGAGCGTTGGCTTTGATAGAAATGGTATTACCCAATACATATTGAGTACCCGAAGTTGGGGCGGTTAAATCAACGACCAGTGGCTGATCGGTAACCGTGACCTGGATAGTTTGTTGGCTCTGGTTGCTCTCGTTGTCGGTTGCAACAGCACTGAGTGTAACTGGCCCGGTGTTACCTGGCGTCCACTCAACAGTCAGTGCATCTTGCGCGGTGCTGCCAAGTAAGGTTTGATCAGCAAATAACTCTAATTGCGAGATAGTCCCGTCTGCATCGGTGGCACTGACGGCTATCTGTGTCGGCTGGTTGCGCAGCAAAGTGGCATTATCGTTAGGCTGACTAAAGCTAATTTCGGGCGCGATCGCACAGATCCCCAAATCGCTCCAGGCGTCCTGCCAGTGTTGACCTATGCCGGGCTCGTAGGCCCATGCAGCACTGGAGCTGCACCAGCCAGCGATATCGCAGCGGTATTTGCGATTATTATGTGCCACCAGCTCACCACTTTGATAGCTTTGGCCAGCTCGATAAGTGCTCAGGCCTGCACAGCCGCCTGAGCTTGCAGCACTCACCTGAATGGTCACACTGGCTTCAGCGGTGGCGCCTTTGTCGTCTTGTGCAATGACTCTGAGCTGTTTGTTGCCGGGGCTCACGGTCACAAAATCATGACGAAAAGGTGGGGTATTGAGCGTTGCCAGACGCTGAGCATCTCGCCACATTTCGACCTGCACAACCTGGCCATCGGTGTCAGTGGCCTGCACGGCAAGGCTAACGGTATCGCCAACTTTAAATGCTTGGTTGTTTGTCGGTGTATCAATGGTGAGAGCGGGGGGAACATTACCGCTGTCATCCCGCACTGTGATGTCAGCCGTTGCGGGTATACTCAGGTTCCCTTTGGCGTCTACTGCCACTGCGCTCACTGTGTGCATACCCAGCTGTGCAGACCAGGTAAGCTGATAAGGAGGCTGGCTGAGTATACCGATGCTGATGTTGTTGACAAAAAATTCAACCTGGGCAAGGTCACCATCCTGATCACTGGCATTTGCGGAGAAAACAGCGCTGTCATTTTTGTTCAGCACAGCACCATTTGAAGGACTTACTAAAGTAACCACCGGGGCGTTGCCGTTGATGCACTGGCCAAGTTGTCGCCATACGTCAAAGGTATCTGAATTATTCGCGGGTAGTTCATTTTGATTGAACCATTTTGCTTCATAAGCTTGAGCCTGAGCACGCACCTGATCCCCTTTACGGTACACCGTTGAACTGGACCATTCGGCCAGAGCGCTGCAGTCATAGTTGGCTGTATCGCCCTGGGCCCAGCTGTGTACTGCAATCATTTGCAGGCCTGCGGCACAGCATATCTTCATTAACTTTCTTGTGTTCATAGATCACTCCGTTTTACATGTTGTATGTTTTGTAGACAAAACATTGACAGCATAGAGTGAAAAACAACCAGGATCAATCAGCGGACGTATGCTTCTCTTTGATTGTGACAACTCGCTGTGGAAATGGGATCTCTATGTTGGCGGTCTGGATTGCGGTATAAATGGCTCCGTTGATAGCCAGTTTATGTTCGATGATTTGAGTGGTCGGCACCCAGTAACGGTAGCTGATCAGGACGGCACTGTCGCCAAATGCTTCAATGCCAACCTGAGCTTGTGGGGTGTCTGCGACCGCTTCATGGTCCGCCAAAATATCATTTATAATCGTAATTGCTTGCTCGGCGTTGGCGCTATAAGCGATGCCAATTTCTCCTTTCACCAGCGAGTGAGCGAAAGAGTTTTGCATAATTTCACCAATGATGTGCTTATTGGGGATGGTGATTTCGACCTTTTCCTCATTGACCAAAATGGTATGACCCAGCTCAATGCTTTTTACCTGACCACACACGCCTTTAACAGCGATAGTATCGCCCACCACAAACGGTCGGGTCGCAATGATGGCTAATCCAGAGCCGTAGTTAGATAACATGCCCTGAACTGCCAGACCAGCCCCCAGTGAAGCCGCACCGATTGCGGCAACAAACGGGGTCACACTGATCCCTATTTTACCCAGCGCAATGATAGTGAACATAATAATGAGCAGCACTTTGACTACGTTGCTGATGAAGTTTGTCAGTGTCACATCAATATTGTGTTTGAGCATCAGGCGTTCAGTAGCTTTAGCCAGCTTTTTAGCCAGCCATAGACCGAATAGTAAGATCACCAGAGCACCAACTAATTGCATACTGTAGGTCACCAGGTAATCTCGGATCAGCACGTAGTAGTGTTCAATTTGTGCAATTTCTTGTTCTATCATGCTGTGCTCCTGCCTTGTCGTTATGATATGTGTGAGCGCTTATCGGTTGATGACATTGGGGTTTCTTTTAGTTTAGCTGATTATGCCCTGTAACAGCGTAAAAAGCACTGGCACCCAGCTCGCTGTGATCACGGCACTGATTATCATTGCTGCGGAGGCAAAAGCTCCGGCGGCAGGGTGATATTCCATTGCCGCGGCTGTCCCGATTGCATGACAGGTCACACCGAGTGCTACGCCTTTGGCCTGCGGTTGTGTTACGCCGGCTAAAGTGAGCAGTGCTAAGCCAAATACGCCACCCAGCACACCAATGAGGATCACCATGATGGCGGCAACCCCGGGAATGCCGCTCAGTGTGTCCGTCACAATCAACGTGATTGGGGTAGTGACTGACAAAGCCATTAATGACGCCATGAGGGGTTCAGGTGCCGCAAACCATTGACAAAGCATGAAGGCGGTTATTGTTGCACAGGAGATCCCCAAAAAGCTGCTGAGGCTAATGAGTATCAGATACGGTCTTATCGCGTGGAGCTGCTGATAGAGCGGTACGGCAAGGGCAACTACGGCTATCTCCAGAAAGAAACTGATTGGTGTCGTCGCGTTACGGTAGTCAATATAATCAATGTTGCTAAGCAGCAGAGCGGCGCTGATAAGCACAATACAGAGCAGCACGGGGTTGAGCATGGGTGAGCGCCAGCGATGATTGACGCGTCGCATGATGGCAAATAAGACCAGCGTGAATGTGCAGCCCATTAGCATATTAATCATAAAATCTGCCCTGGCTGGCCAGTTTGCCTGCTAGTAATAAGCCCAGTGTGGGTACCAGGATGAGCACACTTATCAACAGCCAGGCATATTGGCTGAATATTGCCAGATAGTTTATCAACCCAACACCCGCAGGTATAAAAAACAGGGCCATATACTTTAAAATAGGGTTGCAAGATGGAAGTAAATACTCACTCCTTAAAAGGCCACCTTGCAATAATCCAAATAAGAGTAACAGCCCCAGCAAAGGGGCAGGCAAGTTCAGTGCAAAGCTAGCAGTGATGAGTCTGGCAGCCCAAAGGCATCCAATCAGAATAGCCAGGGATGCGATAAATCTAAGAGCAATCATCATAATAGACACGTTCGTGATTAAGCCTTGCGTTATTCTGGATGCAATCTGTGACGCGCACAATGCGACCTTATTACCATTTGCCTCTTGGACGATAGGGCCTGGCTTGTTCCGTTTGACGGCCATTATGCATCGCAGTGCGGGTATTTTTCGACAGTAACAACTTAATCTGATACCAGGTTTCCTGCCACAATAGCTTACGCCGAGGCGGATGATAAGCATGATTGTAAAGGTGTTTGATGGCCGCCAGCGCATCCGGTGATATGTGCGCCAGTTGAGCGAGCCGCTGTTTTATCGTGTCCAGCGGATCGTCGCTGATTTGCGTTATGAGTCCCAGCTCATAAGCTGTGTTGGCATCAATACGTTGTGGATTGGAAGCCAGCCAGAGCGCCTGATCATGACGTATAATACCGGGCAGCATTATACTGGTACTCATGTCCGGGCACAGTCCCCAGCGTGCTTCCATAATGGCGAACTGAGCATCGGGTGACACAATGCGATAGTCTGCTCCCAGTGCAATGTGTAAACCCCCACCCAGGCAATTACCACGGACTAATGCAAAAACAGGCACGGGTAGGGCGCGCCAGCCCAGCGCAACGCGCTGTACCAGATTCGCATTACCTGGCAGCCATTTACTCAGTAGTGAGACGATGTTGCGGGGCTTTTTCATGACCGCACTGACATCCAGGCCAGCGCAAAAATGCGCACCCTGTCCCTGCATCACAACAGCGCGCAATTGACGGTCTCGTTTGAGTGTGTGGATGATGTTATCCAGTTGCCTGAACATCTCAAAGGATAACGCGTTTTGTTTTTCAGGCCGGGCGAGGGTGACCCAGGCGATGCCGTCAATTGTCTCTAACTGGACCATATCTCTTTCCTTTTGCTGCGTACTCTTATTCTTTTCGTTGTGCAGAGCTAGCATAGAGTATTTACTTTAATGGTGCCACTGTTGTCCTGGATACTCTGAATAGGTCAATTTACCTGTTTTCATGCATTTGGGCGACATTTTTGTTAAAACTAACTAAAAGCCGTAGCCTTGTAAATTTGCAATTTGCTACTATACCCCTCAATTTTGACAGACGAGGTGATGTAATGTCTGCACGTTTAAGTTCTATCGAAGAAGCAACGCAACAAGCCTATGATATTTTCCTTGAGCTGGCCGGTGATAACCTGACAGCTGAAGACGTTGAGTTGTTCGACAGCCAAAGTGAAGAATTTGGCTTTATTGAAGACAGTGTACCGGATGACAGCTGGCATACTTTGGTTGCTTATGACCAGGAGGCAGAAGCTGAGCACTTTATTCAGGTGAGTGTTGGCCTGGAGGAAGCGCAAGGCGATGTCATTTTTGCCAAAATTCTGATCAGTCGGGACCTGGATGCGCCTTTTTGTCACATTGTCTGGAAGCAGTAAGAGAAATCAGTGCAGTGAAACACGCCACCTTTTTCCTTGTCTGTGCTGGGCTATTGCTTAGTGCTGAAGCTTTGGCCGTCGATCCGTTTGAAGACTTCCATAAATATGGAGAATTGTCGGAAGAAGAAATCCACGCACTTCATGAAGGAGAGTTTTTGTACGGTGACGTTGAGTTTGGTGTTTTGCTCAATCGAGGGAATACCAGTAATACCGCGTTTAAACTTAAGAGTAATCTCTATCAGGATTTTAAATACTGGCGTAACCAGTTTAAGTTTGATGGCGCTTATCGTCGCGAGGTTGACCCAGACACGAACATAGAAGATGAAACGGCATCCCGTTATTTCATTTCCGCACAGGGTAACTATAAAATAGGGCAGAAGAATACGTCTTTGTTTCTGTACGGCGACTATGAACTGGATAAGTTTAATGGTCGAGAATACACCACAACTCTTGTTACCGGTTATGGTAAGCGTGTCTTCGAAGGGCGCAAAAACACCGTTGATTTAGATATTGGTCCGGGTCTGTCTATGTACAGGCGAGACGATGAAACTGAGTTAGAGCCTGATCAGGAAAGAGTTGAGCGTGGTCACCTGTTGCGCGCTGCATTGCAGTGGGAGCGCACCGTTTCTAAACGCACGCGATTTAATCAGGACATCAGTTATGAAAGATCCATGTCGGGTCTGGGCGCACGTATTTTTTCAGAAACAGCGTTGATCAGTCAGGTCATGGGCGGTGTTTCTATGAAAGTTGCTTATACCTACCGCTATCATTCTCAGCCTGAAGAAGGCAAAGAAAAAGTGGATAGCGAAATAGGTGTGACACTCGTTTATAGTTTTAATTAAGGTATGTAGGTGCATGTATAAAAAGACGCAATGGTCTTGGATAATTTGGGCATTTCTGGGCTGGTTTGCCACTTTTGTTGCCATGGCAATCTATTTGTTGGGCCACAATGCACTGCTTTATGGGTTCATTGGTATTTTGCTACTGATTGGTTACTTGTTTTACGGACTTACCGTACAGGTAGATAAAGCGCAGCAGACCGTGAGCTGGTGGTTTGGTCCCGGCATACTCAAGAAATCGGTTAAGGTTACTGAGTTGCAGTCATTCGCGCCCGTGACTAATTCGTTTCGCCATGGCATTGGTGTCAAGATCACGCATGATGGCTGGGTGTATGCTGCGCATGGCTTCAAAGCCATTGAGTTTGTGCTTGAGGATGGCTCACAGTACCGTATTGGTACTAACGACCAGGAAGGCGTGCTTGCAGCGCTTGAGGAGATCAAAAAAAGCGCCAAATAGGCGCTTTTTTAGTGTGTTGGTGCGTGAGTGCTAGTGCGCACACCCGCCCTCGCTGTGGACGTGACCATGCGCCAACTCTTCCGCTGTTGCTTCACGAACTTCCAGAATTTCCACATCAAAGTTTAACGTGATACCGGCAAGAGGATGGTTGCCATCAACAATGACATCGTCGCCTTCAACGCCAATCACGATCACCGTTTGTTCACCGTCGTCTGTGGTGGCACGAAACTGCATGCCGACCTCTACTTCCATGTCCTCGAACATGCTTTTTGGCACAGCCTGCATTAAATTATCGTGACGTTCACCATAGCCATTTTGTGGCTCAACAGACACGCTGAGTTTGTCTCCAGCCTGTTTGCTCATCAGTGCCTCTTCCAGGCCTGAAATCAAATAACCCGTACCCACGATAAACTCAAGCGGTTCATCATCAAAGGTGTTGTCTATGCTGTTGTCATCATTGTCCAACACAGCGTAGTGCATTTTTACAACGGTATTCGGGGCAATCTTCATAATCTTTCCGCTTAATTATCTTCTAAAGAGTAGGGAAGAGGCTGAATTTTCAGCTCAACTCCCGGGTGCGTTTTGCAACGCAAAACTGCTGAGTCAGTCAGGTCGTTGGCCATCACTGCCAGCGCATAATAGTCTTGACCGACGCTGTCGTAGGCCTGATGGATCACTTTGCCTGCCCGACGCCAGTTGTCCCCTTCCAGTTGGACCTCAAGTTCTGATTCCTGTGGATGCGCGCTGGCCTGGCCCTTTACAATATAAAGAGCACGTTTATTTTTGCCCAAATAACGCATCCGGGCCACCGTCTCCTGACCAGTATAGCAGCCTTTCTTAAAGCTGATCGCGCCCAGCGCTTGTAGATTTACCATCTGAGGTACGTATTCATCGACACTGGTTTCACCGAGTTGTGGTTCTCCAGCCAAAATTGTGGCACTGTCAAACGGGGTGGGGTCAGTGTGCAGTGCAACACCTTGTGGTAATGTGTAGCCATGTTCGACAATCAGCAACAGGCGCTGGCCATCTAGTTTCAGCGCTTTGTTATTATCACCAAATGTACAGGCGTTGGATTCTTGAGCAAAGGTGAGCCCTAACAGGTCGCACGTTTGGCACATGTCATCAGTCAGTATACCAACACCTGATGGTGCGTTATTTCAATATCAACCTTGGCGAACACACCATATTTTTTGAGCTCCCGACAGGAAGCGTCGGTCTCAGCCTGAGATCCGAGTAGCAGATAGGCATCGTTTAATTTACTAAGCCTGAGGGTTGCCCACAATTTACCTTTCGGGCTGCAATGCCCGGCCCAAAGGAAGTTATCATCCGTCAGCAGGTTGAGATCCTGGGTGACCTGGCCATGCAGGTAACTTAACTTATCGGCGCCGCTTACAGAGATCAATTGTAAACTAAGAGGATATGCATTTGCTTGTGCCATCTTATTGATCCTTGTTGAAGAATTTACCTAATATTACCGCAAATCTTGCGACTGAGATAGGCGCGAAGGGCGCGATTATTGTTTCTTCACACAGTTAACGCGCACCGCAGGATACGTTATAATCACTGTGACACAATAAAATTTAAGGGTATGTGGAAATTATGGCTGAGTTGTATTCAAAGGCTCGTACAAAATGGGCATGTCGCCGTGGCATGCTGGAGTTGGATATTTTGCTGGAGCCTTTCGTTGATGAAGCGTACGACCAGTTATCTGAACAAGATAAGTTGGTGTTTCAACGTTTACTGGAAGTAGAAGACCCCGATTTATTTGCCTGGTTTATGGGCCATGAAGCCTGTCCATATCCGGAGCTGGACACTATGGTAAAGTTTGTTCTTGACCGGGTCCGCGCTTAGTTTTTATTTCCAGCAAAACACACCTGACCACAAAGTAATTGTGGTCTTTTTTTGTTGCCTATTGGCTGTTTTGGTTATCGTGACGCCAACACTTTGGTGGTGGCATTTGGCAACATGTTTTCTGGGGTATCGCTTTGCCAGGCATACGATGAAACACTATTTCGTACTGTCAGGCCAACTGGGGATATTACCAGAACAAGGCACACTCATCGTTTCTGCCGAGCAGCAGCGTTGGCAGGGACAACTCAAGTCTGTGCGTCTATACTTTCACTGTTCGTTGCTGTTGACCGTTCAGACAGATAAAGGTACTCGGCATATCGGAATTATGCGTCACGCTATGCAGGAAGAATACTGGCGACAATTATGTCGCCAGGTGTTTTTGATGGTGTGAGGTATTACCAAGCGAAGTGGCTCAGCCTACGGGTATCAATTGGACTCAGACTCGCGTTTTGCCTCTTCTGAGGTCAGGATAGTTGGTTCTGTGGTCTCAGCACTGTCTGGGAAGTCCAGCGTATAGTGCAATCCTCGGCTTTCCTTTCTGGCCAGCGCACTGCGAATGATCAGCTCAGCCACCTGAACCAAATTACGCAGTTCGAGCAGGTTATTGCTGACCCTGAAGTGAGAATAATACTCCTGAATCTCTTGCTGTAATAATTCAACCCGACGAAGTGCTCGCTCCAGTCGCTTAGTTGAACGAACAATGCCTACATAGTCCCACATAAATAGTCTGAGCTCATGCCAGTTATGGGTGATCACGACTTCTTCATCTGAATCACTGACCTGACTTTCATCCCATTCTGGCAATTCGGGTGGCTCTGGCTGAATGTCTATTTTAGCGAGTATGTCTTTGGCTGCGGCATGGGCAAATACAATACACTCAAGCAACGAGTTACTTGCCATGCGGTTGGCGCCGTGAAGCCCGGTATAGGCTACTTCGCCGATGGCGTATAAATTGCTGATGTCGGTCAGGCCGTTAAAGTCTGTCATGACTCCGCCACAGGTGTAATGTGCCGCCGGGACGACCGGGATCGGTTCTTTGGTAATATCCAGACCGACGCTCAAACATTTAGCATAAATAGTCGGGAAGTGCTCTATGATAAAGTCTTTGTCTTTGTGAGAGATATCCAGATAGACGCAATTGGCACCCAGGCGCTTCATCTCGTAGTCGATAGCGCGAGCGACAACATCACGTGGTGCTAACTCTTCCCGATCATCAAAATCAGGCATAAAGCGAGTGCCATCAGGGCGTCTCAGCAGAGCGCCTTCTCCACGCATTGCTTCTGTGATCAGGAAATTCTGCAGCTCAGGGTGGTACAGGCTGGTTGGGTGAAACTGATTGAATTCCATGTTTGCTACACGGCAGCCGGCGCGCCACGCCATGGCGATACCATCCCCACTGGATACGTCCGGGTTAGAAGTATAAAGATACACTTTGCTCGCGCCACCGGTTGCCAGAGCAACAAATTTGGCAGTGACCGTTTCGACTCGGTTGGCACGGCGGTTAAAGACGTATAAGCCATGAACGACTTTTTGACCTGAGGTGCTCTGAGTGATCAAGTCGATTGCGTTGTATTGTTCCAGTAACAGAATATTTGGATGTTCCTGAACTCGCTCAATCAAAGTAGATTGTACTGCTTTGCCGGTAGCATCAGCGGCGTGTAGTATACGGCGGTGACTGTGTCCCCCTTCTCGGGTGAGGTGGAAACGCTCCCGTCCTTTACTATCAAACTCCATATCAAATGGCACGCCTTGCTCAATTAACCACTTGAGGCATTGCTTGGCATTGGAAGCCGTGTAATGCACTGCTTCTCTGTCACAGAGGCCTGCACCAGCGGCCAGAGTGTCATCAACGTGTGATTCTATGCTGTCATTCTTCTTATCAAAGACCGCAGCTATGCCACCTTGTGCGTAGAGGGTTGAACCTTCACGCAACTCGCCTTTACTGAGCACAGTGACGCGGCATGTATTTGCAAGCGATAAGGCCAGACTTAATCCGGCTGCGCCGCTGCCGACGATAATGACATCTGTTTGGTGTTGAACTTGTTCTTTCATGTTAGTGGGTCTTAGCTAATTAAACCTGTTATTCTGCGTGTTTTGATAATTCTGCTATGCTTAGCCCAGTAAGGCTGCTAGCTGACATATTCAACACCGAATACGTTTATGACGTGACAATACGGGGTATTTTAAAAAAAATATCAAAAAAACAGAACTTTTTATTCAGCACTTAGTCAGAGTAGCTGTAAAAGATGGCAACAATGCGCGACAATGTGTGTGAAAAACAAGTAATAACAAAGAGGAGTACCGGCTCGAATGAGCGAGCAGGATTTAGATTTAGAGATAGTTCGGCGTGTTCAGCAAGGAGATAAAAATGCGTTCAATTTGTTGGTTGCCAAATATCAGAACAAAGTTGCAGCATTGATCTCGCGCTACGTATCCAATTCGGGCGATGTGGCCGATGTAGCACAAGAGGCCTTCATTAAGGCGTATCGGGCTTTACCCAATTTTCGGGGTGACAGCGCATTCTACACTTGGCTGTACCGAATTGCGGTTAATTGCTCGAAGAACTATCTGGTGGCACAGGGGCGTAAGCCGCCTGCCAATGATGTTGATGCTGAGGAAGCAGAGTTTTATGACGGAGCAGAGCAATTAAGGTCTAATGCTTCTCCGGAGAGCTTATTGCTAAGTGATGAGATCAAAGCGGTAATTTTCAGAACCATTGAATCGCTACCCGATGATCTCAAAACCGCGATCACGCTACGCGAGATCGAGGGCATGAGCTATGAAGAAATCGCCGTTGTGATGGATTGTCCGGTAGGCACTGTCAGATCGAGGATTTTTCGAGCACGTGAGGCCATTGACAATAATATTAACCCACTCATAGGTAATAGTAGATGACGCAATCAAACTTTAATGTCAAAGACGGGCAAGTAACATCCAGTATTTTTGATGCCGAGCAGGCACTGGATAATGCCAGTCAGGCACAGTTCGATGCAGATAAGTTTGCCCGTTACGCGCTGATAGGTGATGCGATGCGTAGCCAGCAAAATCAGGCACCTTGTATAGATATCACAGCCAGCATGGCTGATGCGCTGGCAGATGAGGTTACTTATGGCGAACAGGCTCCACAACAAGAGCCGCAAAAAGTACGTCAGGAAGATAATGTCGTTGCGTTGTCGAATTGGCGTAAGCCTCTTGCACAAGTAGCGATTGCAGCGAGTGTTTCTTTAGTTGCCGTTTTGGGCGTCAGTAATTATGCACCACAGGAACAAGCCAACGGTGATTTTCCTGTGTTACAATCGACCCCAGTCACCGGGTCTGTGTCGCCAGTGAGCCTCTCGTCCGAACCTGCGCTGGAAAGTGCAGAAAAAGGCTTAAGAGAGTTACAACAGCAACGTATTGGTGCACTGGTACTAGAGCATCAGCGCCAGTCCAGAATGGCACATGCATTGGCTCAACAAGCACAGGAAGAAAAAGAGGAACAAGAAAAGTAGATGAAGTGGCTTGCGTTACTACTGGGAGTGGGTCTGAGTGCCCAGGTTGTTGCCAGCGATATCATTAATGCAAAACAGCTGCTCACAGATATGTCTTCTGCTATTCAGGAGCGTAACTTTGATGCATCATTTGTGGTGGTAAAAGGCAAAGGTATGGAACCTTACCGCTGGCTCCATGGTAAAGTGGAAGACAGCGAACTGGAAATTCTTAGCCGACAAAATGGTGCTGGCCTTGAAGTGGTGCGGGTTGATAATAAAGTCACTTACTTTGAACCACAAACCCAACCTTATTCTATCGAAACGGACGCCATTGCGGGTCCTATTCCTGAAATTTTGTTTGGCGAGATAGGCAGCCTGTCAAACAGCTACGATTTTGTACTTGGCGGTAAAGAGCGTATCGCCGACAGGGCCGCACAGCTCGTTCGTCTGGTTTCTAAAGATGAACATAAATACAACTATTGGTTGTGGATCGATATTCAGTCTGCGTTGTTGCTTAAAGCTGCGTATGTGACACAGCAGGGTGAAGTGCTGGAGCAATTACAGCTCACTCATATCAGTGTAACGGAACAACCTGCACAGCCTTTGATAGAGTTAAGTAGCAAAGATTTCCCAATGCCGCTGGCTTCTCTGGCAGAGACAGAAAATACCCAAAAACTGCAAAATAATTGGCGTATAGGTTGGTTGCCTGAAGGCTTTAAACTGCTCAAGTCAGACCGACATAAGCTTGATTTAAATAACGAACTGGCCGATTACTTTTTGTTTTCTGACGGGCTTGTTGAATTTTCTGTGTTTGTGCAGAGGCCTTTGTCGGGACAAAGAGCCAGCGGTGCGCTCAGCTCTGGTGCAACCACGGTTTATGTTCACAACTCTGGTGCGTTTGATGTGTCCGTAGTTGGGAAGATCCCCACTATGACGGCCAAAGCAATTGCAGAGTCGGTAACGCGACCGTTATGATAGAACAAACACTCACGGTGTCACGTGTCGAGCCTGGTACCGTTTGGCTTGTTGCAGAGGAAAAACCAGCGTGTGCGGGTTGCAACGGTAAATGCGGCTCACAGATTTTTAGTAAGCTGTTTGGTAGCCATAAAAAAGCCTTACCCATTGCCTGTGAGGAGCCAGTTCAGGTTGGACAAAAAATGACCCTGACATTGGATGACAGCAAAGTGGTCGAAAATGCTCTCTGGGTGTATCTGTTACCGCTGGCAATGGCGTTTGCTGCCATGTTTATCACACATCTTTTTTTGCAGGCTGGTGAGCTTTGGCAAATACTGGCCACCGTAATGGGTGGACTCGTTGGCTTTCAAATCGCAAAACAGCGCACAAAAGCACTGCGCCACGACATCAAAGTGATAAAAATTTATCCAATTAGCCTTCCCCTAACGCAAATAGATGGTGATTGCGCCAAATAAATTGTAAAATCGGCGTTTAATCTCTATTTGTGAAAAACAGAAGTTTAGAATCCAGTATATGAAGCACATCCGTAACTTTTCAATTATTGCCCACATCGATCACGGGAAATCGACCCTTTCGGACCGCTTAATCCAGGTATGCGGCGGCTTAACAGATCGCGAGATGCAGCAGCAGGTGCTGGATTCGATGGACCTTGAGCGAGAGCGTGGGATCACCATTAAAGCGCAGAGCGTAACGCTAAACTACAAGGCTAATGACGGCGAGACGTATCAGCTCAACTTTATCGATACACCGGGACACGTAGACTTCAGTTACGAAGTATCCCGTTCGCTGGCTGCCTGTGAAGGCGCCTTGTTGGTTGTTGATGCCGGTCAGGGTGTTGAAGCTCAGACTCTGGCTAACTGTTATACCGCGATTGAAATGGACCTAGAAGTGCTGCCGGTGTTGAATAAAATCGACTTGCCGCAGGCTGATCCATTGCGCGTTGCTGAAGAGATTGAAGAAATCGTCGGTATTGAAGCGCTAGAAGCGGTGCAGTGTAGTGCTAAAACAGGTATCGGTATCGATGAGGTACTGGAAATGATCGTACGTGACGTGCCGCCACCCGAGGGTGAGCCAGAGCAACCTCTGCAGGCATTGATCATCGACTCCTGGTTTGACTCTTACCAGGGCGTTGTGTCATTGGTACGTATTAAGCACGGTGAATTACGCCGTGGTGACAAGATTAAGATTATGTCGACAGATCAGACGCACATTGCTGATAAAGTCGGTATTTTCACACCAAAACAAACAGAAACGGGTGTCCTGAAAACGGGTGAAGTAGGCTTTGTGATTGCCGGTATTAAAGACATCCATGGTGCTCCGGTGGGGGATACAATTACCCTAACTAAGGAACCAGCTGAGGAGCGTTTACCTGGCTTTAAGCGGGTTAAACCTCAGGTCTATGCGGGTATGTTCCCTATTTCGTCTGATGACTATGAAAACTTCCGTGATGCACTGAATAAGCTGAGCCTGAATGACGCATCTTTGTTCTTCGAGCCTGAGAACTCAACTGCACTGGGTTTTGGTTTCCGTTGTGGCTTCCTTGGCATGCTTCACATGGAGATTATTCAGGAACGTCTGGAACGTGAATATGACATGGATCTCATCACGACGGCACCAACGGTTGTATACGAAGTGGAAACGAAAGATGGGGTGATCCAGATTGATAACCCATCAGACTTGCCACCGGTGAATGACATCATCGAAATTCGCGAGCCGATTGTAGAAGCGAATATTCTGGTGCCGCAGGAATATCTGGGTAACGTCATTACTCTGTGTGTTGAAAAGCGTGGCGTACAGACCAAAATGAGCTACCACGGTAAGCAGGTTGCCGTGACGTATGAATTGCCAATGGCTGAAGTGGTCATGGACTTCTTTGATAAGCTTAAGTCGACCAGCCGAGGGTTTGCTTCTCTTGACTACAACTTTAAGCGTTTCCAGGCGTCGGACATGGTCCGTGTGGACATTCTGATCAACGGTGATCGGGTTGATGCCCTGGCGATTATTGCACACCGTGAGAATTCTCAAGGTCGTGGACGCCAGTTGGCAGACGCATTGCGTGAGCTGATCCCGCGTCAGATGTTTGATATTGCTATCCAGGCTGCAATCGGCAACCATGTGATTGCACGAACCACTGTGAAACAGTTACGTAAAAACGTCATCGCGAAGTGTTATGGTGGTGATGTCAGTCGTAAGAAGAAACTACTGCAAAAGCAAAAAGAAGGTAAGAAACGCATGAAGCAGCTGGGCAATGTTGAAGTGCCACAGGATGCTTTCCTCGCGATTCTTAAAGTAGGTAAGTAACAGGAATTATTATGGCAGGTTATTTTTCAGTATTTTTGGTGTTATTGACGCTCGGTTCGGGCTTGATTTGGTTAATCGATCACTTGTTGTATGCGCCCAAGCGTAAAGAGCGAATCGCATTAGCTCAAGGCGCGTCTGAGCAGCCGCTCGATGAAGAAACAATTGAGCAGATAGCACCAGTGCCTGCCATCACTGAAAGCGCCAAATCAATCTTTCCTATGATTGCGGCGATAACAGTGTTCCGCTCATTTATTTTTGAACCCTTCCAGATCCCGTCTGGCTCCATGATGCCGACACTGTTGGATGGTGATTTTATCCTGGTGCAAAAGTACGCGTATGGCATTAAAGATCCGGTCTGGCGCAGCCAATTGGTTGAAATAGATGACCCTCAGCGAGGTGATATCGCGGTGTTTAAATTCCCACTGGATGAGCGCATTGACTTTATCAAGCGTATCATTGGCTTGCCGGGCGATCGCATTGTGTACCGTGATCGTCAGTTATACATCAAGCCTCAGTGTGACGATGGTGAACAACAACGAGATGGCCTGGCGTGTGGTGAATTTAACAAGATCAATTTGGACATTGTTAATCGCGACGAATTTAAACAAGGCGCAATGCAAATGGTTCGTTTGACCGAAAGTTTGCCTAACGTGACGCACGACGTATTAGTCACGCCACAATTGCCAGAGCTGACAGAGCGTTATTATCAACAACCAGGCACGCGTCGTGACGAATGGGTAGTCCCCGAGGGGAGCTATTTTGCGATGGGTGATAACCGCAATAACAGTCAGGACAGCCGTATGTGGGGGTTTGTACCTAAAGAGAACCTGGTTGGTAAAGCGGTATTTATTTGGATGAGTTTTGATTTTGAAAATGGCCAGGACAGCGTTTTGCCTTCCTGGGTTCCAACAGGAGTTCGGTTTGAACGCCTAGGTAATATTCAGTAGCATGAAAAAAAACGTCACAGAATTATATAAGAAAATCGGTTACGAATTCACAGATCAAAGCCTGCTTGAGCAGGCTATGACACATCGTAGCCATAAGGGTCAGCATAACGAACGTCTGGAGTTTTTGGGCGATTCGATTTTAAGCTTTGTTATTGCAAATGCGCTGTATAAGCAGTTTCCAAAAGCGCGAGAAGGCGATCTTAGCCGGATGCGTTCAACGCTTGTGCGAGGGCAAACGCTGGCAGAGTTTGGTGTTGAGTTTGGACTGGGTGATTACCTCAGATTGGGTCCGGGTGAGTTGAAAAGCGGTGGTTATCGTCGAGAGTCAACCCTGGCAGACGCAGTTGAAGCGATTATTGGCGCGGTGTTTTTAGACTCAGACATCGAGACCTGTAAGACGTTGGTATTAAAGTGGTATGACTCGCGTTTGGCGGCAATCTCTCCAGGACATAACCAAAAAGATCCGAAAACTTTGTTGCAGGAATACCTGCAAGCACGCAAGTTACCGCTACCCGGTTATACTGTAATTGACACTAAGGGACAAGCGCACAATCAAACCTTTACGGTTGAATGCATTGTGGAAGGGATGGAAAGTATTATCTCAGTAGGCAGCTCTCGTCGTAAGGCTGAGCAAAAGGCCGCTGAAAAAGCACTAAAGATTTTAAAGAATGACTCCTAATACCCATTGTGGCATGGTCGCGATTGTCGGGCGACCCAACGTTGGTAAATCGACGTTATTAAACAAGCTGGTTGAACAAAAAGTCAGTATCACTTCGCGTAAACCGCAAACTACCCGACATCGCATCATGGGGATCCACACTGAGGATAACTATCAGGCGGTGTACGTTGATACCCCAGGCCTGCATAGCGAAGAGAAGCGTGCCATTAACCGTCTGATGAACCGAGCGGCGTCGAGCTCGATTGGTGACGTTGAGCTGGTGATTTTTGTTGTTGAAGGCACCTTGTGGACCAAAGACGATGAAATGGTGCTGAGCAAAGTTAAAGCCAGCGGCCGACCGGTTTTGGTGGTGATCAATAAAAGCGATCAGGTTAAAGACAAAAGTGAAGCTTTGATGCCGCACTTGCAATGGTTATCTGAGCAAGGTGACTTTGTGGGCATCATTCCAATTTCGGCTAAGCAAAATCGCAATGTCGATATGGTTAAAGCGGAAGTACACAAGCATTTGCCTGCATGCGAGTTTTTCTTCCCGGATGATTATGTCACGGATCGCTCAATGCGATTTTTGGCTGCTGAAATTGTGCGTGAGAAACTAATGCGCTTTATGGGTGATGAACTGCCGTATTCGGTCACGGTTGAAATTGAGCAGTTTAAATGGCTTGATAATGGCGTATGGCAGATCAACGCACTTATTCTGGTGGAACGTGAGTCGCAAAAGCGCATGGTGATTGGCAACAAGGGTGAAAAGCTCAAAGTCATTGGCCGTGAAGCACGTCGCGATCTGGAAGAAATGCTGGATAACAAAGTGTTCCTCGAGTGCTGGGTAAAAGTGAAGTCTGGCTGGGCAGATGATGAGAGGGCACTGCGTAGTCTTGGCTACGGGGAAGACTAATTGAACAATGACTTTCGACAGGCTTATTTGCTGCATCGCCGACCGCATAGCGACTCTCAGGTGATGCTCAATATGCTGGTCGAAGGGGTGGGTCAGCTGATGATGCTGGCCCGTATTAAAGGGCGTCAGGCGCTCAGACATAATGCACATCTCCAACCCTTCAGCCTGTTACTGGTTCGCTACAGCGGCCGACACGATTTAAAATACCTTAACGACATTGAGCTACATGCTCAGCCTATGGCTTTAAAAGGGCAGGTATTGTATTGTGGTTTCTACCTCAATGAACTCAGTGCACGGGTAATTCCGGTTAATGAACCACTGGAGTCGATATTCTCACTCTACCATCAGCATTTATTACAGCTTCATAGCCTCGTCGATAGTGCCAATAAGCACCAATTTGAACTGACATTGCGTAGCTTTGAGTTTCAGTTACTGGAGCAACTGGGGTTCGGGGTTGAATTTGATTGTGATGCCGATGGCGAGGCAATTAGTGAGACTGCCTACTATCAATATACCCGAGAGCTGGGATTTATCAGAACAGATGACAGACACATCGGCTTTTTGGGCCGGGTGCTTCAACAGATCGCTCAGCATGACTTTACTGATGATCAAGTCAGGCGTCAGGCGAAGGGCTTAAGCAGATATTTACTCAGGCCGTTACTTGGCCATAAACCGCTGAAAAGCAGAGAGCTATTTCAACCAAGGTAATAACAATGAAAGAAATATTATTGGGCGTAAACGTCGATCATATTGCCACATTGCGCCAGGCGAGGGGCACCAGCTATCCGGATCCGGCTCACGCTGCGGCAGTTGCTGAACATGCCGGTGCAGATGGGATCACCATCCATTTACGTGAAGACCGTCGTCATATCCAGGATAGGGATGTGTATGTAATGGCGAAGACCATTCAGACACGCATGAATCTGGAAATTGCAGTGACAGATGAAATGCTGGATATCGCCTGTGAGGTCAAGCCTGCTTATGTTTGTCTGGTGCCGGAAAAGCGTGAAGAGCTGACCACTGAGGGCGGTCTTGATGTGATAGCCAATAAAGAAAAAGTAGCTCAGGCCGTTGAGCGCCTTGCTGATACGGGTATCAAGGTGTCTTTGTTTATTGATGCTGATCCTAAGCAAATTGATGCTGCTAAAGAGACGGGGGCGCCTTATATCGAAATTCACACCGGTGCTTATGCTGATGCAGAATCAGATGCTGAAATGCAGGCTGAGCTGGAGCGGATCCGCACTGGCGTAAAATATGCGCATGGCCTGGGCATTGTTGTTAACGCGGGTCATGGTCTGCATTATCACAATGTGAAGCCCATTGCTGAAATGCCGGAAATCTATGAGCTCAACATTGGTCATGCGATTATTGCCAGAGCAGCCATTGATGGATTAGAAAAAGCCGTCAGAGATATGAAGCGCTTGATGCTGGATGCTCGCAGCTAATACCAATTTCACTTAATACCTGTTCAATTTGAAGGAGCAAATAGGACGCTAACGGCGTTAAAAATTTCTTATTTAGAACAACTAAATAGCAAAATTTTTGCCTTGTTATCGACACTATTTTCTCGCCTCAAAATGGAACACTGAATTAAGCAAATTGGCATAATATGATGCGAAAGGATCTAAAAAGGGGCTGAATTCAGCCCCTTTTTCTTTACTGTGCTGCCAGATAGTCGATGACGACCTGGTGATGCTCTTTGGTCTTAAATTTGTTGAACACGTGTTTAACGGAGCCATCTTGCCCGATCAGGAAGCTGATGCGGTGGATACCGTCGTATTCTTTGCCCATGAACTTTTTCAGTCCCCAAACGCCGAATGCATCAGCGATGGCATGATCTTCATCAGACAACAAATCAAAGTTCAGTTCTTTTTTGGTCTCGAAATTTTTTAACTTCTTAACCGGATCTGGGCTGATCCCAACGGCTACCGTATTATACTGTGCTAGCTGAGCCTTGTGGTCTCTGAGTTGTTCAGCCTGAACAGTGCAGCCTGGTGTTAGTGCCTTTGGATAGAAATACACCAGCACCTGGTTTGATTCCAGAAGTGTGCTGAGTGCAATACTGTCACCATCTTGATTTTGTAAAGTAAACTGCGGTGCCTGAGCGCCTGCTTGTAGCGTATTCATAGGATGCTCCTTAACGAATGCGTCGAAAAATATAATCCAGATCTAGTGAGTTTGAGAGATGCTCGAACTGTATTTTAAATGCGTCGGCATCGACTTCAATGGGAATATTGACTTCGATTTCACAGCGCATATGTAATGCGTCACTTTCTTCGTATGTATCAGACTTCAAAGAACAAATACTGATGTTTTGTTCAGCAAAAAAGCGCGTCACTTTGCTTAGCGTCCCGGGGGCGTCGAGCCCTTTATATTCCAGGGTGTAACCGGCACTGAATTCGTTTTGCTGATGGCTGGCGGTGCGCTTCATCATTGTCAGTAAGCCCAGCTCCATCCCTTTTGTCGGTAAGGTATGCTCAACCCGACTGATTGCCGCCATGTCGCCTGATAACAACATAATGAAAGTAAATTCGTTACCGAGTATCGCTATTCGGCTATCGATGATGTTGCAATTACATTCACTGACCAGCATAGTCAGTTCACTGACAATCCCTGAGCGATCTTCGCCGATTGCGGTCAAAACCAGTTGTTGGTTGGTAAATGTGGTCATTTAAGAGCACCCTATACGCTGAGAATATGGTAATGCCTAACGGCAGGTTTTAGATGTATAGCCGTAAATACTAACATAATTTGGTTACTTGGGATACCGGCAGCGCCAGGCTTTACGGTTTGACTGTGCCAGATAATGGGTCGGACAGGCTCACATCTTGTGTTTACAGGGCGAGGCAAGTAACATAGGGCAAATTTTGCAAGTTGTTTAGGCTCGCCAGACGGATATAAAAAGTTGTTCTGGCAGTGAACCAAATCGGCAATCCCCACTCATATAAAGACGATATTCGTTTACCGTAAATAAATATAACAGGGTTTGCTAAGGAGTTTTATTCGTGCAGTATTGGGTTCCAAAAGCACTGACTTTAGGTGTTTTACTTGGTTTAACGGGATGTAGTGTATTTCCAAATGATGCACATCACAGCAAAAACTACCGCGTTAGTGAAGCCATTAGCGTCCCTGAAGGGCTGGAACAGCCATATCAGGATCCGCAATATAAGATGGCCGTTGCTGATTATGACAATAACTCGGATGACGAAAATAAGCTGTATCGCCCCCCTCAGCAAGTGCTGACGCTGGCACAGGGCAGCTGGGCAGAGAGCAAAGATAGAGTTGCCAAAGTGTATTTCGATAAAAATGATGGTATTGACGATCTGGCTGGTTTCATCTGGCAGTCGTTGGATGGCGTTATGGCGAACCACAATACTCAGATTGCTAAGGATGCCCGTCAGGCAGGCACAGTCGAAACTGACTGGTATGCATTGATCAAAAAAGATGAAGGCTGGTTGTGGGAAGATATTGTTGAAGTATCACGGCAGCGTTTCGCTTTTACTGTTGAGCAAAAAGAACACCAGCGCACTGCTTCTTTAAGTGCTAAGTTACTTGATTATCAAAGTGAAGAGCAGCCGCTCACTGATATGCTTAAACAGCAGTTAGAAGTGCGTGCTCTGAATGAAGTGATCGCAGAATTTGATTATCGTTATCGACTACTGGCAGTTGAACTACGCAAACAGCAGGGCTTGTTATCTCTGGAAGGTGGGTTCGATCAGGATGGTAACGCTGCGATGCTGACACTGGTTGAAAAAAGTGCGGTAATGGATCGTCTGTCGAATTTCCTTGAGCGCGTTAACTTTACAGTCATTCGCCTTGACAGAGACAATGATTTGGTGAAAGTGCGTTATGAAGCTCCTGAGCAAAGCGTCTGGGATTCTATCTGGGGCGAGGAAGCGACGGTCTTGCCTCTGGCGGACGGCGATTATGTCGTGAAAGTATCTACAACGGATGATGGTCAAACGGCGTTGACCTGGTTGGATAGCGAGGAGCAAGTGCTGGATGCACCGACTATGGAGCTGTTGTTGCAATCTCTGTTAGAGGTGTTACGCAGTCGAGGTCTGCAAATATAATATTTTATATAAATCAAAATATTAAAATAAAAACAATGAGTTGAAGTAATATGAAAAAGAGCCTTACGCTCTTTTTCTTTTTAGTGGGTAATCATATGATGTCAGAATCTACGGGTTCAGCGTCGCCAAACTGGCGCACGCTATTTGCGTTTATCGTGCCTTCCCTGATTGGGGTGTTTTTGTTTATGACACCTGTTGCAATCGGCGAAGCCATGACCATTCCTATTGCTGTGATGGCAAAGGCTCTGCAAGGCTGGATAGCCCCCTTTGCGCAGGCTATGATAGTAGCCATAGTTTGCATCACCGGGGTAATGAGTGCTTTTGTTGCCCTGGTGGAACCCAGGCAATTACTAAAAAATCACTTATTCCGGCACTTATTTGCTGTCAGTCCAATTTGGTTAGTGACCCGGCTGGCAGGTATGCTGTTCATTCTAATGACCTATTTTAAGGTGGGCCCTGAAGCCATTTACTCTTCAGGTACTGGTGCATTGGTGCTGCATGAGCTTTTGCCTGTGCTGTTTTCTGTGTTTGTGTTAGCAGGTCTTTTGCTGCCTTTGTTACTTAATTTTGGTTTGCTGGAACTGGTTGGTACGTTACTGACGAAAGTGATGCGGCCTTTGTTTGGGGTACCCGGACGCAGTGCGGTGAATTGTGTGGCTTCCTGGCTTGGTGACGGCAGCGTTGGTATTTTGATGACCTCTCGTCAATATGAAGACAAGCACTATACGCAAAGAGAGGCTGCCATCATCGGCACCACGTTCTCTGCGGTGTCTATTACCTTCTGTCTGGTGGTCATTGGTCAGGTTAAACTGGAGCATTTATTTGCTCCCTTTTATCTGACTGTATGTGCCGCTGGTATTACCGCCGCGATTATTGTTCCCCGCTTACCACCATTACGATGGAAAAAAGACTGTTATGTTGACGGCAGTGATGCAAACCCGGGTGCAGAGCTGGTACCTGAGGGTAAAACCCTGTTTGGTCATGCGCTGGACGTCGCACTGGCAAAAGCAGAAAAAGCCCCTGGGGTAAAAGGGACGTTAAAAGAAGGCGTGCATAATGCGCTGGATATGGTGTTTGCTGTTTTGCCTGTGGTGATGGCAGTCGGTACGTTCGCTTTGATCATCGCGGAGCATACGCCTGTTTTTCAGATCCTGGGTAAGCCGTTTATCCCTTACCTTGAGTTGCTTCAAGTACCAGAAGCTGCCAAAGCCGCTGAAACCATTGTCGTTGGCTTTGCAGACATGTTCATTCCGTCTATTTTGGCGGCCTCAAACATTGAAAGCGACGTGACACGTTTTATTGTTGCAGCATTGAGCGTCACTCAGTTGATCTATATGTCGGAAGTCGGCGCGTTGCTACTGGGCAGTAAGATCCCGGTCAACTTGTTTGAGTTATTCTGTATCTTTATTTTGCGCACGCTGGTGACATTACCGGTAATTGCGCTGATGGCGCACTGGCTGGTAGGTTAAGCTAACTGAAGTAGGGCTGGCGCAGAGCGGCCCTACTTATCTTCCTTTTCCTCGGGTTTGGCCTCTGGCTCTGGTTTGGTTTGCTTATCTAGCTTGCCTTTAACATCAAAGCGGGTCATATATTTCAATAACATAATATTACTGATAATGAACCCAAGGACCATGACAATGATCAGTATCACGTGCCAGGTTGGTAAGGTGTTTTCCATCTTGACTTGCTCCCTATCGCAGGGCCTTCATTGGACGTTCACTTCCATTGTATATCTTAAGCGTTCAATACCTCAAGCATAGACCTGAGTTACTTACAAAACACCCTTGCTACTCACCGTATTAGGCATCAAAGAGCTGAGTCATTTTCCATAATAACAACGTGGTATAGCGTTATTTATGTGTTCTGGAAAGACGGTTTAGGCAAGCTTTGAGAAATATGAGGAACGCGATAATTGTTTGGTTGTCCATATATTAGGTAAGTTGGTGAGATTCTTGAGATCAGCAGCAGCTTTTTTAAGATGCAATTGGTATCATTCCGCTAACAGCGTTGCGACAATATTGATGGCAATAAGCGTGTGATATGACTAATAAGGTGGTTAATTCTTTAATGGAGCATGTTTTAATTTGGCCGGCTCAGTTTCCTTTGCTACTCAAAGGGCTGGTTGAAAATAATGGGGCATTTATCCTGGATGCACTGGAAGCCTGGCCTGAGTGTGAAACACTGACAGACCAACAAGGTGTACGCTCATCGGTTTTACCTCCATTGATGTATATTTTGTGGCTTAAACCATTGGAGCCATTCGAGTCTTGTCATTATCAGCATATTGATGACTACGATGAGGCGCACCAGACTTATTGTGATGACTTACTGGCGCATATTGCCAATGCAGGCGTTAGCCAGGATGAGTTGATTGCCAAATTGTTGGGTGTGTTTGCTCAGTATGCAGATATTAAGGCGCAGCTTGCGTATCATACTGAGGTCTCACCTGCGACACTGCTGCTGAATAAAACTTACACCCGCGCTCTATTGCTACTTCTGCACCACGGTTTAACCCTTACAGCACAAGAAGCCTGTGATTTATGGCGTATTGCTGACGAAGAAACACGACAGCAGCTGAGTGATATGCTGAAATCAGTGTTGCAAGACACCGTAGCGACCTTACAGTTGGCCGTTGAGTGTCTGCAAAGCGATGAGGTCTATGTCGGGCTGTTGCAACATTTGTGTGATGGTGACGAAGTTGAACGCCTGCTGGATCAGGCACTCCTGGCTCATGTGATGTCTAAGCAGGCTAAGCAATCTATTGCTCTCAAACTCATAGAGAAAGGGGCCAGTGGACAAAGCAAAGATCAATCTGGTAAGTCGGCCATGATGTGGCTGGTAGAGCAGGGCTTTGTGAGCGCTGCTGAGGCGCTTAAAGAGCAGTATTGCCCCCAATCCTTGGATGATCTTGGCCGTAATCTGATGCACTATGCGGTGCTCTCTAATTCAACAGCCATGCTAGAGCTGGTTGAGTCTATGGGTGTAGACCCGAGACTGGCAGATGTCACTGGAATGACGCCTTATCGCTTGGCAAATCAGGCACAAGCGGTCGCAGCAAAGAAGTTTCTCGAAGCGCGGGGTATCATTGAGTTATCTTTTGCGGCCAAGTATGAGAAAGTCGCACGGGTTTACAGTTTGTATGCATTGGTAGCAATTCTGATGCCGGTGCAACTGAATTTCTTTTTTAATGAGTCACACAGTAACAAGCTGTCTGCAACCATCATGATCTCCAGTCTGACACTGCTGTTTTTCGCGCTTGCTCGTTGGCAAAAGCGCAGTCCGCTCTACCCGCAGGATGCGTCACCCTGGAGCCTGATTGGTGTTAATGTGTTGGCCTGGCTGAGTATGTCACTGCAATTTTTATTCAGTGTCGTGGTGTTGATAGCGGTGATGGGTAGCTAAAAGCAGAGCACAAGCTCTGCTTTTAATGGGGGGACAGTAGCGAGAGAATCAAATCACTCGGTAAGTGGCGTATTGAAATCCGCCGGTTTATCAAAATCCCCTGAAATATCATTCAATGCATCACCGTTGAAATAAACCACCAGCTCTTTACGTTGCTCTGAGTCTCTACCCAGATTGAACACATAAGAGTAATGCCAGATTTCGCTGTTAAACGCGTCTTTAGCCACAGGCGTGCCCAATACATATAAAACTTGCTCTTTTGTCATAGCAATTCTGAGCTTATCGACATCGGACTGCTCCAGGAAGTTACCCTGAGGCACGTTTATCCGGTATACCCAGCTGGAACAGGCAGACAGCAATGTCGTTGTAAGAATAATACTAAGCCAAACAAAAAGGCGCTTTTTTAACTGCATGTATGTGTATCCTTATTTTTGGTTGTATGAATGATACAGAATGGATAAAGAAGGTAAAGTAGAATTATTGGTAAGTTTCGACTGTTCACCGTTAAAATAGTTCCATTAATTGTATTGAGTGGTCAAAGCAATGAGCAAACCCCAGCAGCCCTGGTACCTGTACATAATTGAAAATCGATTTGGTCATTGGTATACCGGCATCACCAACGATGTTTCTCGGCGTTTTGCCGAACATGATGCTGGCAAAGGCGCCAAGAATTTGCGTGGCAAAGGCCCGTTAAAGCTTGTCTACAGCCTGGCGGTGGAAGACAAGCGCACTGCAGCCCGGCTTGAATGGCGGTTTAAACGGTTATCTAAGTCACGCAAGGTTGCACTCGTTCAGGGGGCGGCTGACACCGATAACGCTGATATAAAAGCACTGATATGTTCCGACACCTGATTCAGCTTGGGCAGGTTTACCTTATCAAACTGGTCTTTTGGAGTGTGGTGATTGGGGTCAATGCCCACGCCAAAATAAGCGAAAGGTATTCCGACTTTATGGAAGGCATAGTGATCACTGGCCCGGAGCCAGTCTACTCGCGGCGTGTCTAAGCGACGTGCCATACTGGTCGCAGATGTATAAACCAGAGCACGGATCTGGTTGTCAAAAGCAGGCTCAATGGCATCGGTAAACTCACTTGCCTGTTTTGAGGCAAGGACATACAAACGATTTTTTCCGCTTACAGCGAGCATATCCAGATTGATATTCAGGGCAACCTGACTGGGCGTCAGCGTGGCTGCGAAAAAATGTGCGCCGTAGAGGCCTTTTTCTTCGGCATCGGTGGCTACAAATGTGATTTCCCGGTGCCTATGCTGTGAGGCCAGGCGCTGCGCAATGTCCAACATCACCACCACGCCAGAGGCATTGTCATTGGCGCCGGGATAATAACGCGAGCCCCTGCTGCCCAAATGGTCGTAATGGGCACTGATCACCAATGCTTTGTGACATACCGGCGCGTTGCAGGGCAAAGTGGCAACAACATTGTGACCATGTCCTAGTTTACCGAGCCCCTGACGAAAGCGAAAAGACTGATAATAGGTATCTAACCCCGCCTCCACGAAGCGTGTGTGAATATAGCGGGCACTTTCATTTATGGCGATGCTGCCTGAACCCCGACCCGCGTGTTCCGGGCTGGTCAGTACCTTTAGGTCTGTTTCCAGCTGCGTATTCGCATGCGCAGTAGCGGTAATACAACAAAGCCATAGGGCACTAATTTTTAGCCGTTGCACTGAGCCACTCCAGCTTGTTTTGATAGCGTTTCTTGTCATGGTTGAAACTGGCGTGGTTCAACGCCCGGTTTAGAAATGTTCTGCTCAGCTCAAGCTCACCCTGTATATAGTAGACTTTTGCCAGGCCAAAGTAACCTTCGTGGATTGACGCCGACAATTTGTTTGCGGCGCGGTAATGCTTCAGTGCCTGATCGTAGTTTTCAGCGGCAAAGGCTTCGTCACCGAGTGCAATTAAATAATAGGGGTTATCCTTACGCAGTGCATGTAACTGTGTTCTGATCTCTTGCGCTTTGTGTGGTCTGTCAGTCAGTTCGTATAACAGTGCTAAATTACCCAGCGCAGTTTTGTTTTCGTCATTGATGCGCAGTGCCTGTTGATACAGTGATTCGGCTTGTGCGTTGTGATCGTTAATGCGATAGAGCACGGCCAGATTCCCCCATGCTGCGGAGTAGAGTGGATCAATGTCTATGGCAGCACGAAAGTAGCTATATGCCTGATCCATTTCTTTATTGATCATGTGCATGGCGCCTCTGTTGCTGTAAAACATGGCGGTGATACGCTCTTTACTGATTTTAGAGGTTGCGAATTTTTGTTGTCGGCTGTTGGGGTCAAAGTCAATAACAACCCGGGCCGGGCGCGTATATAGCACCTCGCGATTTTCGCTGTTTTTCCGGGCTCCGGAATTGGTCTGGGTCACCACTAAGTTAACGTGTCCGGTCAGCAGGCTGTAGCCTTTGGTTTGTGCCCAGTACTCTGGGATATGTACGCGCTGAAACTGGCCCTTAAAGCCCAGGTAATCCGATAAGCTATAAGCAAGGATCGACAGTGACAGGCAATTGGCATTGAGGTTATAAAAGGCATCTGAGGCACTGAGGTTGGCACCGCGCATATATGCGAGGCTTGAATCGCCATTTTCAACTAAAAATTGCAGTAACTGCTCTGCCACTTTGATATTAGAGCCATTGTTGCGTTCCAGGTAACGGTCTAATGTGGCCCGAATATTTGCATCTAGTGCAAAGATACTGATTTGTGTTTCTACTTCATGTTGTCTGAAGGGGGCATTATCGAGCAGTACCATGTTGATTTCAGGCTGGACCTTGGTTGTTTCACATCCGCTGAGTAACAAAGTGGAGGCGGCCAACAAAGGGCAAAGATAGCGTCTGGCAAAACGAGTATACGACAACATAAAGACGTTCCTAAATCTACAGCTTACTTTTAGTGTAGCTATTTTGGCCGGTTAAGGAAGCAAAAATTGTTACAATCCATTGCAGTAAATACACGTTTTATCGGGGAGATGGGTCTGTAAGAAAGGTCATAAAAGAAATAATAAAGTAGATTTTTTGTGTAAGTAAGTGGCCACATACAAGTGGCCACTTTGCACCTAACGCTAGAAGCTGGCAACCAGCTTATCTAGTGCTTTGGCCGAATTAGCCAGCTGCTGGATCGCCTGCTCAGTGTCGAGTTGCTCACTCATTACAGCGTCACTGATCACACTGATCTGCTCGATGCTGCGTCCGACATCTGCGACCACGTTACTCTGCTCCTCGGTGGCTGTCGCGATTAAAGTGGTCATATCGTTGATCTGATCGGCAGTTTCACTAATGGTATTCATCAGCTCTACCGACGTTTGCATATTGTTGACGCTTTGCTGCGCTTGATCAGAGGATTGTGCGATTTGTGTCACGATCGAATCCGATGCTGCGGTAAGCTCCTGGATTGTCGCCTGAATCTCGTCTGTTGACTGGGAGGTTCTACTCGCCAGTGCCCTGACTTCGTCTGCAACAACCGCAAAACCACGACCGTGTTCACCAGCGCGGGCAGACTCTATTGCTGCATTGAGTGCAAGGAGGTTGGTTTGTTCTGAAATCCCTCTGATCACATCTAAAATACTGGCGATGGATTGTGTTTTGCTCGCCAACGTTGCGACCTGATCAGCCATTTGTTGTATATCCAGTGCTAACTGATGCAAGGTAGATTGGCTTTGTTGCACACAGCTGTGGCTGTGTTTGGTGTGCTCGCGGCTTTCATCGGTGAGTTTGGCGGTATTGTTGGCACTACCCGCTATTTCCTGTACCGTTGCTGCCATCTGGTTTATTGCCGCTGCAACAGAGAGTGTTTGAGATTTTTGCTCATCCAATGACGATGAATTTTTCTTTGCCTGGGTAAAAACATGCTCACTGGCAATGCGTATATCGCTGCTTTCTTTCGCAACGTTACAGATCGCGGCTTCTATTTTTTCAATGAACTGATTAAACCCCTGACCTAGAGCTTGTAGTTCAGGTTGCTCCGCATTAGGCACCCGGTAATTCAGTTTTGCATCACCGCTACCGAGCTGACGGAACACGTCAGCCATTTTTAGCAAGGGTGCACTGAGGTTGCGTGCCATCAGCATACTCGCAATACAGACCACAATCACCACGACCAGTGACCAGATCACAATTTGCCACTGTAAAGAAGAAACTTGTGCAAAGACTTCTGATTTAGGCACTTGCGCAATAACAAGCAGATCGGTGCCTGCTATCGGGCTGGCAGCAACCAAAGACGGTGTGCCATTGGCCTCCAGATCGAGCACAACAAAGTCGCGACTATTGCGCAACTGTCCGGCAGCTTGCGAGCCATATAAGTCGATTAATTTGGTTTTGGCTACTTTGCTCGCGTCAGGATGAAGCTGCACAACGCCCTGAGATTTTTCGACCACAAAGACAAAGCCACTTTGCTCAATGGTCATGTTAGCCAGCATGGTTTGCATGGCATCTATACTTTTTGCAAGGCCGGCTAGACCAATGCCATTAGTTTGCTGATGGTTGACAAACATTTTCACATCACCCGGCGCTTCCTGGTAAATGCTAATGGAGTACTCTTCAGCGCTTTGTGTGAAGTGGAAAAACCAACCATCTTGCTGCTGGTTGAGGACACGCAAAAAGCCGTTTTGGTTCCAGTACTGATGCGTTTCCCTGTTTGCCCAGGAGGCGGTAACCAGTGAGTATTGATTTTGCACGCGCGCCAACTCAGTAAGCAAAACTTGCTCATCTAACTGACCTTTGTTGACCGCATCAAGTAAAAATTGATTGCTTGAAAGTTGTTTTGCCGCACTCTTAAGCTGGCCAATTTGTTGGCTAATCGACTTGTTGATGCTCTCAACCTTGCTGGGTAATTCAGAGCCCAGCATGCGCGTCTCGATCATAGACTTAGCCTGATAGGTTGAAATAAAGCCGATCAGACAAGCGACAACAACCGCGATTAGACTGCCTAGCAGAGTAATACGTTGTGTAATTGTTAAACCAGTGTTATGCATTAAAGTTACTACTTCTATATCCCGTGGCTTATAATTTTAGCATGGTCAATAATTAACACCTATAGGTATAAAGTCGTTGTCACAATACTGTCATGTTTTATAAGGTAAAAAAGCCCGCTGCATAGCAGGCGGGCCTTGGTTTCTAACAAGCGAACTAAAATGGCAAAAAAGGGCAGAGTTCAATGCACTTAAAAGATTATTGTACTCTTTCTTTTCAAATGGTTAGATGATCTTTTTCATGGCTGACATGTAGCCTCGTAAGGTATTTCCAACCACTTCAACTGGATGATTACGGATTGCCGCATTGACTTGGATCAGCGTCTGGTTGTCCACTTCATTGGAGTTGTTCGGCAACCCTTTACCAATGACGTCTGTACCGATTTTGTCCATAAATGGTTTGAGCAACGGTAAGCAAGCATGATTGTATAAATAACAGCCGTATTCCGCTGTGTCTGAGATTGTCCGGTTCATTTCGAACAGCTTTTTACGGGCAATCGTATTGGCGATGAGCGGCGTTTCATGCAAAGACTCATAATAGGCTGACTCTTCGATGATGCCCGCGGCTGTCATCGTTTCGAACGCCAGTTCTACACCTGCTTTAACCATGGCGACCATCAAAATACCGTTGTCAAAGAACGCTTGTTCTGTAATTTCTTGCTCACAGTTTGGCTGTTTCTCAAACGCGGTTTCTGCGGTTTCAGCGCGCCAGCTGAGTAACTTGGCATCGTCTTCTTGCCAGTCAGCCATCATACCCTGAGAGAACTCACCACTGATGATGTCGTCCATATGTTTATTGTATAAAGGGCGCATGAGTGTTTTAAGGTCTTCACTTAAGTCAAACGCTTTGATTTTCGCCGGGTTGGACAGGCGGTCCATCATATTGGTGATACCACCGTGTTTGAGAGCTTCAGTGATCACTTCCCAACCGTACTGGATAAGTTTTGAGGCATAACCCGCTTCAATGCCTTGTTCGACCATTTTATCAAAGCATAGCAATGAGCCGGTTTGTAGCATACCGCACAGTATGGTCTGTTCACCCATTAAGTCAGACTTTACTTCGGCGATGAAGGACGAGTGGAGTACACCAGCTTTGTGCCCACCTGTTCCCGCTGCATAGGCTTTAGCCTGAGCCAGACCATGACCTTGAGGGTCATTTTCCGGGTGCACTGCAATTAAGGTCGGCACGCCAAAGCCACGCTTGTATTCTTCTCGAACCTCAGTGCCCGGACACTTAGGTGCCACCATGATAACGGTAATGTCTTCACGTACTTGCATACCTTCTTCAACGATATTGAAGCCATGGGAATAGGCGAGTGTGGCCCCATGTTTCATCAGTGGCATCACGGCTTCAACTACCGCTGTGTGTTGCTTGTCTGGCGTCAGGTTAAGAACCAGATCAGCCTGTGGGATCAAGGTTTCGTAGGTACCCACTTCAAAGCCATTTTCGCTGGCATTTTTAAATGACTGGCGCTTTTCATCAATGGCAGACTGACGCAGCGCATAGCTGACATCTAACCCTGAATCGCGTAAGTTCAGACCCTGGTTCAGGCCCTGAGCGCCACAGCCAATGATCACCAGTTTTTTACCAAGCAGGACGTTAACACCGTCCTCAAACTCTTTGGGGTCCATGAAATGGCACTGCGCCAGTTGGGCTAGTTGCTCACGCAGTGGCAGTGAATTGAAATAGTTCGCCATGATTTGTCCTGTCTGATTGTTCTAACATAATGAGTTAGGTTCTAGACTAGTAATAAGTTTAAGTTGCGTAAAATGATATATTTAAACTATTGTATTTCATATTGTGAAATACATAGAGTGAACAATTTGAGATGGACCATAAACAACTTAAGTACTTTCTGGCATTGGCGGATACACTGCATTTTTCCCGCGCCAGTGAGCGCTGCTATATTAGCCCCCCAACGCTGAGTCGGCAGATAAAACAGCTTGAAGAGGAGGTTGGCGCGCCGCTATTTATCCGTGACAACCGCAGTGTCGCTCTGACATCACAAGGGCAGGCTTTTATTCATTACGCGCAGGCTACGCTGGCAAGTTGGCGCCAGTTTAAAAGTGAATGTCTGGATGAAGACAAGCCGCTCAGTGGTGAGCTGAGCTTGTTTTGTTCTGTGACTGCCTCTTACAGTTTTATCTATGACTTGTTTGCCCGTTACCGACAGGATTTCCCTCAGGTAGAGCTCAACTTGTTGACTGGCGATCCGGCAAACTCTATTGCTCAGGTACAGGGAGAAGTGGTTGATGTTGCCGTTGCCGTTCGGCCCCGTAACCTGCCCCAGGGGCTGGAATACCTCAGTATTGGTCGCTCACGGCTGCTGTTTATTGCGCCAACGATGAAATGCCCTTTGAGTGAGCTGCTGGAGCAGCAGCGTGGAGAACTACCCTGGCAACAGGTACCTTTCATCGTGCCCGAGCATGGTGTTTTGAAAGAGCGTCTGGATGTGTTTTTTAAGAAGAAAGCACTACAGCCGAAGATCTATGCACATGTTTCCGGTCATGAGGCCATGGTTGCTTTGACCAGCCTGGGCTTCGGCATTGCTTATGTGCCAGAAGTCGTATTAGAGCAAAGCCCGTTTAGAAACCAGGTTCAGACGTTGGGGTTGCAAAGCGAAGAGATTGAAATTGGCCTGGTATGCAAGAAAAAACGTCTTCAGGACCCGGTTGTTAGTGCCTTATTTCGGGTTGCGGCGCGTTTGTTCGCCGCGTAAAGCGTTTGTTCAGCTAGGGTCACTAGACTAGCCTGCATAGTTAGTTTTAACGAGGCTTTTTCGTGTCAACGGTATTAATCGCGCAAGATGAAAAAGGACACAGCATCGCACCCTTTGAAGCATTGCAGCAGCATGGTTATGTTATGCGGTTTATGAATATTCATGAGGCAACTCGTAAAGGGTATCCGGCTCAACAAGTAGACAGTATTGTGATTGGTCAGGCTCTGGCAACCAGTGCGCAGTACGATACTATTAATACACTCAAATCCTGCTTTGATGCGCCTCTGATGGTAGCGCTTGACGAGGACAATGAAGATTTGCAGAGCCTGATGCTGGAACTGGGCGCAGACGATGTTATCCCCTGTATGGCCAAACCCCGATTATGGCGTGCCCGGCTTGATGCTTTGGTACGTAAACACCCGGCCATATCGGCCATGCAGTCTGAAACGCCAGATGAGCTCCACTTTGGCCAGCTTTATCTGAATTTGCATGAGCGCAGTGTTTCACTGAAAAAGCAACCGGTTAGCTTGACCAGTCATGAGTTTGAGTTACTCTGGCTGTTGGCTTCTCGCGCCCCGGACGTTGTCAGTCGCGAAGACATTTATAAAAAGGTGGTTGGACAGCATTACCAGGCAAACAGTCGCACGGTAGATGTGCGTGTATCATGTTTGCGCAGAAAACTGGGAGATACCGCTGTCGGGGCAGAAAAAATTAAAACGGTTTGGCGTAAAGGTTATCTGTTTGTAAAAGATGCCTGGTGAACCTAAAGCTTAGCTCATAATTTGACGAAATTTCCACATTGGATAGTTCCAATTATTCGAACTATCCATTCGCTCTCGTTTGTACATTGCTTCTTTTTCCTCTTTTGTTCTAGTGACACTGTCGCCTCAATAGTCTATATAAATCAAACATATATTTTTATTTCATATCTAGTTTAGTTGTCCCTAACCGATTTATGTGGGCAGTGAAATTGCGCATTCCTTGATCTAAATCGTGTATTTAGCAACGTAAATAGAATTGATTGCTATTTAAAGCGGTGTATACTTAACGCGACTAAGAATAATTTTTAACATTGCTTTATTAAGGAATGCTCAATGATTTTCAAAAAATCTCTGCTTGCTACTTCTATTTTAGTTGCCACTTTAGGTTTGACCGCATGTGGTGGTTCAAGCTCAAATGACAACAATATCAATAATGGTCAGACACCTGACACATCAACAAATGCAGCGCCAACCGCTGTTACTCTGACAAGTAAGGATGCAGACGCAACTGAAGTCACTGTGACTGAAAATATGGTTGCGGTAGAGATAGGTACTCTGGTTGTAACTGACAGCGACGATGACAGCCACACTTTTGAAGTGTCTGACTCGCGTTTTGAAGTTGTTGAAGGCGTTTTAAGATTAAAAGCCGGTGAACACCTGAACTATGAATTAGAGCAGGAAGTGACTGTTACGGTTACCGTTAATGACGGTGAAAACACGGAAGAATTCCAGGTTAAGTTTAAAGTACTGGACGAAATGGACTATGATTTCATCAGCCGTTTTGCAGAAGGTGAATCCAGTGTTGCTTACTCAGGCCAGATTGCACGTCACGTGTTAATCAAAGAGTTGTTCAATTACATTGGCAGCGCTCAGTTCGTTACGGACGCACAAGGCGAAAATGCAACAAAAGAAACGCTACTTACTGAGCTAAACAAGTTTTATGCCGTATCTGAAGAAGACTATAACAGCATCTGGGAAGATCGTGCTCTTACTGTGGTGACAGACCCTGCGGCACAGACTACTTTGACTGATATTTCATCTTCTCATAAAAACCTGAGTGGAAAAGTCGCTGGTAATGATGCAAAAGGTCAGTACAAAGATTGGACTGAAGATGGCAGCTTCGCTGGCTGGACAGCCATCGCAGCAGACGGTGAGACCCCAATTCCTGAGCTATTTGTAAAACAATTGTTTGATCAGTTAGCTGAGCGTGCGATTACAGGTAATGCAACCGCACCTGGTGGTGAAGAGATCGACACTATTTATGTGACTGAAACAGGTGTTGACCTTAATCAGTTGATCCAGAAGTTCCTATACGGTGCCGTGGCTTTCTCTCAGTCAGCGGATGATTATCTGGACTATGACACAGAAGGCAAAGGTCTGCAGACTGATAACACGGTTGCCGTTGAAGGTAAAACTTACACTAACCTTGAGCATCAGTGGGATGAAGGTTTCGGCTACTTCGGTGCAGCGCGTAACTACATGAGCTACTCTGATGACGAGATTGCAGGTAAAGGCGGACGTGACGGCTTCAGCGCTGGTTACAACGATGCTAATGCTGATGGCAAAATTGACTTTAACTCAGAGTATAACTTTGGTAACTCGACCAACGCAGCTAAGCGTGACCGTGGTACTGTAGATAATGCAAATCCAACTGACCTGACTAAAGACGCATTTGAAGCGTTTTACAATGGTCGTAAGTTGATTAACGCAACTGAAGGCGCGCTTAGTGAAGCGCAAATGGATGAACTGAAAGGCCATGCGAAAGATGCACTGATGGCATGGGAAAAAGCCATTGCAGCAACCGTTGTACATTATATCAATGACACAACTAAAGACCTGGAAGCGCTGAAAGAAGGCGTAAATGGCGGTGAGTACAAAGCATCAGATTTCGCTACACTCGCTAAGCACTGGTCAGAAATGAAAGGCTTTGCACTGAACTTCCAGTTCAACCGTTTCTCACCTTTCTATGCAGAAGGTAATGTCGGTAAATTCGAGCAAATGCATGACCTGATGGGCACGCAGCCAGCGATCGAACCAAATGACGTAGATGCTTACATTGAGAAGCTGGGTCAGGCACGTGACATCCTTCAGGAAGTATACGGCTTTGATGCAGAGAATGTTGCTAACTGGTAAGTTATAAACGATTCTTTGAACTGTCAAAAGGTTAGCGTGTTTTGCTAGCCTTTTGCGTATCTAGACTATTCATTTGAGGCAAATAATGAGAAGACAAACCAGACCTATCTTACTGGCAACGGCCATTGGTTTGGCATTAAGCGGATGTGGTGAAAGCACGTCCAGCTCTGCGGGTCCAGGATACAATCAGGGTACCCCGGTGGTAGAGCCAACAACGTTCGATCAGAAAAAGCTCGTAGCGAACCTAACCGACAATGTTTTCACCCCCACGTTCCAGCAATTTGCTGACAAAGCAAGTGGACAAACCGCTGTGATTAAAGCGTATTGTGATCTGGAAACGGCATTTGATCCGACCTTGCAGGACGATGCTGCGAAAACAGCGCGTGATGAAGCATTACTTGCTGCACAAAATAGCTGGAAAGAGGCGATGGTGAGCTGGCAGCATGCTGAATTGATGATCGTTGGCCCATTGCTGGCAGACGACAAAGCACTGCGTAAAGACATCTACTCCTGGCCAGATACCAACTATTGTAACGTTGATCAGGATGTGGCCTATTTTGCTGAGGGCGAAATTAATGGTGTCCCTTACGATATCAGCAAGCGTAGTGATAAGCGTCGTGGCTTAGACGCTCTTGAGTATTTATTGTTTAACAACGAGCTTGACCACAGTTGCTCTGCGGCAGCCAGTGGTGAAATTCTAGCCCAATGGAATACGCTCGAAGACCAACAACGCCGTATCATGCGTTGTCAGTATGCCGTTGAGGTGTCCACTGATCTGAAAGCAACGTCAGAGCGACTAATGTTTGAATGGGCGGGCGAACAAGGCTACGCCGCTAAGCTAAAGAATGCGGGTGAGTCCGGTAGTGAATTTACCACAGTCACTGAGGCGGTTAACCTTATTTCCGATGCGCTCTTTTATATGACCGAAGAGCTCAAGGATTATAAACTTGCAACACCGCTGGGCTTATTTGCTAACCAATGCGGTACTGAAGTGTGTCCTCAGGCAGTAGAATCGCGCTTTGCTGAGCATTCAATAGAAAATATCCAGGCCAATATCGCGGCATTTGAGCAAATCTTCCTTGGTCAGGGCACAGACAGTGAAGACACCACAGGCTTTGATGATTTCCTTGACGAACAAGATGCCAGTCAGACCAAAGAAGTGATGTTGCAGGGTATTGCAGATGCAAAAGCGGCGACAGATGCACTGAATGGTAGCTTACAGCAAGCGTTAGAAGAAGACACCGCAGGTGTGACAAACACCCATGCTAAGGTCAAAGACGTTACTGATGAGCTTAAAAACGACTTTATTCAAAAGTTGGCGCTGGAACTTCCTAAAACATCGGCAGGTGATAATGACTAAAGGACCCATGATGAAAAGATCTGTGTTGGCTATGGCGGTTGCGCTGGCAGCGCCTCAGGTATTGGCAAACAGTGATGCAAACAATGACGACATGGAACACATTCAAATCCTGAGTCATTACGATAAACTTCGCACAGAAGCGGGCTCTGCGACGTTGTTGAGTGAAGAGCAGCTGGCGGAGTTTGAGTACGATGACATCCATCGTATATTAGCATCAGTACCGGGTGTGAATATCCGTGAGGAAGATGGCTATGGCCTGCGTCCGAACATCGGCTTTCGTGGTGTAACACCAGAACGAAGCAAAAAAATAACCATTATGGAAGATGGTGTATTGATTGGCCCGGCACCTTACTCTGCCCCTGCTGCTTATTATTTTCCTGTGACAACCCGGATGACAGCCGTAGAGGTCTTTAAAGGCCCAGCAGCTATCAAACATGGACCGCAATCTGTGGCTGGTGCACTGAATTTGGTTACTCGTGCGGTACCTGAGTTTTCTGAAGGTGCGATTGATTTGGCCACGGGCAGTGACGGTTACACCAAAGCGCACGCATATTTTGGGTCTGTGGTAAATAATGTTGGATTTTTGCTTGAAGGGGTGAATCTGCAAGCCGATGGCTTTAAAGACCTTGATGGGGGTGCAGATACCGGATTTGAGAAAAATGACCTGCTGGCTAAGTTCAATTATAAGCTGCAGCAAGGGGAGTTCGAGCACACGTTCGGACTTAAGCTCAGCTATGCTGACGAGCTATCTAATGAAACCTACCTGGGTCTGACTGATGCGGACTTTGATGCCACGCCATATCGGCGTTATGCTGCGTCTCAGCCTGACAACATGGATACTAAGCACAGTCAGGTAATGTTCTCCCACCATCTGAAATATCAGGATGTGAGTCTGACATCACGCGTTTATCGCAATGATTATGAGCGCGCCTGGTTAAAGCTGGACGGGTTGACCAACACCGATGCGACCTTACCTGAGATCCTTGCAAATCCGGAAGACGAGCAATATCAACGTTTGTATCAGGTGATCAGTGGCACGGCTGACTCGATTGCTGACAATGGTCGTCCTAATTACCTGTCCATGGGCACCAATGATCGTGAGTACTTCTCGCAGGGGATCCAGGTGGACGGGTCTGCCAAATTTAAGCTGGCAGGGTACGACAATACCTTATCGTTTGGTGTTCGCTTTCATGAAGATGAAATAGAGCGTAAGCACTTCAACGAAACTTACGGAATGAGAGACGGCAGTGCGTTTAATCTGGGCTTAGATAAAGTCTATACCTCCCAAAACACTGAAAATACCAAGGCCTGGTCTGTCTACCTTGAGGACAAGGTCACTATAGATGCCTTAACTTTGGGTGTGGGTATACGTGGTGAGCTGATGGACATGGCGTATCAGAATACCGTTGATGCAGACGACTGGCAGGATAAAACCACCCGGATCTGGTTGCCAGGTATGAGTGGCTTCTATCAGCTGTCAGAAGACTCAGGTATTTTGTTTGGTGTTCATCAGGGGTTCTCTCCAGCCTCTCCGCAGCAGTCGGTTGATATCGAAATCGAGAAGAGCACCAACTATGAATTCGGTGGCCGCTTTAACGATGGGATAACTCAGCTTGAAGTGGTAAGCTTTTTCAATGATTACAGCAATCTGAAAGAAAGCTGCGGCCAGTCCAACTGTGGTGCGTTGGAAGTCGGCAAAGAGTTCAACGGCGGTGAGGCCCATGTCTATGGTCTGGAAGCTCAGTTTAGTCAGCGTTATCCTCTGAATCTGCAAATTGATATCCCTTACGGGTTTGTTTATACCTACACCAAAGGTGAATTCAAAAACGATCGATATACTAATTTTGCCCAATGGGGTCATGTAAAGAGCGGTGACGAGTTACCTTATCTGCCCGAGCATCAGGCCAGCTTTAACATCGGTGTGTCGGCTCCGGATTGGCGCGTATCACTTGCTGTAAAATATGTCGGCTCTATGTCTGAAGCGGCTGGGCGAAGCTGGGATAGCACTACAGATTCAAATGCACCAAATGGTAGCTATGATCTGGTGCTTGAAGGCAAAGAGGTGTCAGCTATTACAACCGTTGATCTGTCCGCAGTTTATGAATTAGGTAAATATGGCCAGGTCTACGCTAAAGTTGATAATCTGCTGGATGAGACCAAGATTGTCAGCCGTCGTCCTTATGGGGCTCGGCCAGGCAAACCTCGCCAGTTTACACTGGGTTATAAATATTCATTCTAATCTGGATGAGTTAATGTCAGATGCACAATCCGCTGCTTATCTGACATAATTATGTATACTTACAGGGCCACTCATCAGTGGCCTTTTTTACAGGAGTCTGCCTACTATATGATAGAAACGCTCTGGCAAAGCTTGATATCTTTGCCCGGTTATTTACTGGATGCCAACAAACGCATTTATTGGCTATACCTGCTGAGTGCAGTAGTGATGGCTGGTTTGGTTTACAACAAACTACAAGTCCCTCGTTCGTTTAAAGGATTCCTGGGGTTTCTGTTCCCACGTGATGTGTGGCTGTCTGACAGTGCGAAACTGGATTATGGCTTATTTGTTGTCAACAAACTGATCAAAGCACTGACCTTTGCGCCTATCGTATTAACTATGGTACCCGTTGCTATTGCTGTCTCTGATGGTCTTGAGTGGTTATTTGGTGCACCATTGCATTTGGCCTGGCATGATTCAGTGGTGATTTTTCTGTTCACACTGATGTTGTTTCTGGTCGATGACTTTACGCGTTACCTGTTACATCTTGCGTTACATAAAATCCCGTTTCTTTGGGAGTTTCATAAGGTGCATCATTCTGCAAAAGTGCTGACTCCATTCACTATTTACCGCTCTCATCCGGTTGAAAGTTACTTGTATGCATGTCGGATGGCTCTGACGCAGGGGATTGTGGTTGGTTTGGGCTATTTTGTCTTCGGTACGGCGCTGAGCATGTTTGATATTCTGGGTGCGAATGCTTTCGTCTTTTTATTCAATATTTTTGGTTCGAATCTGAGGCATTCACACATCTGGTTCAGTTGGGGGGACAAGATAGAAAACTGGTTTATCAGCCCGGCACAACACCAGATCCATCATAGTGCTGATCCGGCTCATTTTGATACTAATCTGGGTTCGGCACTGGCCATCTGGGACAGAATGGGGCGAACTTTGATCCGTGCATCAGCAGTGACCAACATTGAAATCGGCGTAGGTCGATACGACGCAGGTCATGATAGCTTAAGTGCCATATATCTGAAGCCGCTGCGAGAAGCGTGGTTTAGCTTGTTGCCAAAGAAAGTGCGTGGTGGCGTGAAAGAAGAGAAATAGGCTGGCGACGGGCATTGCCAGCCTATAAGGGAGAGTAGGCTCCCATAAATTGAAACTCAGTGCACCTGACCTGGCGAGGTGCGATAGAATCCCAGCGCGTTTAGTTGCTCAATAATCGCCGGGTCGTCTAATCTGTCAGGGGTTGCCTGATCGCGTAAAAAGTGTTCTTTAGGGACTGCATGCATGTCCAGCATTTTGTGAAAAAGAATGTCCCTAATTGTCAACGCTGTCATTCCTGAATCTTGAATAGCATCCAATTGCGCTTGCAATTTTGCGAGCGGGCCTGCATTTGCATCATCCACCGCTGCAGGAAAGTAAGAAGCCGATTTATTTTTTAACATGCTTGCCCTCTCGAATAATATGGTCCCCACTCAATGTTCCTGATTGAGGGGTATAAGTATAAGATTTAAATTGAGAAAATAGATTAGTGCAACTAACCTACTGAGCTCAGTGTACTTCGAATTGAGGGGCAATTACCAACGATGATGTAAAGCTTTGTAAATCGTAGAGTTACAAAACCGTCAGAGTTATGTGCCTGATTTTTAGACGTCTAGATGTAACTATATGATGCGGAATTAGAAATAATTCTCAGTACCCCTATCGATACTGAGAATTATTTTTTAGTCTATGAAAATAATTTTTCTTTAACGTGTTCTGCGAAGCCGCTACCGGCCTCCAGATAGAAGTTATAAGTTGAATGTACACCCAAATCTTCAAGTTCTTTTTGTTGATCCGGATAGTTGGCGATAGCGGTAACCTGACCTGAAAAGCCTGACGCTTTTAGCTGCTCCAGCGCGTAAATATTTTGCATATGCTTGGGCATTGCCAACATAACCATTGCTACATTAGAGTGATTTACGCGTTGCCAGAAATCTGGGTCAGTTGCATCGGCCAGCAGTACGCGGCGCTCCAGGCTGATGTGTTTTTCTACCACCTCAGGTTTGATATCTACACCAGCGACTGAGCCCGGATAGGAGGCATGAATGGTCTCATAAGCACCTGTACCAATACGTCCCATGCCAAAGATCACTATACGCGTGTCGGTCAGATTAACTGGTAATTCTTCTTCTAGTCGCTTATCACTCTCAAACTTAACCAGCAGGGGTTCCAGCTTCACATAAATTTCGTTTGCCTTCTTATTGAGCGGTGTGGCGAGCACAAACGTCACTGAAACTGCCAGTGCAACCACAGCCAGCCAGTCGGCGGTGATCATGCCACTGCTGGCTGCTACAGCACACACGATCAGGCCAAATTCACTGTAGTTTGACAGTGTAAATGCGCTGAGTAGCGATGTCCGGGCACGTAGTCTGAACATATTGGTATACAGATAATAAATAAAGACTTTAACTGGTAACACAACGGCAAGTAATACGGCAATCAGCACAGCTTCGAGCGAGATATTGGCATTCAGACCGATGTTGAGGAAAAAGCCGACCAACAAGATATCTTTGACATTGAGCAGAGCTTTGGAGAGTTCACCTGCTTTTTTATGCGGTGCGAACAACATGCCTATGATCAGGGCACCTAAATCACCTTTCAGACCTGCTAACTCGAATCCGTGGTAACCGAGCACCAGTGCAAAGAAGAACCCGAATAAGGGTAACAATTCGCCGTGTTTTGAACGGTTGAGTATCCAAAATAGCAGCGGTCGCAACAATGGCAAACCAACCAGCAGAGCAAGCGCCCATACATTGGGAGATTTTCCTGTGCTGATAGCGAGGAAGATCACAGCAAAGATATCCTGCATAACCAGGATCCCGATGGAAATTTTACCATGCAGACTGGCCATCTCGCCTCGTTCTTCCAGCACTTTAACTGCAAAAACGGTGCTGGAGAAACTGAACGCAAATCCTACCAGGCAGGCACTTTGCCACGACAAGTCAACAAATAAAGGCAAGCCAAACGCACCCAGCATCAGCAGCAAGGAGGCGAAAAAAGCAATGCTGGTCACCAAATGTAAACTGGCGGGAGCCCAAACCTGAGGTTTAATCAGATTCGAGACCTTCAGTTTTAAACCAATACTGAACAGTAATAGCGTGACACCCAAATCGGCTAGTTGGGTGAGTAAGTCGGTACTGCTGTGGCCTAACAGATTGAGCACAAAACCCGCCAGCAAAAAGCCAATTAAAGGCGGGAGTTTAAGTTGGTAGACAGAAAAGCCACAGGCAAAGGCAACGGCAAAGTACAGTAATTCCATAGTGATTCAGTCAAGTCGAAGGTGTTAGCAGTGTAACAAAACAAACTGATATATAAATGAAAAATTGGCCGCTTTAGTGAATAGTAAGTGCTGTATGATGCTAGTAATAAGGTTTATCTCCAACTATTTGGCTGATCACTATAAATTTTCGCTGACAAACCAGAAAAAATGTGGTTAAGATGCGGATAAGGGGACATCCTCGAGAGGAGATAAGATGTTTAAAAAGCTCTTGGCATCCGTAGGTATTGGTGCCGCGAAAGTAGATACAATTTTAGAAACAGAACACCTGCATCCGGGCCAGAAATTTCAGGCGCAGATCGTTGTTGTGGGTGGAGATGTGGAACAAGAAATTAGCGGTTTAGAGTTAGCGCTGATGACGAAAGTCAAGGTTGAAGGAGACAATGGCGAGTACTACGCAAATCAGGTCATTGAAAAGTGGCGTGTGGGTAGCCAATTCACCATAGCACCGGGTGAAAAGAAAGTGATCCCGTTTGAGGCCAGATTGCATTCAGAAACTCCGATTACCGAAATCAATGCACCGTATAACCATAGTTATGTGTGGTTGGAAACCGGATTGGATATCGACCTGGCTTTAGATCCGAGTGACAAAGATCTGTTGCATATATATCCAAATGAAGCCGTTAAAAACTGCTTAATGGCAATGGAGAAACTCGGTTTTCGAATGATTAAAGCAGATGTTGAGCGCGGTTATCTGAAAGCGTCGAATTTTCAATCAGTATCTGGTTGTTATCAGGAAATAGAATACCGTCCCGCGAATACGTCTTTGTTCGGACTTCAGGAAGTTGAGTTGTCTTTTGTGCCGGAAGCACATCGCACGCATGTGCTGATTGAGCTCGACAGAGCTTTTCGTGGAGATGGCTATGTAGACCTGACGATTGAGCATGACCACGTGAACCTGTCTCAGTTGTGTGACCAGCTGGAAAGGCTATTTGCCTGAATCTATTCTACGCCTCATCGGAGGCGTATCTACCCACAGTGATAAAACCCATGCAAGTTAAAACCTTTTACCAGTTGTCACATGACGAGCTCTTCAGTATTTTGAAAACTCGGGTTGCCGTGTTTGTTGTTGAACAGGCCTGCGCTTATCAGGAAATTGATGAGGTTGACAGGGCCGCTGATACACATCACGTTTTCTTAATTAAGCAGGGGGAAGTGCAGGCATATGCCCGCTGTTACAAGCCACAATCCAATACCAGTGCAATTGGACGTGTGCTGGTATCGCCAGAATGCCGGGGGAAGGGGGTTGCACAAACTTTGATGACCCGAGCGATAGAGGCCTGTCACGCTCACTATGGTGCACAACCGATTAAAATCGCAGCGCAAACTTACCTGACTCCATTTTATCAGTCTCTCGGCTTTGTACCTTGTGGCGAGGCATATCTGGAAGACGGGATTGAGCACATAGACATGATATTGCGCTAGAGCTAGAGTGGGTACTGGTATACAGTGGGCACTATATACCAGTTTAGCGGTATGTAGTGCTAATCAGAGTTGTTTAAGTGCTTCGATGGCACCCTGGTAGTCAGGCTCACTGGCCAGATTACTGACCAGCTGCTTGTATACCACTTTATGGTCTTTGTTTAAGACCAAAACCGCTCTGCTTAATAATCCCATATCTTTGATGTAGAGTCCGTACTTAGCGCCGAAGTCACGCCAGACTGAATCTGACAGGGTATCAATTTGGTCGATGTTTTCTGTTTTACAAAAACGCTTTTGTGCAAATGGCAGGTCTGCACTGATGGTGAGCATTGCTACGCCAGCAAACTCCTTAGCTACTTTTTCATTGAAGTACTTGGTTTGTAGACTACAAATCCCGGTGTCCAGGCTCGGCACCACACTGATCAGAACGGGCTTTCCCTGATAGTTGGCTAAGGTAACAGGTACAAAGTTGCCATCGACAACTTTAAAGTCAGGTGCAGTGTCGCCGACTTTAATGCCCTGGCCTAATAAGGTAACAGGCTTTCCCTGAGCGTTGACTTTGCCCGCGTCAACCTGATTTTCAGGCAACTCACTGGCATGGATTGGGTTGGCAATTGTCAATAGAGACGCAGCAAGCAAGGTTAAGATCCGCATAACGTATTCCCTTTTAAATTTTTTGCAATTCTCGTCAGTGTATTATACTGAAATTATATAACCAACCTTTGCAGTAAATTGGATTGTAAATCAGTCAAGCTTTGATTACCATGTAAGTCCTAAAATGCTGCTGTGTCATAACTATAATTAGAAAAATTTCGGCTTCTTACAATGAGTTAGCCGCTAAGCGAAGAGAGCTTTTATGTCAACACCTGTCCTGATATGCGATGATTCAAAATTGGCTCGCCGGCAACTGGCGCGGTCATTGCCGGACGACTGGGATATTAAAGTAGAATTTGCTGAGCACGGCCTGGACTGTATTGAAAAAATAAAAGTGGTCTCGCCTGAGATACTTTTTTTGGATTTAAACATGCCTCACATGGATGGATATGAGGTGTTACAAGCAATAAACGAACAAGGATTGAATGTTTTGACAGTCGTCGTCTCTGGAGATATCCAGCCAAACGCGCACCAAAGAGTCATAGAACTGGGCGCAATAGATTTTATTCGAAAACCCTGTGATGCCGCGAAGCTTGAAGAAATCATCACTCATCATGGGATCAAGGACAAAGCCATTCGGGCCAATCTGGTGCATAAACTCGGGGAGCAGCTTGAGCCTGAGATCCGTGATATCTATCAGGAGATCACCAATGTCGCGATGGGTCAGGCCGGTGATTTACTGGCACGCTTGTTGAACGTCTTCGTAGAATTACCTATTCCGAATGTCAACGTCCTTGAGGTCAGTGAGCTGCATATGGCATTGCAAGCCATCGATGCTAGCGCCACGACGTCCGGTGTGTGCCAGGGGTTCATCGGTGGTGGTGTATCCGGAGAAGCCTTACTCCTGCTCAATGATTCCAGTTTTAAAGAAATTGCGTCGTTGATGAGTTATCAAGGAGAGCTCAATCAAAAAGTGGAGCTTGAGTTGCTCATGGACATCAGTAATATTCTGATAGGAGCAATATTGACCGGACTCTCGAAGCAGCTCGACATGCCATTCAGCCAGGGCCACCCTGTGGTACTAGGGCAGCATTGCGAAGTGTCCGAACTGGTGAAGGCAAATAAAGCCAGGTGGCAACGTACGTTAGCGATTGAAATTAGTTACGGGATCGAAAACCATGACATTAATTGTGATTTAATGTTGTTGTTTACCGAAGACTCACTGAAAACACTCAAATATAAAGTTGAGTACCTGCTAGAAGATTAGAATTATGCCTGCATCTGATTTTGACATGAATGAGATCCATTGGTTAATGGATATGTTTAACACAGTTGATGTTGGCCTGGTCGTACTGGACAGGCATTATCGAGTGTGCGTCTGGAATGGTTTTATGGAAAACCATTCCGGGTTATTGCCAAGCGCGGTTAAAGACAAAGACGTGTTCGACTTATTCCCTGGTATTGACGAAGCGTGGTTTAAGAGTAAATCAGAACCGGTTTTTGTATTGAAGAACCGCTCGTTTACTATCTGGGAGCAGCAGCCCTATATTTTTCGGTTCAAGAATTATCGGCCAATTACCGGCAAAGCCGACTATATGTATCAAAATGCGACTTTTATTCCACTAACGACAGTGACCGGCGAAGTGGGTCACATCTGTGTCATCATTTACGATGTGACTGACGAAGCCATGAACAAGCTTGAACTTGAAAAGGTCAATAAAACTCTGGAAAAAATGAGCCGCACTGACAGCCTCACTAAACTGGCAAATCGTGGTTATTGGGAGGAGAGCTTAAGGACAGAGTTCAAACGCTTGCAGCGCAGTCATGGTAGCAGCAGTTTGCTGATGTTTGACATCGACTTCTTTAAACGCATAAATGATGCCTACGGGCATAGCGGCGGTGATGAGGCTATTCGCCATATCTCGGACTTGCTACAAAAGACACTTCGTGAAACAGATGTTGCAGGCCGTTATGGTGGTGAGGAGTTTGCGGTAACCTTAGTTGATACCGACGCCGAAGGCGCCAAAGTATTCGCAGAGAGGCTGCGTAGCTTAATCGAGAATTCAGTTATTTATTATGATAACAAAGAGATTAAATTAACGGTGAGCCTCGGCATTGCATGTTGTGATGACAATTTCGAAAAGTACGAGCAGTGGATAGAGGCTGCAGACACCGCTTTGTACCATTCAAAAGAAAATGGTCGTAACACGGTGACTGTGTACGACCCTTCGATGGCCCATTAATTAAGTCTGATATTTGTAGTGACAAAGAAAAAAGCCCTTATCACAAGGGCTTTTTGCTATAAAGCGTCTTCTTTACTTTCCTGAGGACACTGGCCCAGTATGTTCACTGACCCATCATCCTGAAGCTCTTCAAGTTTAACGGGGAAGCCCCATAATCGATACAGGTGCTTTATTACTTCTTTCTTCGAATCTGCAAGAGGTACTTTGTTATGCGGTACGTACCTCAAAGTTAGTGAGCGGTCACCTCGTATATCAACATTGTAAACCTGAATATTTGGTTCATGATTACTCAAGTTGTAATGAGCAGACAGACTATTTCTGACTTTCTGATAGCCTGATTCATCATGAATAGCGCCGACCTCCAGGTGAGGGGACTTTTCCTGATCTATAATGGTGAACAGCTTAAAATCGCGCATTATTTTTGGCGACAAAAACTGGCTCACAAAACTTTCGTCTTTAAAATTCTCCATAGCAAAGTGCAGCGTATCCAGCCAATCTTTACCGGCAAACTCCGGAAACCAATACTTGTCTTCATCCGTTGGGTTTTCACAGATACGACGTATATCGACCATCATATTAAAGCCCAGCGCATAGGGGTTAATGCCCGAGTAAAATTTGCTGTTGTAGGGAGGCTGATAAACCACATTGGTATGGCTTTGCAAAAACTCCAGCATGAATGCATCACTTAACTTCCCCTCGTCATACAGGTGGTTAAGGATCGTGTAATGCCAAAATGTTGCCCACCCCTCGTTCATGACCTGAGTTTGTCGTTGTGGATAAAAGTACTGAGAGACTTTGCGCACAATCCGAATTATCTCACGTTGCCAGGACTCCAGCAGCGGTGCGTTTTTCTCGATGAAGTACAGAATGTTTTCTTGTGGCTCAGATGGGAACTTTACGTCTTCTCGTTCGTCCTGTTGCTTGCCTTGAGGAATGGTCCGCCAGAGTTCATTGACCTGTGACTGTAGATAGTCTTCACGTTCTTTTTGACGCTTCTGTTCCTCGTACATTGATATCTGCTGAGGGCGTTTATAGCGGTCCACGCCATAATTCATCAGAGCATGACAAGAGTCCAGTAAGTTTTCTACCTCATCTATCCCATATTTTTGCTCGCACTTGGCAACATAGTTTTTTGCGAAAACCAGATAATCAATAATTGAAGAAGCGTCTGTCCAGGTTTTGAACAGGTAATTGCCCTTGAAAAAGGAATTATGTCCGTAGCAGGCATGTGCCATTACCAGCGCCTGCATTGGCATGGTATTTTCTTCCATTAAATAGGCAATGCAGGGGTCTGAATTAATCACAATTTCATAAGCCAGGCCCATTTGCCCTCGTTTATAAGTCTGCTCAGTCTGGATAAACTTCTTACCGTAAGACCAGTGTGCATAGCCAATGGGCATGCCAACGCTGGAGTAGGCGTCCATCATTTGCTCTGCGGTGATCACTTCAATCTGGTTCGGATAGGTATCCAGTCTATAATGGGCCGCTACACGGGCAATTTCAGCCTGATACTCCTCAAGCAGGTCGAACGTCCAATCCGGGCCATCATTTAGCGGGTTATACGTCATAGGCACTTCCCCTGTTAGGCTGCATTCTGTTGTCGGTTTTTCTTGAACAGCTCTCTGAATATCGGATAGATATCTTCCACCGACCGAATATGCTGCATGGCAAAGTTGTCAAATGTGTCCGCAATACCTTGGTATTCGCGCCACAGACTCTGGTGTGCACGTGTGGTGATTTCGATATAGGCGTAGTAACGCACCGTGTTTAGCAGTTTGTTCGTCAATATATCAGTACAATGTGGAGAGTCATCCGCCCAATTATCGCCATCAGATGCTTGCGCGGCATAGATATTCCAATCGCCCTGCGCATAACGATCAGCGATAATTTCATCCATTAATTTCAACGCACTCGACACAATGGTACCGCCCGTTTCCTGCGAGTAGAAAAACTCCTGCTCGTCGACCTCTTTGGCTTGTGTATGGTGACGAATATAAACGACTTCAATGTCTTTGTAGGTGCGTGTTAAAAACTGATAGAGCAAAATATAAAAGCGCTTTGCCATATCTTTAGTTGCCTGATCCATTGAGCCTGACACATCCATCAAACAAAACATGACTGCTTTGCTCGTAGGGTGCGGTCGCTTTTCGTAGTTCCTGAACCGCAAATCGTAATTATCAATGAATGGCACTGCTTCAATTTTACGTTTCAGTTCTGCAATTTCCTGCTCTAGCTGTTGGATTTCGGTTTGTTTAGGAACGGGTTCTTGCAACAATAGTTCAAGCTTATCTTCCAACTCTTTAAGTTGTTTTCTTTTACTGGCTGTCATAGCAATTCGGCGTGCAACAGATCCTTTTAAAGATCGCACAATGTCGAGATTACTGGGCATACCGTCATTACAAAAGCCCGCTCTGTGTGTTTTCATTTGTACCAACTTGTCGAGTTGGCTTTTTTGTAAGTTTGGTAACTCAAGGTCTTCAAACAACAGGTCAAGATATTCGTCTTTCGATATGGAAAAAACGAAATCATCCTGGCCTTCACCTTGATCACTCGCATTGCCCTCACCAGCACCTCCGCCCTGGCCTGAGGGCGGACGCTGAATTTTGTCACCGGTTGTGAACTGATCGTTGCCCGGGTGAATATGCTCGCGATTACCGCCTTTGCCTTGATGGAAAATCGGTTCACTGATATCTCGCTGCGGTATAGAGATGCTCTCACCGCTTGAAATATCAGTGACACTCCTTTTATTGATGGCGTCAGAAACAGCTTCTTTTATCTGTTTCTTGTAACGTCTAATAAAGCGCTGACGATTCAGCGTGCTTTTATTCTTGCCATTCAGTCGACGATCGATGAAATGTGCCATAGAACACCCTCCAACCGCTAATGTTATTGAGATTTTCTAACCCGTAAATACCACTCGGAAAGTAAGCGGACTTGCTTTTGGGTATAGCCTTTTTCCATCATACGATTGACAAAGTCTTCGTGTTTTTTCTGATCTTCAGCTGAGGTTTTCGCATTGAATGAGATAACGGGTAACAACTCTTCTGTGTTCGAGAACATTTTTTTCTCGATCACCGTTCTGAGTTTTTCGTAACTTGTCCAGACAGGGTTTGCACCATTATGGTGAGCACGAGCTCTCAACACAAAGTTGACGATCTCATTACGAAAATCTTTAGGGTTCGAAATGCCTGCTGGCTTTTCAATTTTTTCAAGCTCAGCATTGAGTGCTGCTCTGTCGAATAACTGGCCAGTATCCGGGTCGCGGTATTCTTGATCTTGTATCCAAAAATCGGCGTACGTGACATAACGGTCGAAAATATTTTGTCCATACTCGGAGTACGATTCAAGGTACGCCGTTTGTAGCTCTTTGCCAATAAACTCGACATATTGTGGGATCAAGTAGCCTTTCAGGTGACTGAGGTAACGCTCTTGGACTTCTGCACTGAATTGCTCACGTTCAATCTGTTGCTCCAGTACATAAAACAAGTGTACAGGGTTGGCAGCAACCTCTGCATGATCAAAGTTAAATACACGTGACAATATTTTGAATGCAAAGCGAGTTGACAAGCCTGTCATGCCCTCATCGACCCCAGCGTAGTCTCGATACTCCTGATAAGACTTCGCTTTTGGATCTGTGTCTTTGAGGCTTTCACCATCATAAACACGCATCTTAGAATAGATACTGGAATTTTCAGGCTCATTAATACGAGACAGAGTTGAAAATTTAGCTAAGGTTTCTAGCGTACCAGGAGCACAAGGTGCAGTTTTGAGTTCACTATTTTCAATGAGTTTTTTGTATATCTTAACTTCTTCCGAAACACGTAAGCAGTAGGGCACTTTAACGATAAAGACCCGATCCAGAAACGCTTCATTGTTTTTATTATTTTTAAATGATTGCCATTCCGACTCGTTGGAGTGCGCTAAAATTATGCCGTTAAAGGGCAGAGCCGAGATACCCTCTGTGCCGTTATAGTTGCCTTCCTGCGTTGCGGTGAGTAATGGGTGCAGCACTTTAATGGGGGCTTTAAACATCTCTACAAATTCCATTAAGCCCTGATTCGCTAAACACAGTGCGCCTGAATATGAGTAGGCATCTGGATCATTTTGAGCGTAATGCTCCAGTTTACGAATATCGACTTTACCAACCAATGCGGAAATGTCCTGGTTGTTTTCGTCGCCTGGTTCAGTTTTGGCGATGGCTGTTTGGTCTAAAATTGAGGGATAGCGTTTTACTACTCTAAACTTGGATATGTCACCGTTAAATTCATGCAATCGCTTAGTTGCCCAAGGTGACATTACGGTGCGCAAATAACGGCTGTTAATGCCATACTCTTTATCAAGTAGTTCACCATCTTCGAGCGGATTAAACAGGCTCAGTGGGTGGTCGTTGACCGGGGAGCCTTTAATTGCATAGATGGGTACCTGCTGCATTAGGTACTTGAGTTTTTCAGCAATTGAGGACTTACCGCCACCGACTGGGCCAAGCAAGTAAAGTACTTGCTTGTACTCTTCCAGGCCTTGTGCGGCGTGTTTTAGGTAAGAAACGATCTGTTCAATGGCGTCTTCCATGCCATAAAACTCATGGAAAGCGGGGTAGCGTGCGATGACGCGATTTGAGAACAGACGGCTGAGCCGCGCATCTGTCGAAGTATCAACCATTTCAGGTTCACCAATTGCCATTAGCAGGCGCTCTGGGGCGCTCGCATATGCAGCTTTATCTTCTTTACATATTTCCAAATATTCCGCAATCGTGAACTCTTCTTCTTGGGACGCTTCGTATCTGGACTGGTAATGCTCAAATATACTCATAATGAACTCCAATAACCTGTTGATGATGCGGTCTCTTAATGCAAGGCTACTTAAAGCTTAGTCGGGTTATTTAAAAATTGCCTAAAAATTCCAGTAATTTAATGTCTATTCAGCTCAATGCATTAGTGTGGAATATGGGCGTCAATTGACCTTAAGGAGCTTTTACTTACAGATTTCATACAAATGGTCAAATTAGGATAGTAAGGCAGGTATCTAAATGCCAATTAGCCCGTCTGAATATGTAATTCAGTTCCTGTATTGGTGTCAGCAGTGTATAACGAAAATGAGCTATGTGCAGTACATCTCAGGTGTTGGAATTGAAGTGTTTAATATTAGGAATAACGGACGGTGAAAAGGGGTAATAGTCAGGTGTAAAGGGTAACAAAAAAGGCGCTAAAAAGCGCCTTTTACACTATCTCAGAATTAAGCAAGGTTTGCGTTTGCGAAATCCCAGTTAACCAGTGCCCAGAAACCTTTCAGGTAGTCTGGACGAACGTTACGGTAATCAATGTAGTAAGCGTGTTCCCACAGGTCTACGGTGATGATTGGCGTTACGCCTGCTTCCGTTAACGGAGTTGCCGCGTTAGAAGTATTAACGATATCCAATGAACCGTCAGCAAGTTGTACCAACCAAGTCCAGCTAGAACCGAAGTTGTTAACAGCTTTGTCATTGAATGCTTCCTGGAATGCTGCGAAAGAGCCCCATTTTGCATTGATCAGCTCAGCGACCTTACCAGTAGGCTCGCCACCTGCATTTGGTGCAAGGCTGTGCCAGTAGAAAGTGTGGTTCCAGATCTGCGCTGCGTTGTTGAATACGCCGCCTTCTGAATTACATACGATTTCTTCTAAAGATTTGTTCTCAAGGTCTGTGCCTTGGATAAGGCCGTTTAGTTTTACAACGTACGTGTTGTGGTGTTTACCGTGGTGGAACTCAAGCGTTTCCTGAGAAATATGCGGCTCAAGCGCGTTGATAGCATACGGAAGTGACGGTAGTTCAAAAGCCATGTTAATCTCCATTTCGTTGTTAAATTGTCAAAGCAAATAAAAGCAATGTCTTTCTTAGCTTACATTTCTATACGATTTGACGGCATATAGTGATATTATAATTCCTGAGTATTTTACTCAAGTTTTGGCAAACAGCAATGGCAATAGCCAAGACTTGTAAAATGAATGGCTCAGATTGCATTTATTTTGTACGGGCAGAGTAACGGCTGACAGGCGGTGCCTGGCAAAGCGGATGCGATTATGGGTTATGCTATCGTCATTTTGAGGTAAATAATGGAAACCATTGAAAAGATTAAACAGCAAATCGCAGAGAATCCGATCATTCTATATATGAAAGGGTCACCTAAGCTACCTAACTGCGGTTTTTCCTCGCAGGCATCTCAGGCGCTGATGGCGTGTGGTGAACAGTTTGCTTACGTCGATATTTTGCTTAACCCGGACATTCGTGCTGAGCTGCCTCATTATGCCAACTGGCCGACTTTTCCACAGCTATGGGTTGAGGGTGAGCTGATCGGTGGGTGTGACATCATTATCGAGATGTTCCAAAAAGGCGAATTGCAGCCATTGATTGCTGAAACAGCCGCTAAGTATAAAGAAGACGACGCTGAAAAAGCCGAGTAAGTCTGATTTAACTCATAGTGGGGCATGTGACTGTTGGTTGCATGCCCTTTTTTGTTCCTTTTTCCTCCTTTCTGTTCTTGTACCGCACCAGCTTATTTGTGCATTTATCATTGATATCTTTTCTCTTGTTTCACGGTGTATTTTAAGTTTTGCAACACTCGGTTTACGCATGCGTCAAGCTCGCGTCCTGCACAAATCAAGGGGTTGCCAAATTCACAAGGTGAATAGTGAATATTTATTCATTTCAATAGTGGGGTTACGTTAACGTAAACTTCCCTTGTTTTGTTCGGTTTGTCCTATTTTTTTGATTTGATACCGGTGTCATTTTGTGGTTCTCTACCTTTATTCAATATTCTTTTATATGAGAAGAAGAGATTTGAGTACCTTTTAATGAGAAATATTCATGTAAGTGAATAACTATTCTTTATTGTATTGACTCGAATACTAATCAAGGCTAGCTTTGATTATCTGCCAGTAGTTCGTCTGAAATTACCGGCTGGCAGTTGTAGCAAGGGGAGGAGTCCATGTTATATGACTCGGCATTAGAAAAAGAAAACTGTGGTTTTGGCTTGATTGCGCACACGCAAGGTCAGGCGAGCCATAAGCTGATCCGTACGGCAATTACTGGCCTGGACAGAATGCAGCATCGTGGGGGCATAGCTGCGGATGGAAAAACAGGGGATGGGTGTGGCTTGCTGCTACAAAAACCCGATAGTTTTTTCAGAGCAATTGCAGCTGAGAATGATTGGCATCTTGGGAAAAACTATGCAGTAGGCATGGTGTTTCTTAACCAGGATCCGTCATTTGCCAAGCAAGCACGTGACATCATCAACGAAGAATTAGAAAAAGAAACTTTAACGCTCGTCGGTTGGCGGACAGTGCCGACAGACCCGGGTATGCTTGGCCCAATCGCTACCGAGCAGCTGCCTCAGTTTGAGCAGGTGTTTGTGTCTGCCCCGGAAGGGTGGCGACCAAAAGACCTGGAGCGCCGACTGTACATTGCACGTCGGCGTATTGAAAAGCGTCTGGAAGCAGATCCGGACTTTTACATTGCGAGCCTGTCGGGCCTGGTGACTATATACAAAGGCCTGATGATGCCGGCCGATCTGCCAAACTTTTATCTGGACTTGGCAGACATCCGAATGACAAGCGCCATCTGTGTATTTCACCAGCGCTTTTCGACTAACACACAACCGCGTTGGCCGTTGGCGCAGCCATTTCGTTATCTGGCGCATAATGGTGAAATTAATACCATCACTGGTAACCGTCAGTGGGCAAAAGCGCGGGCCTATAAGTTTGCTTCGCCATTGCTACCAGACTTGCAAAATGCCGCGCCATTTGTCAATGAAAGCGGTTCAGACTCTTCCAGCCTGGACAATATGCTTGAATTATTTCTGGCCGGGGGCATGGATATCTTTCGCGCGATGCGCATGTTGGTGCCGCCTGCCTGGCAAAAAAATCGTGCCATGGATGAAGAGCTCAGGGCATTTTACGACTTTAACTCAATGCATATGGAACCCTGGGATGGTCCAGCAGGAATCGTGATGTCTGATGGTCGTTTTGCTGCGTGCAACCTGGACAGAAATGGCCTGCGACCTGCGCGGTATGTGATTACGCAAGATGGCTTTATCACTCTGGCATCTGAAGTCGGAATCTGGGATTACGAGCCCGATGAAGTTATTGAGAAAGGCCGTGTTGGACCTGGTGAACTGTTAGTGGTAGACACACTGCATGGCAAAATCTGGCAATCCGACGAAATCGACGAAGACCTTAAGGCCAGACACCCTTATAAAACCTGGCTAGAGCAAAACGTTAAGCGGCTAACACCATTTGAAGCCCTGGCTGAAGCGGATGCGGGTCAACGGGATTTTGATGACGATACCTTGCTGACTTATCAAAAGCTGTTTGCTTACAGCAATGAAGAAATTGAGCAAGTGATCCGGGTGATGGGCCAAAATGGCCAGGAAGCAACAGGGTCAATGGGAGACGACACGCCATTTGCTGTGTTATCGGAAGGGATCCGCTCGCTCTACGACTATTTCAGACAAAAGTTCGCACAGGTCACCAATCCACCAATTGATCCGTTACGAGAAAACCACGTGATGTCATTGGCGACCTGCATTGGTCGTGAACAGAATGTGTTTAACGAAACCACCGGGCACGCTAAACGGCTACAGTTTGATTCACCGGTTTTGACCTATTCAGATATTCAGCAATTGCTGGCTGCTGATGACGATCATTACAGTGCGTGTCGTATTTCTTTGAACTACGATCCTCAAGCCGAAAGTCTGCAAAGTGCAATCGCTCGGATCTGTGATGAAGCGCAAAAAAAAGCAGCACACGGTTGTGTGATGTTGTTATTAAGCGACCGAGCTATTAGTAAAGATACTATGCCGGTACCCGCAGCGATGGCGGTGGGAGCAGTACAGCAACGGTTAGTAAACACCAATCTGCGTTGTGACTCTAACATTATCGTGGAGACGGGCAGCGCGCGCGACCCACATCAGTTTGCTGTTTTGCTCGGGTTTGGTGCAACCGCAGTTTACCCTTACCTGGCTTACGAGACTCTGGTTGCTTTGTGCGACAGTAAAGTCATTGATAAAACCTATCGTGATGTCACCCTAGCTTATCGCAATGCGATTAATAAAGGCCTGTACAAGATCATGTCCAAAATGGGGATCAGTACAATTGCTTCTTATCGCTGTTCTATGCTGTTTGAGGCGGTGGGTCTGTCAGACGAAATCGTTGATATGTGTTTTAAAGGCGTAAGCAGTCGGATACAAGGTGCAGGCTTTGCGGAGTTTGAGGCTGACGGCGTGCAGTTACACAAACTGGCGCATAGCAAGCGCAAGTTACTGTCACATGGCGGTTTATTAAAATTCGTCCATGGTGGCGAGTATCATGCCTATAACCCGGATGTTGTTCAGTCACTCCAGGTTGCAGTGCGCTCCGGTAACTACACGGATTATCAAAAATATGCCGATCTGGTAAACAACCGACCGGTAACCAATTTACGGGATCTACTCAAGCTCAATACCAGCGGCCCCGCAATAGATGTTGACCAGGTTGAGTCTGCCACTGAGTTATATAAACGTTTTGACTCAGCGGCAATGAGTATTGGTGCGCTTTCGCCAGAAGCTCATGAGGCCCTGGCGATTGCTATGAACCGGCTTGGTGGCTGTTCTAACTCCGGTGAAGGTGGTGAGGATAAACTCCGATTTGGGACTGAGAAAAACTCGCGTATCAAGCAAGTGGCATCAGGCCGTTTTGGGGTGACGCCGCATTATCTGCAAAGTGCCGACGTGATCCAGATAAAGGTCGCGCAGGGCGCGAAGCCTGGAGAAGGCGGCCAGTTACCGGGTGAAAAGGTGACGCCTTATATCGCTAAATTAAGATACTCAGTGCCTGGGGTCACCTTGATCTCTCCACCGCCGCACCATGATATTTACTCCATTGAGGACTTAGCGCAGCTGATCTTTGACCTCAAGCAAGTCAATCCTAAAGCCATGATCTCCGTCAAACTGGTGTCTGAGCCTGGAGTAGGCACCATAGCGACCGGTGTGGCGAAGGCCTACGCAGACTTAATTACCATAGCGGGATATGACGGTGGTACAGGCGCCAGCCCGCTTACCTCAGTTAAGTATGCCGGCAGTCCCTGGGAGCTAGGCCTCGCTGAGACTCAGCAAGCTCTGGTTGAGAATGGGTTGCGTCATCGTATCCGTTTGCAAACGGATGGTGGCTTGAAGACGGGCCTGGATATCATCAAAGCGGCCATTCTGGGCGCTGAAAGCTTTGGCTTCGGCACCGGACCTATGGTTGCGCTGGGTTGTAAATACCTGCGTATTTGTCACCTCAACAACTGTGCGACAGGTGTCGCAACGCAGGATGAGACACTGCGACAGAAGCACTACCATGGCCTGCCAGAAATGGCGATGAATTATTTCCGCTTCATCGCTCAGGAAGCGAGAGAGCTCATGGCGTCGATGGGGGTAAGCAAGCTGACCGACCTGATTGGTCGAACGGACCTGCTTGAGGTGCTGGAAGGCACGACTGTAAGACAGCAAAAGCTTGATCTGCAACCCTTACTGGCAAAACCTGCGAATCCTTCGGGCGAAACGCTCTTTTGCAGTGCGCCAAATACATCGCACTATCAAGGTCAACTGAATGAGAGCTTACTGGATAAGGCAAAACAGGCGATTGACGATAAGACCGGCACGTCTTTGGTGAATCGGATCAAAAATACGGATCGCTCTGTGGGCGCCATGTTGTCTGGCTATATTGCGTCTCGTCACGGCAATCAGGGGATGGCCGCAGATCCTGTCGTGATTGAGCTACATGGTACTGCCGGACAAGCATTCGGTGTGTGGAATGCCGGAGGTCTGGAAATGACCCTGGTTGGCGATGCGAACGACTACGTTGGCAAAGGCATGGCGGGTGGTAAGTTGGTACTGCGCCCACCGGTCGGTTCGAGCTTCCAAACGCACCTTGCCACGATCGCTGGTAATACCTGCTTGTATGGGGCCACCGGCGGTAAGTTATATGCAGCTGGTCGTGCCGGAGAGCGTTTTGCAGTACGCAATTCAGGTGTTCAGGCCATAGTGGAAGGGCTAGGTGATAATGGTTGTGAATACATGACCGGGGGCGTGGTGTGCGTACTGGGTCAGGTAGGGGTTAACTTTGGCGCTGGTATGACAGGCGGTTTTGCCTATGTGCTGGACGAGGCTGGGGATTTTGATAAACGCTACAATCCTGAGCTGGTTGAAGTGCTGTCGCTGGAAGGGCTGGCAACTATGCAGGAGCACTTACGAGGCCTGATCGCTGAACATCTTGAGCATACGGCGTCATGCCGGGCAGAGCAGATCCTGGCTAACTTTGAGCTGTATGTGCCTATGTTTAGGCTTATCAAACCAAAATCTAGCGACGTGAAGAGCTTGTTGGGGCACCGTGCACGCAGCAGTGCTGAATTACGTGTACAGGCACAGTAGGGGGAAGTATGAGCGAAAATGTCTATCAATTTATCGATGTTCAGCGCATCGACCCGAGAAAGAAGCCAATCACGACGCGTAAGAGCTCTTTCGTTGAAATTTACGAACCATTTTCTAAGCAGCAGGTTAGCTCGCAAGCCGATCGTTGCCTGGATTGTGGTAATCCCTATTGCGAGTGGAAGTGTCCGGTGCACAACTATATTCCGCAGTGGCTTAAATTGATCCGTACGGGCAGGATCCAGGAAGCTGCAGAGTTGTCGCACCGGACCAATAGCTTGCCGGAAGTGTGCGGCCGGGTTTGCCCACAAGACAGGCTTTGCGAAGGCTCATGCACATTGAACGATGAGTTCGGTGCCGTGACCATAGGTAATATTGAGAAATACATCACTGACACTGCATTTGCACAGGGCTGGAAGCCCGATATGTCTTATGTGACCTGGACCGATAAAAAAGTGGCCATCATTGGCGCGGGCCCTGCCGGGCTCGGTTGTGCCGATATTCTGGTACGTAATGGGGTGAAACCTGTGGTATTTGATCGCAACCCAGAGATCGGCGGTTTGCTGACGTTTGGCATACCATCATTCAAGCTGGAAAAATCGGTGATGGAGAAACGTCGAGAGATATTTACGGAAATGGGTGTGGAGTTTTGTCTGAATACTGAAATTGGCACAGACATTAGCATGGATGAACTGCTATCTCAGTATGATGCGGTGTTTATCGGCGTGGGTACCTATCAGTACATGCGTGCCGGGCTGGACAATGAAGATGCAGATCAGGTGTATGATGCACTGCCGTTTCTGATTGGCAATACCAACCGCGTAATGGGATACGACGAGAAGAAGCAGGCGTATATCGACATGGCCGGTAAACGTGTGGTGGTGTTAGGTGGCGGTGATACCGCGATGGACTGTGTGCGCACTTCTGTGCGTCAGGGCGCAAAGTCGGTAACCTGTGCATATCGCCGTGACGAAGCCAATATGCCGGGATCACGCCGTGAGGTAAAAAACGCCAAAGAGGAGGGGGTTAAGTTTAGCTTTAACGTTCAGCCCAAAGGCATCGAATTAGACCAAAACGGTAAGGTAACAGGTGTACGCATGGTCCGAACTGAACTGGGTGAGCCAGACGAGAACGGACGCAGACGGGCACAGGAAGTCTCTGAATCAGAGCACCTGATTGAAGCTGATGCGGTGATTATGGCGTTTGGTTTTAAACCTCATAACCTTGACTGGCTTGCAGCATATGACGTTGCTATCAATGAGTGGGGCGGTATCGTTGCCCCTGAAAAAGGCGCGTTCACACATCAAACTAGCAATGAAAAAATCTTCGCAGGTGGCGATGCGGTACGTGGTTCTGACTTGGTGGTCACAGCTATCTTCGAAGGCCGTAATGCTGCAGAGGGGATCATGGACTATCTTGGGGTATAAAGTTGTGAAACTGCACTGAGTGTGGTTCTGCCTTAAAATAAGCCTACCGTAAATCAGTTTCCTGTACGGTAGGCTTTTTGATTTTTGGGGAGTAATCGCTCTGTTCTTGGACTGGATTATCAAGTAGAGTACGCTCAAGCCAGCTACTGGTGCTGTAAGCATTGATTGAGGGATCCATGAACTATATTACTGTCGCAATCGCTCTGGTAACTATACCGATTAGCTCAGATATTAGTCTGATATTTAAAAAAACAGCCTCATCCTCAGAACATATTGTTATTGATAAACAGACTGAATTTTAATTTTTAGGACCGCTCAGTAATGGAGATAAGGTTTTTAACTATCGTCGTTATTTTAACGGGGGACTGAGGGCGTCTCAGCGCCTAGTCGTGATTGATGTAAAGCACGATTTAGTGGGCATGTACGAGATAAATGATTGGGCAACGCACATCGATGAGTTGTGCGTCTATTTCGATTATCCGGCTTCAACAGGAAATTCTATTTGTCTGGAGAGCGGGCGACTTCCTGTACAGGCCTGGATAGATGGCGCACTTCCCACACTATTTAGATAGATTTCTCGTCAACCTTAAAGTCGGTATCTACAAGGTAAGGAACGTTTTGAAAGTGAATATTCAATCAATGCTCTTAGGTTTTTTTGTCGTCGGTCTGCTAACCAGCTTCAAAGTACGTGCTGCATGTACTGTAATTGACACATCCTGTTCAGTCACTAAGACGAGTCAAAAACAAGAGTTTATCTGTGAGGCTTTCATTTGTAGAAATATACATAGTCTGTCCGCTGGATGGGAATATGATAACGGGGCTAGAGTGTCCATAATCGTAAAGGGAAGCGAGAAGGAGGTTATTATCAATGACCTGTCCGGCGTTGAAATATCGAGTACGGATGACAATGATATGCTTTGTGTTTCAAATGCGTCAGACACAGTTGTCTATTGCGCAAAAGGGCTATCAGGTTATGATAACTAAAAATTGCGGGCGGAGATCGTTTATGTCTAGCTATGTTGGCCCGACTTGTATAGTAGGTTTGAACTGACAGTGCAGAAGCAATTTAAATAGCAGCTTTAGTCATATAGTAAGAATAACTAGTTTGAAGTTGAGCGGAGCACAGCGTATAACTTTGTAAGGCTGGCTCACCTCGAACTTTTATTTCAGTACAGAGTCGACAATCATTCTAGGCATAAGCAAACGGCATTAGAGGATTTATAAATCATATAAAATCGAGCTTCTCGTTTGCCTGTTCACTTTGTCACAACTCCTAACTTGCCGCGTTATGCCCCCTGCACCTCAAGCAGCTCTTTAGCACTGGCAAGTGTGGTGCTGCTGATTTTGTCACCACCAAGCAAGCGGGCGATTTCATCAATACGTTGCTCCAGCACCAGTGGGAGCATAGACGTAAAGGTTTCCCCGCCCTCAACACGCTTGGATACAAAGAACTGATGATGGCCACTACAGGCAACCTGAGGCAGGTGTGTCACACAGATAACCTGAGTTGACTTACCAAGTAAGCGTAGTTGTTTACCGACCTGAGAAGCGGTTGGGCCTGATATTCCCACATCGACTTCATCGAAAATCAGGGTGGGGGTGGTCACGCGATTTGCGATAATCACCTGAATGGCCAGGCTGATCCGCGATAGTTCACCCCCGGAGGCCACTTTGGCCAGTGCTTGCAGAGGTTGGCCTGGGTTGGTCGAAACCAGAAACTCAATTTGATCCATGCCCAGCTCATTGGGGCGTCGGTCTTCATGTTGACTGAGTTGAATCGCAAACTGGCCGTTTTCCATTGACAGTTCATGCATGCTTTCACTGATCAGATCGTTTAACGTCAGTGCCGCCTGTGCTCGGCTTTCGCTAAGCTGTGCTGCTGAGATCTGATAGGCGTGCAGTGCCTCCGCTATTTCGTGTTGCAGATCTTCAATGCGTTCGTTGTTAGAGCAAATGGAAGCCAGCTCTTCATGTAACTGCTGATGATGCTGGTGCAGTAACTCTGGGTTGATTTGATGTTTACGTGACAAGGCCATGGCCTGTGCCAGCCTGTCTTCGACGCTCTGTAGGCGCTCCGGGTCTTGCTCTATGTTTTCACCATAAGCACGCAGCTCCCGACAGCCTTCTTCGAGTTGCACCGCGGCTTCTCCTAATAACTGGCTGATCTCTTGTAATTTGGGGTCATAATTACTGAGCTCAATGAAAGTCTGTACGCTATGTTGCAGCTGGCCTAATACTGTCTGATCGTCCTGTTCTGACAGGCACATTAATTCGCGTTGGCAGCTTTCAGCCAGCGTTTGGCTATGGCTTAGCCGGGTATGCTCAGTTTCAATCTGCTCATACTCACCCTCTTCCAAAGCGAATTCATCCAGCTCCTGAACCTGGTATTCAAGCAGCTGCTTTTTGGCAGCCTGTGCTTGTTGCTGTTTAATGAGCTCGGCATGTTCTTTTTGCAGCGTGTGATAGTGCTGGTACTGAGCACGTACAGCATGTAGTAAAGTGTCGTGCCCGGCGTAGGCATCCAGTAACCCGAGCTGGTGATCAGGCTTGAGCAATAGCTGGTGAGCGTGCTGACCGTGGATGGCGATGAGGCGTTGGCCTAGCTCTTTTAACTGGGCCGCGGTCACTGAATTGCCATTTATAAAGCTCTTACTACGGCCATTTTGCATGACGACTCGACGCAATATGCAGTTTTGCTCTTCATCATCCAACATGAGATCACTCAGAAATTGCTGTGCGTAGGGGAGCTGCTTGATATCAAATTGAGCGGAAATCTCTGCTTTGGCGGCACCCGGACGAATACTGGCAACATCCGCGCGTTCACCCAAACACAAAGATAATGCATCGATCGCAATGGATTTACCCGCTCCGGTTTCACCTGTGATAGCGGTCATACCTGAGCGCCAGTCGATGGTTAGTTCGTTAACAATGGCAAAGTTTTTAATTTGCAGACTGATAAGCATGCTGTATATCCAAACAGTATAATTACTGTTAATCTATACAGCATTCTTAGGAAATGCAACTTGAAATTGCACTTTGGTGTGTGAGTGCGTTACAGAGCAGCAGCTTTTTGCTGTTGTGTTGAAGAGTCGTTACTTTCGCTCTGTGTTACAGGTTCTTCCTCATTCTGCACCACTTCCTGGGCATCGGCTTGAGCCGGCATATCAGGGGTTTGGATCCGTGATATCAGTGCAGGCAATATTTCGCTGTAAAATGCTTTGTTGTAGGCAAGCCCAGCAGACGGCAATTCACTGACAAACATAAACAATTGGTCAGCTAGCAGCTCCATATTGCCATTTTCACGACATTTATTTAGTTCATTGCCTATGGTGCCAAGCAAGTGATCTGTGACCCGCTCAAGTGCTTCCAGATTGTCGTCATTGTGAGCCTGAACAACAAAAAAGTTGCCGACAATGGCGTTAAACTGAGGCGCATGTTTAGGGCGGATCAATTTATAACTCACAAACTCACTGATTTTACTTTTAAAGTGGCTGCTGATCTCTTTCAGGCGTTCATTGAACACGCGCTTTTCGGCTTCGCGTGCTTTTTTACGGTTATTCTCAATTACCACATAGACACCCAAAATGGTGATTAATAAGGTAATAGATACGAAAACAACGTAGCTCATGTTGGTTTACTTTTCCCTAAAATAGAAAACAAATTTTACTTATTCTGCTGAACTTCCAGCGCTTAGTAAAGCCTGCTGCCCCAATTTAATTTCTGTCTCAGAACATTGTAGTAGGAATAACTGTCAGGATGGATTAAGCGCAGCTTTTTCTCTGCTTTTTTTACGACTACTTCATCTCCGGGTAACAGTGCGAGTACTACATGACTGTCGCAACTGACCTGTAAGCTTGCGGTATTCTCCGGGCTGAGTTTGAGTTTGACCTGTTTACTGGCGTCGACCACTAATGGCCGGCTTGATAACGTATGTGGAAACATAGGCACGAGTGCCATGGCATTGAGTTCCGGGGTCAAAATAGGACCTCCGCCCGATAACGAATAGGCAGTGGAGCCTGTTGGTGTGGTGACGATCAGGCCATCGGATCGCTGAGAAAACACAAACTGCTCGTCAATAAAGGCTTCGAATTCGATCATGTGAGCCACTTTATCGGCGTGCAACACTGCTTCATTAACCGCCAGGTTGGCGCTCTTTAGTTCGGCATGGCGAAATACTTCAACCTCCAGTAAAAAACGCTGTTCTTCAACAAATTTGCCACTCAACACCTGTTCTAACTCTGCTTCAAAATCGTCCGGATCAAGGTCTGTTAAAAATCCTAAGTTGCCTCGGTTCACTCCTATCACTGCCACATCAAATCTGGCCAGCACCCGGGCAGCCCCAAGCATATTGCCGTCTCCACCCACTACCACAGCCAGGTCGCAGCGTTCGCCCAGCGCAACCACATCGAGTATGTGTGAGTCGGGTAGATCTGCTATCTGCTTGCCAACGCGTTGCTCAACAAAAACTTCATAGCCAAGTGCTTGCAAAAAAGTGTACAGGCGTTGTAATGTCAGGGCAGCGCCATCATGGTTGGGTTTTCCAATCAGGCCGATGGTATTAAATGGTGTGCTCATTCAGTGAGTTTCCTTGGCAAAATATCTATTGCCAAGATTATCTTAAAATGAATTCGCTTGAAACTCGCAAATTTAGCCTTATTTATAATGTTATGAAACTTAGTGCACGTGATAAACAAGTCTTCTCTGCCGTAATGAGCCTTTATTGTAATGGTGAAGGTCACCCTGTGGCATCGAGTAAGATAGCAAAACTAAAAGGTATGGCGGTGTGCTCTGCGACAGTGCGCAATGCCATGGCACGCCTCGAAAATCAGGGGTTGCTTTTTTCTCCTCATACATCGGCAGGGCGGGTTCCTTCCGATCTGGGGATCAAATACTGGCTACAGGAGTATTTCGGGCTTGAGGAGATTGCGCCTTATTGGGAGCCTGAGCGTGAGCAACTCACAGGCTTTGCCCATACGTTAAGCCAAAAATACCAGGTGTGTTGTATTGTTGGTTTACCGCAGGTGAGTGAGCAGACCATTTTCCGGGTCGAGGTATTAGATTTTGACCGTAAGCACTGGCTGGTATTACTGATAGACCGCACAGGCCAGTCCAATAATATTCTGATCAATAAACCGGAGTCGAATTCAGATCAGGTGCGCTATCAGTTTGCGGCCTGGATGAATACGGTATTTAGTCAGCAAACGCTTAAAGAAGGGTTACACAGAATGCGGGCGATGGCTAAAAGTGCGATGGCCGACTGCCGGGGCTCTTTGATGCAATGGAGCCGTGAGTTAAGTTTGCAGCTGGGCACAGATAACAGCATTGTGGTTGGAGAACGCTATCTGTATAACCGCCTGGAAGGGAACAACGAACTGAATTTGGGTGTGAGTTTTTTGCATCAGGTAGAGGATCATCTGGCATTTAAAAATGGCCTGTCCGTGTTACTTGGTAGTGAACTTAGCTATTTGAATTTAGAGCGATTTGTTGTTCTGAGTGTGCCTTATTTTACGGCCAGCGAATACCAGAGTCGTTTTTGTTTGATTTGTCCGGCCGATGCGCCAATTGAAGCAATTATCGGTGAATTTACGCAAATCCCCAAAAAAGAAGCTTGAATAACGAATTTGAATCCCCATAATTACGGCAGTTGTAAAGAATCGGAGAGAGTTTTTCATGTCTGAGCAGACAAAAGCCCAAGAGCAGGAACAAGAGTTAGTGCAAGAAGACGTACAGGAAAATACGGCTGAGCAAGCAGAACCAGCGCAAGAGAGTGCACAAACTGAGCAAGCTGAGTTGAGCCCAGAAGAAGAGATTGCAGGTTTGTATGCAGAGCTAGAAGCGGCGAAGCAAACTATTGAAGGTCAGAAAGACAGTGTGGTACGTGCCGCTGCTGATTCTGAAAATGTCCGTCGCCGTGCCGCTCAGGATGTAGAAAAAGCACAGAAGTTTGCATTGGAAAAGTTTTCAAATGAGTTGCTACCTGTGGTTGACAACTTAGAGCGCGCCATTGAGTTTGCTGATAAAGAAAACGAAGCGACTAAGTCAATTTTAGAAGGCATCGAAATGACATTAAAATCGTTCAATGATGCACTGGCTAAGTTTGGTGTTGAAGCGGTAAGCCCACAAGGGGAAGCATTTAACCCTGAACTGCATCAGGCAATGTCAATTCAGCCGAGCAATGATGTGTCGCCGAACACAGTATTAGCTGTGATGCAAAAAGGCTATACATTAAACGGCCGTTTGCTTCGCCCAGCTATGGTGATGGTGTCAAAAGCGGCTGACTAAGCGACCGAATGTAAAGTTTTTGAAGCCCGCATTTGTGCGGGCTTTTTTGATCTGATTTGCATAGGCCACAGGCTCCTTTTAAACTAATCAATAGTATGTTTTAGCAGGCATGACCCAATGAATAAAAAAATCATAGCCGCAACCGTTTTAGCCTTAGCGCTGGCAGGTTGCAAAACTTCCCCGACAGGGCGAACTCAGATAGCCCTGTATTCAGAGCAGCAGATGGATAAAATGGGCGTGGCGAGCTTTGAGCAAATGAAGCAGGAGCAGGCCATAGAACGTAATGCCGATACAAATCGTTATGTTAAGTGCATTGCAGATGCATTGATCGCGCAGTTACCTGCGCAGTATGCTCAGCAGCAATGGGAAGTGATTGTCTTTAAAGAGCCCAGTGCGAATGCATTTGCCCTGCCAGGCGGCAAGATTGGGGTCCATACCGGGCTGTTGGATGTGGCCAAAAATCAACATCAGCTCGCAGCTGTGATGGGCCACGAAGTCGGCCATGTGATTGCCGAACATGCCAACGAACGGGTATCTCAAAACAGCTTACTACAGCTTGGGTTGCAGGCTGGCAATGCGGCGCTCGAAATGGGCAATGTGCAGTATCGGAATGCCATCATGCAGGGCCTGGGGTTAGGCGCTCAATATGGAATAGCGCTACCATTTAGCCGCGCTCATGAAAGTGAAGCAGATGTCATTGGACTTGATCTGATGGCAAAAGCCGGGTTTAAGCCTGAGGGCGCTGTTGAATTGTGGCAAAATATGGAGAAGGCCGGGGGAGAGCGCCCGATGGAGTTTTTATCAACGCACCCATCGCCGCAAAACAGGATAGCTATGCTGCAAAGTAAGATGGCACAGGCAAATACCCTGGCTGCGAATGCTAAGCGGCAGGGGCGTAATCCATCTTGCCAGTAAGCTAAAGGTGCTGGGCGGGGCTTTGATAAAAGTTACTGCCCAGTTTATCTAGTACAATAAACAGCCTGAGATCCAGCTCCAGTTGATGATAATCCGGCTCCATATGACAACAAAGCTGATAAAATGCTTTGTTATGATCCAACTCTTTAAAATGTGCAAGCTCGTGAACAACCAGTGCTCTCAATACCGCCTCCGGTGCATGTTTCACTAGCTGAGAAAGTACAATTTCATAGCGTATTTTGACTTTTCCGCCATGTTGCTTGCGCGTCTGGCTGTGATGTCCCAGAGTTCCCGTCATTAGATCCCGGCCTTTTGCATAGTTGACTCTATGTAGGCGGGGTACATTTTTCAGGTATTTTTTTTTGTAAACATGACAGTAATCGTAAAGTGCCTGTGTATGTTGCAGCTGATGGCCTTGTGGATATTTATGTCTAAAATAGTTAGTGAGTTTATTGGGCTCCAGCAAGGCCTTGATCTGTGCTTGCAAGCTGGGCGGATAGTATTGAAAGTACTGCAAATAGTTCATGATGGCGGTAGTAATCCGGAAACAAACATTCTAAGCTAGTTGGCTCATGATCATAACAGGAATAATAATAAATGTATCAGGCCAGTTGTTTATGTGGTGCGGTTAAACTGGAGTTAAACGGATCCATCTCGAGCATCATTCATTGTCACTGTTCTTTGTGCCGTAAATCCTCGGGCACAGCTTATGCGACGAATGGATTTGTCGATCGTGATGCACTGCAGATCGTCTCCGGAGCGGAACATATTCGTCATTATGCTTTTAAACCCGGCAGACTACGGCATTTTTGTGGGGTTTGTGCATCGCCTTTATTCAGTTCTAATGAGGACAACCCTGATAAGCTCAGGCTGCGGCTCGGGCTTCTGGATTCTGATATTTCGGAACGACCTATGTCGCATAATTATGTGACGTCGAAAGCAAACTGGGAAGAGTTGGATGCCAGCTTACCTCGCTATGAGGCTAAAGAGCCGGGCAGAGAATGATAAGCAGGCCACGCAGTACAGCTATCGATGCGCGTACCTGCTTTTTGTAGTGCCGCTTTTGCTGGCAATACCGACTGCTCATCAGAGAGCTGTTTTACCGACTTTTTGAATTTTAATTGCATAATATTGTTCTTATTGTTGTTTACTCTCAAGTAGTTAAATTAAAGTCTGTTGTTGGGGCTGACGTTCAGCAGGAAATGGGTCCAGCACTTGATGTGGTATCCCCAGATCTTGAATAAACTGTCTGGCTAGCAGCGGGGCATCGTGGTTGTCAGCAGTGTGAAAAAACACATAAGGTGTGCGGCCTTCATTCAACCAGACGCGAATTTTGTTAAGCCAGGGCGCATAAAATGCGCGATTAGCTGTTAAATCTGAGCAGCCAACAAAGCGCAGCATCGGTGCCTGAGAAGTAGCGATGACATTTACGGGTACCCGAGGTTTCTTTTGCTGAGCATCAATGATGGCGGGGGTTGCCGGGGGCTCACTAAATAACGGCCGGGTGTCCATGATAATACGATTCACACCTGCGTGCATTAAGAGCTGGTTAAAGCGTTTTTCTGCGTCTCCCTTGGCAAAGAAATCCCGGTGTCTGACTTCAATACCCAATGTTAGTTCTTTTGGCATTTGTGTTATGAAGTCTGCAATACGGGTGAGGTACTCGGGGCTGCAACTGGCCGGGAGTTGTAGCATAACCATGCCAAGGCGTGAAAAGAGTGGCTCGAATAAATTGAGCCACTGCTTGAGTTCTTGCTGGCATTGGCTTAACGCCAGTTCGTGAGAAATGTGTTTCGGGATTTTAAAGGTAAAGCGAAAGGTGTCAGGTACGGCGTTTGACCAGGCTGTGATCGTTTCTGGCTTAGGGCTGGCATAAAAGCTGGTATTGCCCTCTACACTATTAAAGATCTGTGCATACTCGCGCAACATATCTGCGGTTTTACAGTCACTCGTAAAAAAACGGCCTTTCCAGTGTGCTGCGCTCCACTGAGGGCACCCCAAATACAGCATCTCATTCGCTCCCATATTGCTTTGCGTTGGAGTCTAACAAAGTCCGGATGGAGAAAAAATCGTAACAGCGAAAGAATCCGGCCATTGTGGGATGACAAAGCGTGGCAATTTTATATAATTGGCGATTAAATTTATCATTCATTATGCCCTTTAGAGTAAGTAGGCAAATAGGATTATTATGCGCTCAATATACTGCGGAAAATTAAACAAGGACCATGTAGGTCAGGAAGTGGAGCTATGTGGCTGGATCAACAAACGTCGCGATCTGGGTGGCCTGATCTTCATTGATCTGCGAGATCGCGAAGGTTTGGTCCAGGTTGTGTTTGATCCAGAAGTAGATGACCTGATGGATGTTGCTAACACATTGCGTCAAGAGTTCTGTGTTAAAGTGACAGGTACAGTTCGTGCGCGTCCTGAGAGCCAAATCAATCAGGACATGGCGACCGGTGAAGTAGAGATCCTCGGTACTGGTCTGACAATTATTAACCGCGCTGAGCCACTGCCACTGGACTTTAACCAGGAAAACTCAGAAGAGCGTCGCCTGACCTATCGCTATCTTGACCTGCGTCGTCTTGAAATGAGCGACCGCATTAAACTGCGTGCCAAAGCATCAAGCTTTGTGCGCCGCTTCCTGGATAGCAATGACTTCCTGGACATCGAAACGCCGGTACTGACTAAAGCAACCCCTGAAGGTGCGCGTGATTATCTGGTACCAAGCCGTGTACATAAAGGCAGTTTCTATGCATTGCCACAATCGCCTCAGCTGTTTAAACAGTTGCTGATGATGTCTGGCTTTGATCGTTACTATCAAATCGTGAAATGTTTCCGTGACGAAGATTTACGTGCAGATCGCCAGCCTGAATTCACACAAATCGATTTAGAGACGTCGTTCATGACATCTGATCAGGTGCGTGATATCACTGAGCGTTTGATCCGCGAAATGTGGCAGGAATTGCTTGAGGTAGATCTGGGTCAGTTCCCGGTAATGAGCTACGAAGAAGCAATGCGTCGATATGGTTCAGACAAGCCTGACTTGCGTAACCCGCTTGAGCTGATTGATGTTGCTGATCTGGTTAAGGACGTTGAGTTTAAAGTACTTGCCGGCCCTGCAAATGACGAGAAAGGCCGTGTGGCTGTGTTGACTGTACCGGGTGGTGCGTCATTGTCTCGTAAGCAAATTGACGAGTATACAAAGTTTGTGGGTATCTATGGGGCAAAAGGCCTGGCATGGATGAAGGTGAACGATCTGGACGCTGGCCTTGAAGGTATTCAGTCACCGATTGCCAAGTTCCTGAACGAAGAAGTGATCAAAGGGATCCTGGCGCGCACAAATGCGCAGACTGGCGACATCATCCTGTTTGGTGCTGATAAGCGTAATGTTGTCAATGAAGCAATGGGTGCACTGCGTCTGAAAGTGGGCCTGGACCTTGAGCTGACAAACCTGAACCAGTGGGCACCGCTGTGGGTTGTTGATTTCCCAATGTTTGAGGAAGATGACGAAGGTAATCTGCATGCAGTACACCACCCGTTCACGGCACCTAAAGATATTTCAGCGGCAGAGCTGGAAGCCAATCCGGCTGGTGCAATTTCAGATGCCTATGACATGGTATTGAATGGTTACGAAGTCGGTGGTGGCTCTGTGCGGATCCACAACAACGATATGCAGCAGGCGGCTTTCCGTATCCTGGGTATTGATGAACAAGAAGAGCAAGACAAATTCGGCTTCCTGCTGGATGCACTGAAGTACGGTACGCCACCACATGCAGGTCTGGCATTTGGTCTGGATCGTCTGGTCATGTTGTTGTGTGGTACAGACAACATTCGTGATGTGATTGCGTTCCCGAAAACGACTCAGGCATCATGTCTGATGACCAATGCCCCTAGCGTCGCTAATCCGGATGCACTAAAAGAGCTCGCGGTAACAGTAACCGCGCAGCAAAAAGATGCTGAATAATTACAGCGAATAGCATGAAAGAGCGGCGACTAAGCCGCTTTTTTTTATTCTGCGAGTCGTACAGATAACTGGAAATTCATACAGTATTTTGGCATGATAGCGAAAAAACAACGAGAGTATGCGCTTGGCAGTAATTTTAGGCATAGATCCAGGCTCCAGGCTGACCGGGTACGGCGTAGTTAAGCGTCAAGGCAGTCAGTTTCAGTATCTGGGCAGCGGTTGTATTCGGCTTGGTGATAAGCCATTTCCACAACGACTACAGATGATTTATCAGGGCGTAAGCCAGATCATCGAACAGTTTAATCCGCAGGGATTTGCGATTGAGCAAGTCTTTATGGCGCATAACCCAGATTCAGCTTTAAAGCTCGGTCAGGCACGCGGTGCAGCCATTGTTGCAGCTACGATGAACGAGATTGAGGTCTTTGAATACTCAGCCCGGCAGGTCAAACAAGCCGTTGTTGGCACCGGCGGAGCGAATAAGTCTCAGGTTCAGGAAATGGTTAAGCGACTATTAAAACTCCCGGGCACTCCCCAGGCCGATGCTGCTGATGCGCTGGCCATTGCAATTTGTCATGCACATTCAGAGCAAAACCTGATCAAGCTGGCAGGTAACGCGAAAAAAACCGTACGAGGAAGATTGAGGTAATTATGATAGGCAGACTCAAAGGTATTCTGGTAGAAAAACAACCACCAGAGATCCTGTTAGACGTAAGTGGGATCGGTTATGAAGTGCAAATGCCGATGACGTGCTTTTATGAGTTACCTCAGGCGGGTAATGAAGCAACCATCTATACTCATTTTGTGGTGCGCGAAGATGCACAATTACTGTTTGGCTTTAACCATAAAACTGAGCGGGCGTTGTTTCGCGAGTTGATCAAGGCCAATGGGGTTGGCCCTAAACTGGCACTGGCGATTTTGTCGGGTATGTCCGCGGAGCAGTTTGTACAGTGTGTCAATCAGGGCGATGCGTCTACTTTGGTGAAAATTCCGGGTGTAGGCAAGAAAACGGCTGAGCGGCTGGTGCTTGAGATGAAAGATAAGTTGAAGAACTTTGGTCATGATTTGTTGACTCCATTCAGCGATAACGCCATCTTAGCACCTCAGGAAGATCCCACTGTGGCGAATACGCCTGAAGACGATGCGCTGGCAGCATTGTTAGCACTTGGCTATAAACCTGCACAAGCGCAAAAAGCACTGAAAGCGGTGAGTAAACCAGGCATGGATACCGAAGGGCTGATCAAAGAAGCCCTGAGATCTATGATGTAAGAAAGGCTGATTAGGTAATTATGATTGAAGCAGACAGACTCATAGAGCCGGAAGTTCAGGGCAGTGAAGAGGCCGTAGACAGAGCAATACGACCTAAGTTGTTGGCGGACTATACCGGTCAGCAGCATGTCAAGCAGCAAATGGAAATCTTCATTGAAGCGGCGCGCAGTCGTGAAGAAGCACTCGATCACTTGCTGATATTTGGTCCGCCGGGGTTGGGTAAAACGACCTTGGCAAATATTGTGGCGAATGAGCTCGGGGTGAATATTAAAACCACCTCAGGGCCTGTGCTTGAAAAAGCTGGCGACCTTGCTGCAATGCTGACCAATCTGGAGCAAGGGGATGTGTTGTTTATTGATGAAATACATCGTCTGAGTCCTCAGGTTGAAGAGATTCTTTACCCCGCGATGGAAGATTACCAGCTCGATATTATGATTGGTGAAGGGCCGGCAGCCCGCTCAATAAAGCTGGACTTGCCACCTTTTACGCTTGTGGGGGCTACGACCCGAGCAGGATCACTGACCTCACCGCTGAGAGATCGTTTCGGCATTGTACAACGTCTGGAATTTTATTCTGTGGCTGAGCTGGCATCGATTGTGTCACGCTCTGCACATTTCTTGAATCTTGAGATCAGTGACGCCGGGGCGGTTGAAGTGGCCAAACGGGCGCGTGGTACGCCGCGTATTGCTAACCGTTTGCTAAGACGTGTCCGGGACTTCGCTCAGGTAAAAGGAGATGGCAGTGTCGATGAAGTGATTGCCAGTCAGGCGCTGGATATGGTCGACGTTGACAAATGTGGTTTTGATTACATGGATCGTAAGTACTTACTTGCAATCATTGAAAAGTTCACGGGGGGGCCTGTGGGTTTGGATAACCTGGCTGCGGCCATAGGTGAAGAGCGTGAAACCATAGAAGATGTGATAGAACCTTATCTGATCCAGCAGGGTTTTATTCAGCGTACACCCAGAGGGCGGATCGTATCAGACAGGGCTTATCTGCATTTTGACTTAGCGAAACCAGACGACTAACGCATACTGTTATACCTTCAAACGACCTGACTGGCAGCGCGCAACGCGTTGCCTGGGTCTTTCTCTTCTATTTCCGCACCCGTATTCATTTCGTGCTCATTTTGCTTCATTTATTTTAAGCGGATCAAGAATCTGTTGTGCTGGTATATTGCGGACAAAAAAAAGCCCGCACAGTGTGCGGGCGAAAACAACAAGTTGAAGGAAGTAATCCAGGGAACAGATGAGTACATTAAGGTGTTATCCAAAACTTCCTCATCATGACTGCAGAATAAATCAGACTTCTGCGGCCTAAGTAACTGTGCATTTGCATTGAGAGATGCTGCTCGCTCAGTACGGGGAGTATAATAAGGCGACTGAGGGATTTTATCAAACTAGAAAAATTGCAGTTTTGCTATAAAAAAAACTAATGCGATGAGTTTTTGCAGTCCCTTATTGAGCAAAACATAAACTGATGATGTTCTGTAAGTTTATGTAAAATAAGAATTTGTCTTTATTATACTCAATTTGTGAATATTAGATTATTTGTTGTTAATTGGTATTACCAATCGGTTTTTGAGGGTTTATTCGGAGATAGTGAATAAAACTTTACTTTTATGCAGGTTGCATAAATAAATAAACACGCTCAACGCTGTACTGTTCCGACCACATTAATTTTCTGTCACAAACACGCGCTAGGCTTTGCAATTAAGGGTTCAGTTCACTTTATTATGGGCCGGTTTTACTGCTAACCGTGGGCTATGTAGGTGGGGTTTTGTGTGAGCTGTATTTGCGCCGATGTTGAGTGTAGGTCCGTCAATCGGGCCAAAATAAAGCGTCAAGGGGCTGAATGTGCGAATTATCGGCATTTAAGTGGATTTTACGGCATTGAGATTGTAAGCCCTTATTAGTGTGGTTAAACTACCTGAACCTTTTTGCTGGCTTACAGTCAATACGGTGACGGCTGCCTTGGCCGAGAACACAATTATTTTCTAGGAGTATAACAACGTGGAATCGGGACTTAATTTCGTAGATCTCATTTTAGAAGCCAGTATTCTCGTGCAACTTGTAATGTTGACACTGGTCGGCATGTCGGTTGCTTCATGGGCCATTATTTTTCAGCGCCGCAGCATACTGGCGCAGTCTCTGGCAGATGCGAAGAAATTTGAACAAAAGTTCTGGTCGGGAATGGATTTGGGCAAGTTATATAATGAAATTACGGCCAGAGCGGGCAGCTCTAGTGGCTTAGAGGCGCTATTCGTATCCGGGTTTAAAGAATTTGCACGTCACAAAAAACAAAACACAGGATCGGCGAGCATGATCATAGAAGGGACACACCGCTCTATGCGTGTGGCTCTGTCCCGTGAAGTTGAGAAAGTGGAATCCGGATTGTCATTTTTAGCAACGGTGGGTTCTATCAGCCCTTACATCGGCCTATTCGGTACTGTTTGGGGGATCATGAATGCATTTATTGCGCTGGGTGAAGTGAAGCAGGCAACGTTGCAAATGGTTGCGCCTGGTATTGCTGAAGCTTTGATTGCGACGGCAATGGGTCTGTTTGCGGCTATTCCGGCGGTCATGGCCTATAACCGCTTTGCAAAGAATGTAGAAAAGCTGGAGTCAAACTACATCAACTTCATGGAAGAGTTTGCCAATATTCTGCATCGCCAGGCTGCCAGCTTAACTGAGGCTAAGCAAAATGTATCAGCATAAGAGACGCCGCCCTGTCGCAGAGATCAATGTGGTGCCATACATTGATGTTATGCTGGTGCTGCTAATTATCTTTATGGCAACGGCGCCGCTGATCACCCATGGTGTTAAAGTGGACTTACCGCAAATGGAAGAGTCGGACCTGGTAGACACAAAAGATGCGCCACCCATTATCGCTACTATCGATGCTGAGGGCCGTTACTATGTGACCGTGGGCACTGATCCAGATGCACCAATGGATGCCGTCGAAGTGGCAGCCATTATTAAGTTGAAGTTACAGCAAAACCCGGAGACCCCGGTGATGATTAAAGGCTCAGGGCATGTGTCATATCAGGAAGTTCTGTTACTCATGGACTTTTTGAAAAATGCCGGTGTGCCGTCTGTTGGGTTAATGACTAAATCGTTTGAGGACAGTTAATGGATGCTTTAACCAGCGGCATATTTAAGTCATTTTTACTGCATTTCGCGATAGCCGGGTTATTGTTTGCAACGGCTAATTTCCAGTTTTCCAGCCCCAGTGTGATGGAAGTTCAGCTTAATCCTGCCGTTAATGAAATAGAAGAAGTTAAAGCTGTGTCAGCGATCTCGGTTGACCAGCAGGCTGTAGAAAAGAAGATTGCTCAGCTTCGTGAAAAAGAAGCGCAACAAAAACGAGCCGAAGAAAAAAGGATCCGCGATTTAGAGCGCCGTGCAGTTCAGGCACGTAAAGACCGTGAAGCCGAAGCCCGTAGGATCAAGAAACTAGAGCAACAGCGTCTGGCTAAGCTTGAAGAAAAGCGTAAGGCAGAAGCGCAGGCGAAACGTGCTCAGGAAATTCAAAACAAAGAGCGTCAGCAGGCTGAAAAAGCCCGTAAAGAAGCCCATGCCGCTGAGCAGGCCGCTAAAGCCGCTGCCGAAAAGCGTAAAGCTGAGGAAGACAGGCTGAGACAGGCAGAAGCGAAGCGCAAGCAACAAGAAGAAGAAGCTAAACGTAAGGCTCAGGCTGCTGAAGAAGCACGTCAAAAAGCCTTGCAAGAGCAATTGCTTCAGGAGCAATTGGCGCAAGAACAAGCCGCCAGGGCAAAAGTCCGCCAGCAACAGATCCTGACGGAAGTCGACAAGTACAAAGCATTGATCATGCAGCGGATCCAATCCAACCTGTTGATTGATGAGAAAATGAAAGGTAAGCAGTGTCGTCTGAACATTCGTCTGGGCTTTAATGGCCTGGTGACACAAGCAGAGTCACTCGGTGGTGACAAACTGGTATGTGAAGCGGCTTTACGAGCAGTACGAATGGCAGATACGTTACCTGTTTCTGAAAATAAAGATGTTTTCGAACAGCTTAAGAATATTAACCTGACGATTAAACCAACTCTATAAAGGAAGACCATGTACAACCATTTAAGAAATTTACTATTGGTTCTGGCTTTCGCTGCGCAGGGGGTCGCCTACGCCGCACTGGAGATCGTAATTACAGAAGGGGTCGACAGTGCTCGACCGATTGCGATAGCCCCGTTTAAATACATTGGCAATGGCGAAGCACCTGCTGAGCTGAGTTCAGTGATTGCAGCGGATTTGATCCGCAGTGGTAAGTTTAAGCCGGTGGCAGAGGAACAAATGCCTCAGCTACCAACAACGGATGAAGAAGTAGACTACGACGCCTGGGTTGAACTAGGTGTCGAAGCCGTTGTTGTGGGCACCATTACTCAACAGCCTGCGAATCGTTACCTGGTGAAATATGAGCTGATCGATGTGATCCGTGCTCAAATCACCGGAGGGGAAACGCGCATGATGACCAACGGCAAATTGATGAAAAGCCAGGATCATGTCCTGGAGGCGCGCCAGAGCGTTATTGATGCGCAGAGCTTTCGCTATTATGCGCACCAGATCAGTGACGTTGTTTACGAATCTCTGACGGGTGAAAAAGGCGCATTTCGTACTAAAATTGCCTATGTCATTGTGCGTGAAGAGCAGGATAAACCTTATCAGCTGGTTGTGGCAGATTATGACGGCTACAATGAACAGGTGCTGTTGCGCTCTAAAGAGCCGTTGATGTCACCGGCCTGGTCACCGGATGGTAACAAGTTAGCGTATGTCACGTTTGAGAATCGTCAGTCACAAATTTATATTCAGGATATCTATACAGGTAAGCGTGAGATCTTAACCAGTTATCCCGGGATCAATGGTGCACCGCAATTTTCTCCTGACGGCACACAAATGCTGATCGTGTTGTCAAAAGATAAAGGCGGCGCTACAGAAGTCTATGTGATTGACCTTGAAACGCGTAAAGAAAGACGTCTGACTAAGCACCGTAGTATAGATACTGAGCCAACCTGGCACCCAAATGGCAAAGAAATAGTCTATACATCTGAAAGGGGTGGTAATGCCCAGATATATAAGTTAAATTTAGATACAGGAAGATCACGGCGTGTAACTTTTGACGGCGACATGAACCTAGCCGGGTCAATCACGCCAGATGGTAAACAACTGGTAATGGTAAATCGTACATTAGGCCGTTACCATATTGCTAAGAAAGAATTGGATTCTGGGCTGTTTCAGGTATTAACGCGCACCAGACTCGATGAATCACCGAGTATTGCGCCGAACGGCTCTATGATTATTTATAGTACCTTGCATAATAATAAGCAGGTACTGGCGCTGGTGTCGATGGATGGCCGTTTCAAGGCTCGCCTGCCGGTATTAGACGGACAGGTTAAGGCACCAGCTTGGTCGCCATTTTTACAGTAATTTTGCTGGTAAGACTTATAAAAGATATAGGAATATACTCGATGCAACTTAACAAAACTCTCAAGGCCCTTTTGGTCGCGTTGCCTGTGATGACGCTGGCTGCATGTAGCTCGTCGTCAAATGTTGGTGAAGGCGCTGGCAGCGAAACAAACGCAGCTACTGCAAACAACGGCAGCAACGTTGATGTGAACACTGCAACACGTCAGAAATCAGCAGAAGAGCTACTGAAAGAAAAGTATGAAGCGTTGCGTCAAGAGCAGATCGTGTACTTCGACTTTGACCGGTCTACTGTACGCAGCGAATTTGTAGAGCTGCTACAAGCACACGCTGATTTCCTGGTTAAAAACCCAAGCGTAAAAGTACTGATTGAAGGTCATGCCGATGAGCGTGGTACGCCTGAGTATAACATCGCACTGGGCGAAAGCCGTGGTAAAGCCGTTGCTAAGTACTTACAGAGCCTGGGTGTATCTGACAGCCAAATTTCTGTTGTGAGCTACGGTGAAGAGAAGCCGATGGACAAAGCGCGCAACGAAGAAGCTTTTGCTAAGAACCGCCGCGCGGTACTGGTATACTAATTGTAAAGAGATGCTATGAAGCCGAATACTATTTTGGCAGCCATCATCTTAGTCAGCGGGAGCTCCCAATTGTGGGCAGCTCCCGCTGCTGTATCTGATGCTGCTGGTGCTACCCAAACTATAGAACAACGTTTGTCTGTGCTTGAAAATTTAATGCGTAACCGCAACTTGATCCAGGCTGAACTGCAAACACAACTTGATCAACTTCAGGATGAAGTGAGCCAGATCCGTGGTGTGACAGAGGAACAAAGTTACAAGCTCGAAAAAGTACTGCAGCGCCAACGTGAGCTGTATCAGGAAATCGAAACACGTGTCACCCAAGTCTATGAGCAAAGCAAGCAGCTGCAACCCGTTGTGACGCCTGATAGTGCAACTGCGCAGGCTGTGAGCACGGACTTATCTGAAAATGAGGCGTATGACAGAGCGGTTGCTTTGATCATGAAGGATAAGCGCTACGATGCCGCTATTCCTGAATTTGAAGGCTTCTTAAAGCAGTTCCCAAATTCTGTTTATATTCCTAATGCACATTACTGGTTGGGTCAGCTTCAGTCTATCAAGAATCAGGATGCTCAGGCCATGGTGCACTTCCGTACAGTGGTTGATCAGTTTGCTGACTCAAATAAGCGACCTGATGCGATGTTAAAGCTGGGAACCTTACTGCAAAAAGTGGGGCAATCTGCTGAAGCAAAGGCTCTGTTTGAGAATTTAATCAAAGAATACCCCAGTACTACAGCGGCAAAACTGGCAACAGAACGACTCAGTAAAATATAAATGGCTGAATTTTTCTCAGAGTGATTTAAAATTAGGCGCTTAGACGCGAAAATTGAAAAAAACAGGCGATTTCGGTTGCACAAGATTTTTAAATAAGTATTATAAGCGCCCGCAGCAGCCGATAGTGTTACACACTTCTTGCAGCGAACAATTTAGTGGGTCATTAGCTCAGTTGGTAGAGCAGTGGACTTTTAATCCATTGGTCGATGGTTCGAGTCCATCATGACCCACCATTCAAATTTGGTGTATTACTTAAGTATCCTCGAGCGGGTCATTAGCTCAGTTGGTAGAGCAGTGGACTTTTAATCCATTGGTCGATGGTTCGAGTCCATCATGACCCACCATTTCAAATTTGGTGTATTACTTAAGTATTTTCGAGCTGGTCATTAGCTCAGTTGGGTGAGAAAAACGAAGCACCGCTTCGCAGTTTTCGAAGCGAGTCAGGACGACAAGCCGGGCCCAATCGTCAGGATGACTTAATGGCACTTTAACACCGAGCGGGTCATTAGCTCAGTTGGT